>SYHD01000193.1 GCA_005799265.1 Planctomycetia bacterium | reverse complement strand
CGAGCGAGCCGCGAGCGGCGCAGAATCCGGCTCACCAAACGCGCAGAATGCGGCGCAGCGGGGAGGCGTGGCGATTCGCACGGTAGTGATCGAGAATGGCGCAAACGACAACGGGGTGGCGAGTTATGCCACCCCGCGCGGGTTGCCGCAACTTTCTGCACATACGTTTAGCGGAGAGGGCGGGATTCGAACCCGCGGTGGAGTTTCCCCCACACAGCATTTCCAGTGCTGCACAATCGGCCACTCTGTCACCTCTCCGGCCTAGGAAATTTCCATACTTCCTTGGCATTCATACTCCAAGCACACCTCACGGCACCCGCTGACAAAGCTGCCGCCTGTTTGCGAATAGGAAGGGGACGGTGATCACTACTCTGGAGGGGAGCAATCGCCATCACGAAGTTCAATTCTACCAGTCCACCACGTCGCCGGAAACCCCGCAAGCCGAAGAAGCCGCACGAAGACTTTGCCGCGTTTCACTAGTTTGCGGATAGGTGAAGACTTGGCAGCCAACCTGGACGCGGGAACGCGAGGCTTGTGATGGGGCCGCCCTATTATTGGGGTAAGATTTGGCGAATATCGACGGCCAGCAGTTGTTCCCGGTCGAGAGAAAGCACCAAGTTCACTGGCAGGTCGGCTCGAAGGTCCACCAGGCGCATGACACGGGTTCCACTCATGACCTTGAAGCCTTTTCGCAGCGCGAAGGTCCTGTCAATGCCATTCACCTCGACGGTCAGGCGACCCTCTTCCCCATCGAGCAGCTTGACTTTCCCGCGTGCCGTGGGCGGGGTCACCAGCATGCGAGTTATTTGGTTTTCCGCAGACACCATGACGGTCGCTGGAGCCATCTTGACGACTTGCGTCAGAGAGAGTTCCTGCACGGGCACTTGCCAGTAGATCACTTGAATGATCGCGTCCTTGGCCACCCGCATGGCTTTGGGAACATTATTCGTTTTCGGACCTGACAAATGGACTTCGCTATTGGCAACGTCTATGTCGGTCAGAACGCCAGCCCACCGGCTCCCGGGAAGCCTCGTGCTCTTGACTCGTGGATAGAGAGTATTGGCATGTTTGCCGTCAGGGTCGGAGACTAGATTCAAACCTAGGACAGACTTGCCATCCAACGATGCAGTCACGGTCATCTGGGAACCCGTCTTGATCTCGCGCAAGAAGACGGACCGACCGGCAAGCATGACTGTGGCGTTGGGGGCTACGGCCATCGTGACAGATTGCTTTTCGTGACGGGCAAGCGCGATCGTCCGGTTCTTGGCATCCACATCCGCCACGGTTGCCAAGAAAACGGCCGGCTGGACCACGATCGCTTCGACATCCCCTGTTGCGCCGATTTTGAGCAGGACTGTCTGGCCCGGCGCCACCACGTCGAGTCGGGTTTTCTCGCCAGCGACCGTAGTCACATCGATGTCATTCTTGAGCAGGCTATACGATTCGTCCTCGGTAGCGCCTTTGGCACGAACCGTAATGATTCCGATCTTGGCATCGAAATGTTTTATGACACCAGTTACCTTGACGGGAACTTGGGCAGTCAGAGCACCAGGAAACAGAAGAAATATTGCCAGAAGAAACCAAAAAAGCCGCGGCATGGGAGCTATTCCTCGGACCAACGAACCCGTTCATCTACACTGGACGGAGCCATTCTACTGGCTAACCTGGCGTTCAGGGATTGCTCGAACCCATTGAGCTATCATTATTCAACCCTTCGCACCACCTCCAGTTCCGAATCCACTCAGTCATGGTCCCATGCGTGATAAGAAGGGGCCTCCTAATTTGCTGGTAGGAGACGGGAGAAACCGTTCATACGGGGGCACCGATCGCCGCGAGCAGGGCAGGCGTCAATACGAACGGCGTCTTCGGGATGGTGCTCAGGTCGAAACGCCCGAGCAATTCGTCAAGATCGATCGGCTCAATGCGCTCCAACCAGCCGCACGACCAGGCGAGCAAGCCGAGCAAGGTTTCGCGCGAGACGCCGACCGCGCGCAGGGACGACAGCCTGGCATCGCCGTGCCGTTTCGCCAAGCGCCGGCCGTCCGGTCCAACGACCAGCGGCACGTGCGTAAAGCGCGGCGGCGTCAACTCGAGGGCTCGGTAGAGCACGATCTGTCGGGGCGTCGAGGGAATCAAGTCGTCGCCGCGAATCACTTCCGTGACGCCCTGCTCGGCGTCGTCCACGACGACCGCAAGCTGATACGCAGGCGTGCCGGCCGACTTCCAGACGACGAAATCGCCGCCGAGTTCGCTGAGCTTGATCGTGACGACGCCTTGAAAGCCATCCTCGTAGGTGATCGTTTCGTCGCCGACGCGCATGCGCCAGGCGAACGGGCGATCCATCAAGGCGTTTGCGTCGGCGGCGCGGCGATGTGCGCACGTGCCGGGATAGACCGGCCCTTCGTGCTCCAAATGTGGGGCGCTCGCGGCTCGTTCGATGTCGCCGCGAGTGCAAGTACATGGATAGACGCGTTCGTCCGCCTTCAATCGTTCCAGGGCGGCCTCGAAGAAAGGCAGCCGCGTGGTTTGCACGATCGGTCCTACATCCCAATCCAGGCCAAGCCAGCGTAGATCCTCGCACACGGACTCCGCGGCCCCTGGCTTGATGCGTGGTGAATCGATGTCCTCGATACGTAGAATCACCCGGCCGTTTTGCTTGCGTGCCGATAACCAAGCGACGAGATAGGTACGCGCGTTGCCGACGTGTTGTATGCCGGTCGGCGAAGGCGCGAGGCGTCCAACGATTCGTGCGTGTGTTTCCATGAATCACCCGATGATCTATTGTAATGGGAGCAAGCACGAGGAATTCGCGATGACGCAACACCTGGACCTTCGCGACGGCGGCACGCTCGACTACCACGACGCTTTTTACGCCGCGGACGACGCCGACGCTTTTTTCGCGCGGCTGCGTGCCGAGACGCCGTGGCGGCAGGAACAGAGCCGCTTCGGCCCCTTTCCACGCTTGACAGCGTGGTATGCCGATCCCGGCTTGACGTACAGCTACTCTGGAGTCACGCATCACGGCAGCGCCTGGACCGATACGCTCGCGCGGATTCGCCGTGACATTGAAACGGCCGCCGGGACGCCGTTTAACAGCTTGCTGCTCAATCTCTATCGCGACGGCCATGATTCGATCGGCTATCACGCCGACGACGAGCGGGAGTTGGGCGTCAACCCGGTCATTGCATCGATCTCGCTCGGCGCGGTCCGGCAGTTCAATCTCAAACATAAGAAGTCACGCGAAAAACTGACATTCGACCTTGCCCACGGCAGTTTGCTCCTGATGGGCGGAACCTGCCAGCATCACTGGATTCATGGCGTACCGAAGACGAAGACGGCCGTCGGCGAGCGCATTAATTTGACGTTTCGGAATGTCGGCGAACGGCCAGCGTAAGCTCTTGCTGCCGGGCGTTCATGACGTTACGATGTGAGGTGTAGGGAAGGCTCTCAATCGAGGAAATCAATGCACACCATTCCCAAGCTCTTCGCTCCGCCACACCCCCTGTACGCCTCACGCCGCGAATTTCTCACGCGTGTCGGCGGCGGTTTCGGCACGCTCGCTCTGGCTGGCCTGCTCCAACAGGAAGGCCTCGCTCAGCAACCTGCCTGGCGCGGCCCCGATCCCGCGCGGCCGCTTGCGCCGCGCTCAGGCCATCATTCTGTCAAGGCGAAGAACATCATCTGGCTTTTCATCAACGGCGGCCCGAGCCATGTCGATACCTGGGACTACAAGCCTGAACTGATTCGCCGCGACGGCCAGGAGCTCGCGGGCTTCGATCGCAACACCGGTTTCTTTCGCGACAACGTCGGGCCGATCATGCGCTCGCCGTTTCGCTTTCGCCAGCACGGGCAGTGCGGGAAGTACGTATCCGATATTTTCCCTAACCTCGCTCGCCATGTCGATAAGATGGCGTTTATCCACTCTTGCTGGACCGATTCGAACAACCACTCCCCTGCCCTCTTGAAAATCAACACCGGCTTCACGCGCATGGGCTTCCCGTGCGCGGGTTCGTGGGTTACCTACGGCCTCGGCAGCGAAAGCCAAAATTTGCCGTCGTTCGTCGTCATGTACGACACGCTCGGTCGTGGCTTGCCCAAAGGCTACTCGCAAAACTGGGGCGCGGGCTTCTTGCCGAGCATCTATCAAGGGACTGCCCTCAAGCCGCAAGGGGCGCCGATCGACAACCTGCTGCGTCCGAACGATCTCACCGATCAGCAGCAGCGCAATCAACTCGACCTGATGGCAAGACTCAATCGCCGGCAGTTGGAAGCCCAGGGACGGCTGTCCCTGGGCGTTGACAGCGAATTGACGGCGCGCATCGAGACATTCGAGCTGGCCTACCGCATGCAGATGGCCGCTCCTGAAGCGATCGACCTTGCCCGCGAGACGCAGCAAACGCACCGGCTCTACGGCATCGACAATCCGCGCTGCCAGCACTTCGCCAAGCAATGCCTGATCGCACGGCGCATGGTCGAGCGCGGCGTCCGTTTCGTGCAGATCTACTCCGGAGGCGAGGAAAACGAGCGCAGTTGGGACGGCCACATGAACATCGCCGCCAATCACACCGGCTTCGCGGGCGAAACCGATCAGCCGATCGCCGCCTTGCTTACCGACCTTGAACATCGCGGTTTGCTCGACGAGACGCTCGTCGTCTGGGGCGGCGAATTCGGCCGTTTGCCGCTCGTGCAGCGCGGCGGCACCGGCCGCGACCACAACCCGCACGCCTTTAGCTACTGGCTCGCCGGCGGCGGCGTTAAAGCTGGCTATTCGCACGGCGCCACCGACGAGATCGGCCATCGCGCGGCTGAAGATCGCGTCAGCGTTCACGATCTGCACGCCACGATCTTGCATCTGATCGGGCTCGATCACTTGCGATTGACGTATCGCTACCAGGGGCGCGATTTTCGGTTGACCGATGTGCATGGCGAAGTCGTGCGCGAGGTGATTGCGTAACGCCTTCGTCAACTTATGATTGGCCGATTGGAGCACCCAATGAAAACAGAAATCAGCGAAATCGTCGATCGCGGCCGCGGCCCACAGCTTGCCACCAGCCGAATCACGGTGCTGGATGTTTTCTATTACCTGCATCGCGGCTACGACTTCGACTTCATTCAACGCGCCATGCCGAGCTTGACGCACGACGAGTTCGACGTTGTCGTCGACTATGTGAAGAATCATCTCGATGAGTTGGTGGAGATGGATCGCCGTGCGGACGAATTCCACAAACGCGGCATGGAGGCCCAACACGCCAAGGGAGGCATCTTCGCGCCGGCCGAGGAAAACCTGACCTCGGAAGAACGGGTTGCGCGGCTCAAGGAAAAGATGCAGCAAAAGCTCGCGGAGAAGCACGGTGCCCGTCATCCTGATTGACGCCAATATTGAGGGACACGGGGCGCACATTTGGATGCGCATGCAAACGCCGGGCTGGCGCGACCTCGTTGTCGCCCTCGACGTGACCTTTCGAGAGTTTCTCGACGTCGGCCTTGATCGGGCGTCCCCCGACGACGTGGTCTGGCGATTCTGTCAAACGCATGGCTTCTACCTGCTGACCAGCAACCGCAACGAAGAATCGCCTGACTCGCTGGAGGCAACGCTGCGCCGCGAAGGCACGCCCGCCTCTTTGCCCGTCATTACTCTTCCATTGCCCGACCGCGTCTATCACAGCCCCGCATTTCTGGAACGCGTCGTGGAAAAACTCCTCGATTACATGCTCTATGCTGAGAACATTCGTGGAGCCGGGCGGTTGTACGTTCCATGATGGGCAGAAATCGCTCTCGTCCTCAACTCGTAGAATACGCTCAATCCCCACAATTGAGGGCATGCCATGCGATTCGTCATCTCGTTGCTGATGTTGTTACTGACCTTGACTCCGGCTTTGGCTCAGGACAACAAGAAATCTCCCGACCACGGCCGCGTCATGGCGTGCTGTCTCGACGTCTTTCCGCACAAGCTCAAGGACACGACCAATATCGCTGACACGAGAAACTACGTATTCCGCGGCAAGGTCATCAGCCTCGGCAAGGACAAGAACGTCAGCATCTGCTACGACGTCGAGCACATGCGCGTCGCCGGGGCGTGGGTCGGCAAGCCGTTCGTCTATTCGGCCGAGAAGAACATGGGCCCGACCGTCGAAGGCGAGATGCTCTTCGCGACGAAGCCCGGCCCCGGTTGGGCGGATCCCGTTGAAAAGCGAGCCTCCCGCGTAAGCGGGGGGAGTGTTTGGGACGACCCGCGCGAAGGCAAGGAAGGCCCGCTGCCGCGCGATTGGGCCCACTACAAGGGGCTTTATGTGCATGGCGACAAGGTGGTGCTGTCGTACACGGTCGGCGACATGGACGTGCTGGAGATGGCTGAAGGTTTCGCCATGAAAGGATGCGTGAACATTGACCGAAGGCTTCGCGTCGGACCAACAAGGAACACCCACCAAGTCCAGATCTGTAACATTCCTGGAGGACAAATCGTTAAGGCGCTGGATCTGCCTCCAAAAATACCTAAGGGAATAACGGTGGTAGTCACGGAGACAGTCAAAGAGGGTGAAGACAGAAAGAACATTCTGGTCGTTGCAGACTCAGCCGAACTGAAAGCGGAGGGAGACCGGCTCATTGCAAGGTTGACTCCTTCAAACAAAGCGCGAGAGATACGAATCAGCATTAGGTCGTTTGACGGCGATAAAACCGATTCCAAAGAATGGCGTGCGGAATTTCAACGTCGCAGTGACGAGTTGAACAAAGACTTCGCGTTGCACGTGAAGGGCGGCCCCGCGCGCTGGACCGAAACGCCCGAAACCACCATCACGCCCGGCGACGCGAACGGCCCTTACGCCCTCGATCAAATCGGCATCCCTGAAAAGAACCCGTGGAACGCGTCGATCCGCTTCGCCGGGCTCGACTTCTTCCCGGATGGCCGAGCCGCCCTCTGCACCTGGGACGGCGATGTCTGGATCGTCTCCGGGCTCGACGACAAGCTCGCGAAGGTCCGCTGGAAACGCTTCGCCTCCGGCTTGCAGCATCCGCTCGGGCTCAAGATCATCAACGGCCACATCTACACCGCGGGGCGCGATCAGATCACCAAGCTGCACGATCTCAACAACGACGGCGAGGCCGACTTCTACGAGAACATCAACAACGACGCCGGCCTGACGCTGCAACGCCATGAGTTCGTCATGGACTTGCAGACCGACAAGGACGGCAACCTCTACTTCTGCCGCTCCGGGCATTATGTGCAATCGAAGCGCGGCGACAACTGCGTCGTCTACAAGATGTCCCCCGACGGCAAGAAGCTCGAAAAAATCGCGCGCGGCTTTCGCGAACCGAACGGCATGTCGATCGGCCCCGACGGCACGATGACGATCGCCGACAACGAAGGCAACGGCATCCCGCAGACGCCGCTCTATCGCCTGCTCCCCGGCAAGGACTACGGTTTCACACCGTCGGCGACCGGCAATCCGAACCTGGGCAGCTTCAAGCTGAAAGAGCCGCCGATCGTCTGGCTCGGCCCCAAGCTCGACACGTCCGCCGGCGGGCAAGTCTGGGTTCCGGTCGGAAAGCCCAGGGATGGCCATCCCTGGGCTTGGGGCCCCCTCGCCGGCCAACTCCTGCACACGAGCTACGGCAACTGCGCCCTCTACAGCGTGCTCATCGACAAGACCGCCGACCCCTGGCAGGGCGCCGTCTGGAAGTTCCCGCTCACCTTCAACAGCGGCATCATGCGCGCCCGCTTCAGCCCGACGGACGGCCAGCTCTACGTCTGCGGCCTGCGCGGCTGGGGCACGAGCGCCGTCAAGGATGGCCAGTTCGCGCGCGTCCGCTATACGGGAAAATACGTACCCATCCCCGTCGGCTTCCGCGTCGTCAAGACCGGCATCGAAATCGCGTTCTCATCCGCGCTCGACAAGACCGCGGCGCAGGACGAGGACAACTGGGCCGGCACGTGGAGCGCCATCTTGAAGAAAGTGCCGAACGCCAAGGAGACGCAGGAGATGCCGATCACGTCGGTGCGCCTGAGCGCGGACCGCAAGACCGCGACGGTCGCGCTGGAGAAGGTGCGCTCGGTGCCGAACTTCACGCTGCGATATCAACTCAAGGCGGCGGACGGGGCGAGCGTGAGCGGCGAGTTGAATGGGACGATTCATAGGTTTCCCTAGTTTCGGCTTGAGAAGCGCGTACAGCGCGGTAAAATTTGATTGGTGGAAGAATATCTGGAGGATCAATCATGACCATCAAGCAAGTGGAAGAAAGGCTCACGGATCTGGTCCACCATGAACCGTTCATTCCGTTCGTGGTCGAACTGATGGACGGGCAATCGCTTACCGTTCCGCATCCCCCGGCGTTTGACGATACCGGCGCCGGCTTCATCGGCGTTGACGGCGCCTTGACAGACTTCGAGTTCAAGAACGTGAGAGCGATCCGCGTGTACAAACCGGAGACCGTGGCATGAACGCCGACGAGTTCGCAGCCGCCCTTTACGTGTACTGTCGGCGACGCCCATTTCGTCGTTTCATGATCGAATTCACCAGCGGCGTCCAGGCGGAGGTCAAACATCCTGAAGCCATTCGGCGGCGGGGCCTCTTTTATGTGTTCCGCGGAACCGACGGCGGCTACAGCGTCTTTGTGCCCGAAAGCGTTGCGCGATTCCTCGACGTCCCAACAAACGCGCCTGCCGCGTCATCCTGATCCAAGAGGCTCGAATGATCCCGCTTTTGATCGCCGTGTTGCTGTCATCACAACCCGCTGCCCACGCTCAAGAGAAGCCCGCCGATTCTCCCACCGCCAGGCACGCCGCCATTCTCGCCGACTACGACAAGGCCCTGCCGATCTACATGAAGCGTCTGGAAGCCGCCGTCGGCGTCGCCGAGCAGGGCAAGATCTTCCGCGATGAGAATCCGCAGCCCGCCATCGCCGCGCGGCTCTTGGAGTTGGCGCAGCAGCATCCGAAAGACCCCGTCGCCTATCGCAGCCTGGTGTGGATCGTCGAGTCGAGCGAGTTTGGGCCGGCCGGCGCGAAGACGTATGCGCAGGCCGTCCATTTGTTGGCGACGCGCTACGCTGATCACAAGGACAACGAGAAGCTCTTCGAGCGGATGGCCCAATCGCCGTTCGCGTCTTCCGCCCAATTCTTGCAGGCTGTGCTCGACAAGCATCCCAGCGCGATCGTGCGCGGACGGGCTGGCTTTCATCTTGGCCTGCATCTGAAAAACTACTGCGCCACGGTCGATCGCTTGCGCCTCGATCCGGAGATGGCCAAGAACGTCGAGCTCTTCGTCGGTCCCGACTTGTTCAAGCAGCTCAAGAACGCCGACACCGCCAAGCTTCTCGGGCAGGCGGATGACGTGTTTGCCCGCGTCCAGAAGGATTACGCCTTGTTCGCCCAGAAAAAAACGAACCTGGGCAAGGCGGCCGAGGCGGAGCTGTTCGAGCTGCGCAACCTGACCGTCGGCAAGACCGCGCCCGACCTCGACGGCGAAAGCATCGACGGCAAGAAACTCAAGCTCAGCGATTATCGCGGCAAGGTCACGGTCGTCGTCTTCTGGGGAACCTGGTGCCCCCACTGCATGGCGATGATTCCGCAAGAGCGCGCACTCATCAAACGCTACGAAGGCAAACCGTTTGCGATGCTCGGCGTCAACAGCGACGAACGCGGCGACAAACTCAACAGTGCCCTGCGCAAGCACACCGTCACCTGGCCTTCCTTCTGGGACGGCGGCAACTCACAAGGCCCAATCGCCACCCGTTGGAACATCCAGGGCTGGCCGGCAGTCTATGTGCTCGACACAAAGGGCGTCATTCGCTTCAAGCACGTGCGCGACGACCTGCTCGATCGGGCGGTGGCGGAATTGATCAAGGAAGCGACCGGAAGCCGGTGATCGGAGCTTGCATGTGCAATCATTGGAAGCGCCCGAGCACCTTCCTCAAGAAGCAAGCGCCGACCGGGTGAACGAAATCGAGTTGGCGCTGCCAAGTTTTCCGGAATTCCCTGGCGGGTTCTCACCTCGGTTCTCGCTTGAATTGATGAGACAACTTACCTTTTTCCGGGAGGGCGCCATCATGCGGAAGAATTGGTTGGCGGCAGCGGGCATCGTGTTGACATCATTCGTCCTGGCGGCAGTCGGGCGAAGCGACGAGGCCGACGCAGTAAAGACGCTCGAAAAAGCAGGTGTCAAGATCTACGTCAATGACAAAATCCCCGGCCAGCCCGTCGTGGCGGTCGAAATGTGGGGCCCCAGTTTCAACGACGAACTTCTCAAGCATTTGAAAGAGTTCAAGAGCCTGGAGCGG
Source organism: Planctomycetia bacterium (assembly GCA_005799265.1). Classification (GTDB taxonomy): domain Bacteria; phylum Planctomycetota; class Planctomycetia; order Gemmatales; family Gemmataceae; genus SIAQ01. The sequence goes on along the minus strand of SYHD01000193.1, from coordinate 7,299 downwards.
CTGCGCCTCGCGGGCCCCTGGGTGTCGGCAAAGGGCCTACGGGAGTTGCATGGCATCAAGACCTTGAAGGTACTGCAGATTCGCGGTCCCGGCGTCACGGATACAGCGCTCAAGGATCTGCAAACGGCGCTGCCCGAACTCCAGATCGCACGCGTGGACCCAAGCGCAAAGCAAAAGCCGCTGTGGCCGTAGCTTGCCGTCGTCGTTTAGCGTTCGCGGGTTGTTTGCGCCGGCGACCTTCGATTGCCGACCCCGCAAACGCTAAACTAAGAGGCAATTCCTGGTAGACAACGACGGCAACATCGGGTATCCTTCAACCTTAGTGAGTGGTTCTTTCTGAGGGGGGATGCCATGCACGCAAACAACGCCAATCTCAGCACGCGCCGCCAGCTTCTCCAGGCCGGCGGGATCGGCGCCTTGGCGATGGCCGCCCCTGGCATGGTCGCCGCCAGCGTTGATGTCAATCGCGGTTTGCGCGGGCAGGCGGCCGAGCGTTCGTGCATCTTCGTTCTCCTGTGTGGCGGGCCGAGCCATCTCGACACCTGGGACCTCAAGCCCGACGCCCCGGACAACATTCGCGGCCCCTATCAGCCCATCGCGACCAGCGTCCCCGGCATGCGGCTCAGCGAACTGCACACCCGGCTGGCCACGCAGACGCAACACTTTAGCCTGATCCGCTCGATGGCGCACGTCGGCAACATCAGCAACCACTTTGACGCGATGCACCATCTCTTGAGCGGACAGTCTGGCGCTCCCGCCGACTCGCCGTACCTCGGTTCGATCCTGTCGCGCGTGCGGCCCAGCGAGCGGAATGTCGCCAATTACGTCTGGCTCATCCGCTGCGTCGGCGATCCGGTCTTCTGCGCTCCGAACATCGGCACCGGCGGCCATCTCGGCGCCCAGTTCACGCCGCTCTTCGTGGGCAACGCGAACAACCATCCAGCGATGCCAACGTTCCGTGCACCAGATGAATTGCAAGCCGCCGTTGAACCGGCTCGCCTGGCAGAGCGCGCGCGTCTCTTGGGCGCGATTAACACCGACCGCGGCAGTGAAACGGCCCGCGCGGCTCAGGAATGGGATGGCCTGCACCGCCGCGCCATCGATCTGGCCAACGGCCAGGGCGGTCGCGAAGTCTTCGAGTTGCAGCGTGAGCCAAGAACCGTGCGCGATCGTTACGGCATGCATCCATTGGGCCAAAACCTGCTGCTCGCGCGGCGGCTCGTCGAAGCGGGCGTCAAGTTCGTCACCGTCAACGGCTGGACCGGCCCCGCTCCCGATGGCGCCGGCGGGGGCACGCGCCCTGTCAGCTCCAGCTGGGACATGCACGGTGGCCACATGGGCATGGGCAATGCCTTTGGCAGCGGCTCCTACGGCATGGGCTGGTGCTTGCCTCGCCTCGATCAAGGCCTGTCTGCCCTGCTCGTCGATCTGCGCCAGCGCGGCTTGATGGAGCGGACGCTCGTCGTGGTCGTCGGCGAATTCGGCCGGTCGCCTCGCATCAACACGACAGGCGCCCCCGGTCGGCTGCACTGGCCGGATTGCTATTCCGCGATATTAGCGGGCGCCGGCATCCGCGGCGGCGCAGTCTACGGCGAATCGGACCGCATCGGCGCCTACGTGAAGAATCGCCCCGTGCGCGTGCAAGACCTCGGCGCCACGATCTATCACGCCTTGGGCGTGCCGCCCGAAACACGCATGGGGCGCGACGGATTCACGCGGCCGATCAGCACGGGACAGCCAATCCTGGATTTGTTCGGATGATCGCCAGCATGTGCAAGCCCAGGGGTGAGGTACTCCGAACCTCTGGGGTTTCGCGAACTAACGATTTTCAAAGGAGGTTAGCTATGAATAACAACAAACTCCTATCTCGCCGTCAACTCCTGCAAGCCGGCGGCATCGGCGCCTTGGCTATGTCCATGCACGGCAGCGTCGCTGCCAACGTCGATGTCAATCGCGGTCTGCGCGGCCAGGCGGCCGAGCGCTCGTGCATCTTCGTCCTCCTGTGCGGCGGCCCCAGCCACCTCGACACCTGGGACTTGAAGCCCGGCGCCCCCGACGACATCCGCGGCCCTTATCGGCCGATCGCGTCCAGCGTCCCCGGCATGCGCATCAGCGAGTTGCACACACATATGTCAACGCTGACGCAGCACTTCACGCTGATCAACTCGATGACGCACGTCGGCAACATCAGCAACCACTTTGACGCGATGCACCACCTGCTCAGTGGCCAGGCGGGTGCTCCTCCCGATTCGCCGTACCTCGGCTCGATCATGTCGCGCGTCCGGCCCAGTGAACGCAACATCGCGAACTACGTCTGGCTGATTCGCTGCGTCGGCGATCCGGTCTTCTGCGCTCCGAACATCGGCTCCGGCGGCCACCTCGGCGCCCAGTTCATGCCGCTCTTCGTCGGCAACGCGGGCAATCATCCCGCCATGCCGAGCTTCCGCGCTCCCGAGGAATTACAGCCCGCCGTCGAGCCCGCCCGCCTGTCTGACCGGACACGACTTCTGAGTTCCGTCAACACGGACCGCGGCAGCGACGAGAGCCGCGCGACTCGAGATTGGGACAACCTACACCGCCGCGCTTGTGAATTGGCGAACGGCCAGGGTGGACGCGAGGTGTTCGATCTGCAGCGCGAACCGGCCCGTGTCCGCGCTCGCTACGGCATGCATCCTCTCGGCCAGAATCTCTTGCTCGCGCGCCGGCTCGTCGAATCGGGCGTCGGCTTCGTCACCGTCAACGGCTGGACCGGCGCCGCGCCAGGCCAGGCCGGCGGCGGCCCCCCCGCTTCGAGCTGGGACATGCACGGCAGCGAAATGGGCATGGGCAACGCTTTCGGCAACGGTTCCTACGGCATGGGCTGGTGCTTGCCTTGCCTCGACGAAGGGCTTTCCGCCCTCATGATCGATCTGCGCGATCGCGGCCTCCTGGAACGCACCCTCGTCGTCGTCATGGGCGAGTTCGGCCGCACGCCGCGCATCAATCAACCCGACCGGCTGCCCGGCCGTCAACATTGGCCAAGCTGCTGGTCCGCGATTCTGGCGGGCGGCGGCATCCGCGGCGGCGCCGTCTATGGCGAATCCGACCGCATCGGCGCCTACGTGAAAGACCGCCCCGTACGCGTGCAGGATCTCGGCGCCACGATCTTCCACGCCCTCAACGTCCCCGCCGATACGCGCATGGGCCGCGACGGCTTCACGCGACCGGTCAGCACTGGGCAGCCGATGCTGGATCTGTTTGGATAATCCGCCGGCGTCATTTCAGACAACTAGCAAACGGGCCGCTTGTTAACCAAGCGGCCCGTTTCTTGCGCGCATAGCCTGGGAAACCCGGAAGAACCCGTTTTTGTGTGAAAGCCAAGAAATCATCGTACCCTCGCTATTCACGGTCCGTATTGGTCGGTGCTTGTCTCATCGCTTCTTCCCTCGGCCGAAACCCATCGCACTGCGATACAGGTTGCGGAGGATACTTCGCATAATCAGCGCTCGTGACCGACAACTCACAGAGCAAGAAGCGTGATCTGGCCGTGCGAACTTCTCGCAGGTTCCGGCACAACTCACACAGACTCGGCACCATGGCGATTGCCCTCCCCCGGATAGAATACTCCCGGCCATCTTGCCCGCCAGCAGCAACCTCGGAAGCGGTCGGTCATTCGGGCACACGAACTTTTTCTGGTTACCGAATTGGGAACAGAAATCGTTAATCTGGCAACACATGGGACCACCAGAGAAATTCGTGGTAATCCACGACACAGAAACAAATAGGGAGTTACGAAAATGGTCAGGATCGGCATCGTCGGCGTCGGCTTCATGGGCATGATTCACTTTCTCGCCGCGCGCAAACTCAAAGGCGCGCAAGTAACGGCGATTTGCAGCCGCGATGAGAAAAAGCTTGCGGGAGACTGGCGCTCGATTCAGGGCAACTTTGGGCCGCGCGGAGAGATGATGGATCTGTCGAGCATGAAAAAGTATCGCAGCCTCGACGATCTACTTGCGGACAAGGACATCGACCTGGTCGATGTCTGCAATCCAACCAATCTTCATCCGGAGACAGCGATCAAGGCTCTGAATGCGGGCAAGCACGTACTCGTCGAGAAAGCGATTGCGCTGAATCCGAAAGACGCCGATGCGATGCTGGACGCCGCTAAGAAGGCGAAACGGCTGCTGATGGTCGCGCATGTGTTGCCGTTCTTTCCGGAGTTCGCTTTTGCCGCGCAGGCGATCCGCGGCGGCGAGTTCGGCAAGTTGCTGGGCGGGCATTTCAAGCGCATCATCTCGAAACCCGATTGGTCTGCGGAGATCGGCGATGTGTCGAAGACGGGCGGCCCCGCGGTGGATTTGCACATTCACGACACGCACTTCATCGGCCTGGTCTGCGGCGTGCCGGGCAGCGTTTTCTCGACGGGCGTGGTCGGGACGGGCGGCGCCGTCGATCATCTTACGACGGCATACCTATACGGGGCCAACGGTCCCGCAGTCACGTGCTCGTCTGGGGCGCTGACGATGAAGGGTCGCCCGTTCGTCCACGGCTACGAGCTCTACCTCGAAAAAGCGACGCTCGTTTATGAATCGGGCACGTGCCCATTGACGGTGCTGAAGGCCGATGGCTCAAGCGAACAGCCGAAGCTCGCAGGCGGCGACGAGGCGACGACGGCGTTCACCAGCGAAATCCAGGCGGCCGTCGATGGCGTCAATGCCGGCCGGGAACACGACTACCTGAGCGGCAAACTGGCGCGCGATGCACTTGTCATGTGTTACCGCGAGATCGAATCGGTGAAGGCGGGCAAAGCGGTCGTGATCTAGTTTGTGGTCCGGTCACTCCGTGACCGGAAGGATTGCCGGTCACGGAGTGACTGGACCACAAGAATCGTGGCAAACAACACTACGACCCGGAGACTCCCATGAATCGCATCATTCTGTGCATCAGTCTGCTGCTGTCGATTGCTGGCGGCGCGGAAGCGAGTTGTCCCATTCGACTCTTTCCGCGTTTTGCGCGCTCTGTCAGTGAACCGCCGGCGCCTGCCAGGGCCGCCGTGCCGCGACGCATGCCGTATGTCGACGAGGCGATCACGCTTCGGCTCAAGTTTCAAGAAGGACAGGACTTCTATGTCGAGATGACCACACTAACCTAGCAGAACATGAAAGTCATGCAGCAGGACGTAAAACAAGATCAGGAGCAGGTTTCCACCTGGCACATGCAGCCACAAGCGATGATGCCCAACGGCGATTGGCTCATCCGCATGCGCCTCGTCGGCATCCGCATGAACATCGATATCGGCGGCAACAAGATCGTATACGACTCGCAAAAGAAATCAGCGACCTCGACGATCGGTTTTTGCTTCGACCAACTCCTGAACGCGGACTTCAAGACAACGGTGCAGCCTGACGGAACCATCCGCCGCATGCAGGGTGTGGATGAACTCTTGAAGACCATTCTCGAGGGGAGTTCTTCGCCAGCGATGATGAAGAGCATACTCACAGAGGAAGGGATGAAGAAGTCGATCGCGCCGCTGGTCGATTATCTGCCGTCACAGCCCGTCCGCATCGGGGACCGCTGGACGCGCCGAGAGATGTTGGATCTCGGCCCGATCGGTCAGTATGTCACCAACTATTCATACACGCTGAAAGCAACTTCGGCGCAGACTCTGGAGATTCACAGCACCTCGTCGTTGAAGTACGCGCCGCCGGGCGCAGCGCAGAAGGGGGATTTGCCGTTCGTCATTCAAAGTGCAACGATGCGCAAAGGGCATGGAGAGGGGAGGATCGTCTTCGACAGGATCCAGGGCCGACTCCGCGAATCGACGCAGCGCCTGACATTCGCCGTTACGCTTGGGATTGAGGTTGGCGGCATGGTCACGATCGTCGATGTGGATCAGGTCCAGACCGCGCGCGTGCGGACGATGAGCGACAATCCATTGGCGCCGAGGGAGAAACGATAGCGCCAAGTGAGCGCCAAGCCGCAAGCGGCGTTCAATAGCGGAAGATCAGGTCAGTCGTCAGACGAAACTGATCCAGGTGTCGGCCGGAACTGTTGCCGAGGACGTTGAACTCGGTGGCGATACCGAACTGGATGTTGTTGTTGATGACGGCGCGTCCGCCCAGTGCGAACGTAAGTTCGCCGATGTTGTTAATCGAGCGTGAGCCGAAGTTGGCCAGGTCGTTGCCCTCGAAGTTCAAGTCGCGGGCGCCGCCGTTGCGCGTGTATTGACGCCAGTTGAGTTCAACAAGCGGGTAGAATCGCTTGGCGTTGCTCACGTCAAAATCGAGGTGAAAGCTGCTGTAGAAGGACTCCGAACGCTGGTTATCGGCGCGGAACACGTAGCCAGTGGTGTTCATGAAGTTGAAGCTGCCGTACTGGCTGCGGCCGAAGTTCTGCGCGAAACTGAAATACGGCGCAATCGACAGGCTGCCGGTGTCCTGCAACACGCTTGCCGGGCCGGTGGGCAACTCGAAGGTCACGCCGAACGCGGCGAGGGTGTTCGAGGTCGGATTGCGCAGGAAGGTGATCTTCGGTCCCAAGTGCAACTCGGAGAAACCGTTGCTGGTATTGATTTCCGGCGTGCCGTCCTTGGGATTGATGAAGGTCCAGCCGAGCCGATGGACGACGAGCGAGATATTGGGCGTGAAGGCGACGCTGCCGCGCAGAGCGAGGGCGAAGTTGTCGCCGCCGTTCCAGACGGGGTTGGCGCCCGGGGTATGCTGCCAGATGAAGATCGGGCGGAGTTCGGTGAGGGCGCGGGGATCCTCGAAGTAGAACGGATTGCTGACGGGCGAGATGAAGATCTCGTATTCACGATCGCTCTGGAACATCACGCGATTGGGGGTCTGCTGGAAGGCGCTTGGGACGCCGCCGATCACCTCGCTCCAGCAGCGTTTGAATTTGTCGCTGAAGCTGGACCAGAAGCCGCCGAGGTCCGCGTTGCTGTTGAGGACGCCATTATCATACGGATTGCCACTGGGCACGGGCGTGTACGATGGCGGCCCCTCTCCCATGCCGGGATATTTCGGCGGCGGTGGAGGACTGCCGCCTTGACCGCGCACCAAACGCGGCGCGACCTCAGCTGGGATGGGCTCGGCGGCGGCCCTTGTCGAAAGGGGACTCGGCATACCGAGCGATACCGCGGGGATGCGTGCGGACTCGGCCGGCTTCGACGCCTTCCAGACGACATCCTGAGAAAACAACGGCGTGGCCGATCCGAGCAGGACCAACCCGATTCCGACCAAGATTTTCGTGCGCATTCTTGCACCCTCCCGTCAGCGCTGTCGATTCACCATCGTAGTCGTCACGCTCCGCGTGATG
>SYHD01000192.1 GCA_005799265.1 Planctomycetia bacterium | reverse complement strand
CTCGTCATCAGTTCCGAGCTTCCGGAGGTGCTGGGAATGAGCGATCGTATTCTGGTGATGCGCGCCGGCCGCATCAGCGGAGAAATTACCAACGTCGTATCAGCTACGCAAGAACAGATCATGGACCTCGCGATGGGCAACGCATGACGGACCGGAAATTCACGAAGCTGTTTCGCCAACTATCCGATCATGGCATGGTCCTGGTCCTGGCGCTCCTGTGTGTCGCTTTCAGTCTGCTGACCTTCCGCGAATATCATCCCACGGGCGCGGTCCCCGCACAAGAACTTGCCGCGGCGATCGTACGCGACTTCGGCGCCTCGGCGAGAGTCATTGTTGTCAGGGGATTGACGCCGGAAGATGAAGCATTTGCCGACACGCTCAAAGCGGAGTTGACGGCAGCGGGCGCATCGGTGATGTCCGTCGTCAAGCCCGCGGACGCGGCCGCGGCCCTCCGCGCTCTGGCGAAGAAAGGAGGCCAGCTCGATGTAATCGCCGGCAATCACGCGAGCACCTCGCTCTTGTCCGAAGACGACGTGTCTCATTCGGATGCCTTCCCTGCTCCCGCGATCGTCACGCCGCCAAGCTACTGGTGGCCGACGTTTCTTCAGGTGAGCAATTTTCGCAACATCGCCAACCAGATCGCCGTCATCGCCATCGTTGCGGTCGGCATGACGCTCGTCATCATCACCGGGGCATCGATCTGTCGGTCGGCAGCCAGATCGGGCTGGCGGCGGTCGTGGCCGCACTCCTGATCCGCGATAGCTTCGGCGCGCTGCAAGCGACCGTGTTGGGGATGATCCTCGCCTGTCTGGCCGGCATCGCGGTCTGCGGACTGATCGGGTTATTCTCCGGCGTGATGATTACTGCCTTCCGCGTGCCGCCGTTCATCGTGACCTTGGCCATGATGTGGGCGGTCCGCGGCCTGGCCAACATTCTCGCGAAGGGACAATCGGTCTATCAGATCCCGGAATCGTTCGTCTGGCTTGGTCGCGGGGCTGACCTCTTGACGATTCCGAACGCCGTCATGCTGATGCTCGTCTTGTACGGATTGGCTCACGTGCTGATGAGCCGAATGACGTTGGGCCGTTACATCTACTCGGTCGGCGGCAATAAAGAGGCAGCGCGGCTTTCAGGCGTGCCGGTCCAGGGCGTACTGCTTTTTGCTTACACCAGTTGCGGGCTGCTCGCGGGCCTCGGCGGGATTATTCTGGCGTCGCAACAGAAAAGTGCCGAGCCTTCCTACGGGCAGACGTATGAGCTGTCGGTGATCGCCGCGGTGGTGGTCGGCGGCACAAGCCTGTCGGGCGGCGAGGGCAGGATTCTCGGCACCTTGATCGGCGCCTTCATCATCGCCGTGATTCAGAACGGCATGAACATGATGGGCATCGGCATCTACCCGCAAATGGTGGTCTTCGGCCTCGTTATCCTCGGCGCGGTGCTTCTCGATGGGCTCAAGCGGCGTGAATCCAAGTAATAAGGAAAAAGGAAAAAGGCCGAATCGGTTCTCCTTTTTACTTGGTCTGTTGAAGCTGCATGATCCGCTCTTGCAACGGCGGATGCGTGCTCAAGAATTGCATGACGCAGCCGGTCGAACTGGCGAAGATGCCGAGTCGCCTAAGAAATGCCGCGCCTGCCTGCGGCGCGTACCCGGCGTTGGCGCACAATGTTGCCGCGGTTCGGTCCGCTTCGAACTCCTGTTCGCGGCTGAAGGCGCGGTCGAAGAAAAACTTGAGCCCGATGCCGAGCAGCGGATTGACGCGCAAGAGCGTCGCCAGCGCGTTCGCCCGTGATCGTTCCTTCGCGTGTCCCAGGTGAATGTGGGCGGCTTCGTGCGCCAAAACGAATGCGAGCTGGTCCCGTTCGTGCCGGCAAAATTCCACGAGCGACTCGGCCAGCACGATCGTCGTGTGCGGCAACGCCAGCGCGTTGAACTCCTTCATGCCCAGCACGCGACTGACCATTGGCCGCTGAATTTGATTGCTCGCCAGGAGCCGCGTCAGCACCGGCTGCACGGCCGACGACCAGTCCGGCAGTTCGGGCGATTCCTTGAGAAGCTTGCCCAGAAGCCGCGACTCGATAGTCGCCGGGTCGTCGAAGAATTCCCAGAGCATGCTGAGCACGGACGGAACCTCCCGCGCGATCAATGTCGATTGGCCTAAAGCAAACCGGCGATCGCATTTCCATGATAAACATGATGAGGCCGGTTGAGCGCATCGTGCCAGGCGAGCGTTTGCGGGATGCCAAGACTTTGGTAGATAGTGGCGGCCATCGATTCGGGAGTCTGCGGGTCCGTATTCGGGTGGGCGCCATTGCGGTCGCTGGAGCCGACGACGCGTCCGCCGACGACGCCGCCGCCCGCAAACCAGACAGTCTGCACGGCGCCCCAGTGATTGCGGCCAGGGCCTCGGTAGGTGCGGCCGGTCGGCTGCATGGCGGGGGTGCGTCCGAATTCGCCGGCCATCACCACCAGCGTTGAATCGAGCATGCCGCTCTCGGCGAGGTCGTCGAGCAGGGCCGACACCGACTGATCGGTCGGCGGGAGCAGCTTGGTCCTCAAGATCTCGAAAATGTCGCCGTGAGTGTCCCAGCTTTCGTTGTTGCCGAGATTTACTTGTACCAGATTGACGCCCGCCTCGACCAACCGGCGAGCGATGAGCAACGACCAGCCGAACGAATGCCGGCCATAGCGGTCGAGATCGCGATCGGCGCCTTGCGATAGATCGAAAGCGCGGCGAACGGTCGGCTGCGTCAACAGTGCAACGGCGGCGGCGCGATCGCGGCCAATCCCCGCAGTCGTCGCCGAGGCGTCCAGCTCGCGGCGCTGCTCATCGATGGAACGCAGTAGGCCGACGCGATCCGATAGCCGTTCGGGCGTGATTGATTCCGGCAGCGATAGATCTGGCAGGGCGAAGCGCGTTCGCCGCGCCGGCAGGTCGCGCCGCGCGAAATCGAATTCGTACGTCGGAAACGCGCCGTAGTGGGTCGGGTCGAAGGGGGACGCTTCCAAAAACCACGGGTCATGCCGACGCCCCATGATGCCCGCGAACTGACCCGGTAGCACGCGCCCCGTGTTGTGGATCAAGCGCTCCGGCAGCACCAGCGTGGAAGGCAGGTTATTGCGCGATCGTGTCACGGCGCCGGTGATGCTGGCGATGGACGGCCAATCGGTCGCTCGAGGCATGGCGGGATCAAAGCCCGCGGGCAGATCCGAACGGCCCGTCAACATGATATGATGGCCCGCGGAGTGATCGTTGCTCCGATGTGTCAGCGAACGCACGATCGACCAGCGTTCGCTGCGTGCGGCGAGGCGCGGCAGATGTTCGCAAATCTGCACGCCTGGAGTCCGGCACGCGATCGGCTGGAACTCGCCGCGATAGGCGCTGGGTCCGTTCGGCTTCGGATCAAAACTGTCGATCTGCGACAAGCCTCCGGAGAGGAAAATGTAAATGCAGGCGCGCGGCCGAACCTGGTTGCCCGCCGCCGCCCGCAGTTCAGCGAGTTCGCCCATGCCGAGACCGAGCAAGCCGACGGCCCCCGCTTGCAGAGACTGCCGTCGCGTAAGAATCGGGTGCTGAAACGGCGAGGGCATGGTGAACTCCGCGGAACGTAGATTATCGAGGCGGCATGGATATTGTTCGCGATCTTGGGGTTCGTGTCGAGAGTTTTCTTGGCAAATCCCGCGATCCGGCTCTTGCGGATGCGTCTCCAAACGATCTCATCACGCGGCGCCGTCGATCTCTTCCTGCAACTGGCACCAGCGTTCCTCCGCTGTACCGAGTTGCTCAGTCATGGCCGCGACTTCGTTGTGCAAGCGCAGGGCTTCGCCGGCATCGGTCGATACTTGCAATTGAGCGTTGATGGCGCGTTTCTGTTCGTCGAGCTGAGCGATCGTCTGTTCCAGCGTCTTGAGTTCCTTGCGTAGTTTGCGTTCGTCCTTCTGTGCGGGGCGGGGCGCTGCCTTGGCAGGCTTCACTACGGCCGGCGGCAGTTTCACGCGTTCGTTCGCCGATTCGCGTTCGCCGGCCTCGATCTCCTGGTTGACCTTGTAAACATACGCATCATACTGACCGCTGTAACTGGTCACGCGGCTGTCACGCACTTCGACGATACAGGTGGCGACGCGCTTCGTGAAGTGCCGATCATGACTCGTGAAGATGACCGTCCCCTGATATTCAAGCAGGGCCTCGGCCAAGGCGTCCACGGTATCGACGTCGAGATGGTTGGCCGGTTCGTCGAGAATCAGCACGTTATAATCGCTGAGCAGCAGCCCCGCCAGACAGAGCCGGGCACGCTCGCCGCCGGATAGGACGGAGATCGGCTTCCTGACATGCGCTTTGCGAAACAACAACGCGCCGGCGACTTCGAGTATCTCTTGGTCCTTTTTGCCAAAGGCTGCTTCCTGCTCGAGATAACCGAGAACGGTCTGCTTTTCCGGGAGGCTGTTGTAAACATGCTGAGCGTAGACGCCAATCTTGCAGCCATGCCCCCAGCGGACTTCGCCGCCGAGCGGTTTGAGGGAATCCACCACGGTGCGAAGGAATGTCGTCTTGCCCTGGCCGTTATCGCCGACGACGGCAGCGCGCGAGCCGTGATCGATCTCGACGTGAATATCGGCAGCGATTTGTCGTTCGGGGTAGCCGATGGCCAGATCGCGGCAACGAACGGCGGGGCCTTTGCGCGGCTCGACGCGAGGCGCGCGGATCGTGGCGGTCGGCTCGTCGCCGGCGATCTCCGTCAGCTCCAGGCGTTCGAGCTGTTTGGCCTTCGAGCGGGCCAAGGTTGCCGTCGCGGCGCGAGCCTTGTTCTTGGCGATGAACTCCTCCAGGTGCCGACGTTTGGCGAGGATGGTTTCATTCGAGCGTTCCTCGTGCTGGCGTTTCTCGTGCTGGAATTCGAGATAGGCATCAACCTTGCCGGGGAAGGTCGTCAATTTGCCGCGTGACAGATCGAGCGTGTGATCGCACGTGGCGCCGAGAAACGCTCGATCGTGCGAGACGATCAGGCAGGCGGAGCGATGGCTCTGCAGGAAGTGCTCCAGAAGGATCTGCGTGCGCAGGTCGAGGAAGTTCGTCGGCTCGTCGAGCAGCAGCAAGTTAGGCTCGTGCAGCAGCAGGGCCGCCAGCTTGACGCGCGTCTGCCAGCCGCCGGAGAGCTTGGCGATGGGGCCGAGCAGGTAGGCGCCCTTCAGCTCGAATTGCCCCGCGACCTCGCCGCATTTCCAGTCGGGCTCGCCGCTGTCGCGCATCAGGAATTCGAGAGGCGTCTCGCCTGGTAGGAACGGATCGTGCTGGCGCAGGTAACCGAGCCGTAAGCTGGGATGGCGGATGACCTCGCCGCTGTCGAGTTCTTCCTCGCCCAGCAGGATCCGCAGCAGCGTGCTCTTGCCGGCGCCGTTG
>SYHD01000191.1 GCA_005799265.1 Planctomycetia bacterium | reverse complement strand
ATCAAGACGGCATGCTCAAGCACGCCAACACTTACGAAATCATGCGCCCCGAGGACGTCGGCGTCCTGCGCACCGAACTGGTCCTCGGCAAGCACTCCGGCCGACATGCGCTCGGGCAGCGCATTCGCGATCTGGGTTATCATTTGGACAACCAGCAATTGCAGCAGGTGTTCGACGAATTCAAGGGGCTGGCCGACCGCAAGAAGACGATTTACGACGCCGACGTCGAAGCGCTCGCGGAGGCGGTTCTGCATACCGGCCCCGCGGTATGGACGCTCGAAGCCGTCACCTGCAACGCGGGTTCGGGGACTGTCCCGTGCGCGGCCGTCGTCCTCTGGCACAAAGATGGAACGATACACCGCGACGCCAGCACTGGCGATGGACCGATCGACGCGGTTTTCCAGACGATTGAACGCATCACCGGCGTGGACGTCAAGCTGCGCCAGTTCGCCATTGAAAGCGTCACTGAGGATGAGGACGCCCAGGGCGAGGCGCATATCGAGGCGGAGTATCATGGGCGCGTCCTGCGCGGCAGGGCGGTTAGTACCGATATCATCGAGGCCAGCGCTCTGGCATTCTTGCAGGTCATCAATCGCGCGCTCTTGCGCGAACAGCTCAAGATGAACCCGCAGACCGAAGCCGTGAGCGTGACCTGAAAGGAATCAGCGCTGTTCTTCGTTTAGCGCACGCGGTGAATCGCCTGGCAATTGGCGCTTCTCGGCGGGCGCTAAACGGGGGACGGCAAACCCGTGGCTGTGATGATTATTGTCCGTTTGGGGTTTCACCCTCGGAACAGACGAGAACGTGAACGCTCCCGACGCGGTAATCACTTTCCCTGTCCTCTTTTCAAGGGGAGTCGTTCATGTACGGATCCATGTTCCTCGTCCTGTCCGCGCTCGAAATCTTCAGCGCCACCGACAACCCGCAGAAAGACAAGCTCGCCCCGAATCTTCGCCAGGTCGAACCCGAAATGACGGACTTGAGCGGCTACTACACCTGCAAAGGCCAGGAAGCCGCGGGCAAATCCTACACGGGTATCGTCGTCCTCACCAAGAAGAACGACGTGTACCTCATCTCCTGGGTCGTCGGTGGCGGCTCGAACTTCAGCGGCATCGCCATTCGCCAGGGCAATACGCTGTCCGCGAGCTGGGCCATCGCCACCGAGCGCGGCCTGGTGCGCGGCGTCAACATGTATCGCGTCGAGTCCACGGCGACCGGTCCGCGCCTGGTGGGCCGCTGGGCGTCCGTTCCCGGCCCCGGCGTGCAACAAAACGAGACTCTGACGTTCCTGAAGAATCTCGACACGGACGATTGATTTTTGATGCTCGCTTGCGGTTTCGCGCACGATCGCGCGCGAAACCGCAAGCGGCCTGTGCCGATTTTGCCTCATTCGATCCCGTCAAAAATCGCGAGGCGTGCCTCTTTTCTCTGGACTTGGCGGACTTACTCCCTTTCTAATAGGATGACCGTCACCCTCGTGTCGGCCATCCGGAGTCCCGCATGTCCTTTCGGTTATTCGTTTACTATTGCGCCGTTGTCGGCGCCTGGTCAGGTCTCGTCGGCTGGGCCCTCGGCAGGCTCGCCCCCGCAATTCCGCCAGGCAATCAAGACTATTGGCCCGTAGTCTTCCCGACGACGCTTATCGCCTTGCTGCTGGGCTTTTCCATCGCATTGGGCCTGTCGTTCCTCGATGCGGTGTTCAATTATTCGTTGCGTCGGTTCGGCATGGTCTTCCTGTGCGTGAGCGCGGCCATGGTCGTCGGCGTCTGCGGCGGACTGTGCGGCGGCTTCACCGGCGGCACGGCCTACCATTTTCTGCACTGGAACTCGGTCTTCCTCGTTAGCTGGACCATCGTTGGCATGCTGGTCGGCATGTCGATTAGCTTCTTCCAGGTTGTTTCCGGTCTGATTTCACGCAAGGATCTTGGCAGCGCGATCAAGAAATTCGTCAAATGCTTGATCGGCGGCACCATCGGCGGAATTCTCGGCGGCGCGATCGCATTGGGGCTGCGATTTCTCGGTGAAATGGCCTTGCCCGGCCGTGACTTGCGCACGCCGACGGCGGTCGGTTTCGTCGCCATCGGGGCGTGCATTGGCTTGCTCGTCGGTCTGGCGCAGATTATCCTGAAGGAAGCCTGGATCCGCGTCGAAGCCGGCTTTCGCCCGGGCCGCGAGATGCTGCTACAGAAAGATAAGACGAGCATCGGCCGAGCTGAAGGTTCCGACATCGCCCTATTCGGCGACTCCGGCGTGGAGAAGGCGCACGCCAACATCGTCAAGGACGGCGGCCGCTATTATCTGGAAGACCTGCAAGCGCCGGGTGGGACCTACATTAACGATCAGAAAGTGGAAGGCCGGGCGCCGCTCAAGGCGGGCGATTTGATTCGCCTGGGCAAAAGCGTGCTGCGGTTCAATGAACGGACGAAGCGCAAAGAGTAGTGGTCAGTGGCCAGTGGTCAGTAAGAATTGAGGAATTCCTCGTGTCCGTGAAATCGTACCGGGATCTGATTGCTTGGCAAAAGGCGATGGACTACGTCGTCGCTATCTATCGCTGTTCGACAGGATTCCCGAAACACGAGTTGTACGGGTTGACGCAGCAACTTCGAAAGGCTGCGGTTTCGATTGCTTCAAACATCGCCGAAGGACAAGCGAGGCAATCAACCAAGGAGTTCCTTCAATTCCTGTCGATTGCACTGGGATCGCTCGCCGAATCGGAAACGCAGGTCCTCATCGCCCAACGATTGGAATATCTTGGTGACGATCTAACACGAGACTTGGTGACGCGTGCAGCGGAGGTTGGCCGTATTGTCAATGGCTTGAAGAATTCCCTGACTGTGAAGGAATAGCGGTTATCCACCGGTGGCGAGTGCTCACGTGCACTGGCCACTGGCCACTGACCACTGACCACTATTTATGCCTGTCATTATCAAATGTCCGAAACCCGGCTGCGGCAAAGCGATGCAAGTGCCGGACAACGCCGCCGGCAAACGCGTTCAGTGCCCCACGTGCAAGGAGCCGTTCCAGGTTCCCGGCGCACCCACGGTCGCGGCGTCGTCCTCGGCATTCGGCGATACGAGCAACGGCGGCAAACCGGCCGCTCCGACTAAATGCCCCGCGTGCGGTTCGACACTTAATGAAGGCGCCGTCGCCTGCATGGACTGCGGCTTCATGTTGCAAGCCGATACCGGGCCGGCCGAGCCCGAAGGGCCCCCCAACCTGTGCGCCAACGCGGCCTGCGGAGTAGCCAATCCGCCTGGCGAACGAAACTGCCAGCGCTGCGGCAATCCGCTCCCTATCGCCGGTGGCACGCTGCTGCACGGCCGCTATCGGCTCGACAAGCTCCTCAAGATGGGCGGCTTCGGCGCCGTTTACAAGGGAACGGACACCAAGCAAGGCGATCGACCCGTCGCCGTCAAGGACATGATCGGCAACGATCCGCAGGAGTTCGCGATTCGGCTCAACTTCTTCCGCCGGGAGGCCGAGATTCTGCGTGCTTTGGAGTCGGTGCCGATCGTGCCGCGCGTTTATGACTTCATTCATCAAGGGCAGTCCGCACATTTGGTGATGGAGTTCATCCGTGGCAAGGACCTCCTCGATATCATGGAGCAAGCGGGCAACAAGCCGTTCCCAGTGCCGATGGTTATCGAGTGGGGCAAAGCGGTGTGCGACGTGTTGCAAACGATGCACAACCAATCGCCGCCGCTCATCCATCGCGACTTGAAGCCGGACAATATCATGCTGCTGGAGGATCAGCGTTCGATCAAGATGATCGACTTTGGCACCGCGCGCGATTTGGGCCGCACGGCGAAGGAGCGTGCCGCCGGCAAAACGCGCGTCTATACCGAAGGCTACGCGCCGCCGGAGCAGATCGTCGGCAAGCCTGAAGCACGCAGCGATCTGTTCGCCCTGGCCGCGACGCTGTTCCATCTCGTCACCGGCAAAGCGCCCGAGGGTTTCTACACGGCCAAAGAGATCGAGACGCAGCTCTTGGAGAATAGCCCGTCGATCCCGGCGCAGTATCGCTGGTTCTACGAGCTGTTGCGCATCAATCTTTCGGAGGATGTCAACGACCGCTATTTCTCCGCAAAGGAAATCAAGGCGGACCTTCAAGCACAGCGCGTGACGAAAGAGGCGCCATGCCCGAAATGCAAGACGCCGAACAACATGCGCACGCCGTTTTGTGCGAAGTGCGCCGAGCCGTTGACGGATCCGACGGCGCCGTGCGTGATGTGCGGCAAGTACAATCGCATGGGCGGACGGTTCTGTATCTACTGCGGCAACCGGCTGCGGTGACTTTTTCTGCCGCTTGCGGGCTGGCGTTCGCACGGTGTCGCGCGAACGCCAAGCCGCAAGCGGCCATAGGGACAACGATGAGCGAATCGAAATACAAAGGTGGACTGTGGGCGCGATTGTTCGGTGCGTTTAACGAGAGCGAAGAGGCGCCGGCCCAGCAAGAGCCCCCGGTGGCCGAACCGGCGCCCGTCGCCCATCCCGTCGCGTCGGTCGCGGTCGCGATCGCCGAACTGGCGCCCATCGCCCATCCCGTCGCGCTGTCCGCGTCGGTCGCGGTCGCCGAGCCGGCGACCGTCGCCGAAGCTGCGCCTCCCGTTGAAGAAGCACCCACGCTCGTCGAGACGCCCCAACCCTGTCAAGCATGCGGCGCGCCGCGCAAGGATCTGTTAGCGTACTGCCATGACTGCGGTTGGCTGTTTCCTGCAGCCGGCGCGGCGGCACCCTTGGCGGCAAGCAGCGCTCTCACTTCGCGAGAGAATCCCATGACTGCGATCACGAACGGCCGACTGCAAAATCGCTATGAGCTGGGCGACCTCGTCGGCGAGCGCCAGGGAGTCGCGCGGTATCGCGGCGTCGATCACTCAAGCGGCCTGGGCGTCGTCATCGTCGCCGCGCCGCTCGCGGCGCCGGCGCTGCCAGTCGCCGAGGCTGCCCCCGTCGCCGGCGCGGACGACATCGTCCCAGGCTTCGACGAGGATCTCCCCGCCGCTCTCGCCTTGGGCGGTCCGGACGCCTGGCCAAGCATCGCCTGGGAACGCAACCTGCTGGAGAGAGCCGATCATCCATCGCTGCCGAAGGTGCTCGATCAGTTCACCGAGAACGACAAGGAATACCTCGTCCTGGAATATCCGCTCGGCATCAGCCTATGGGACGCTTGGGACGATCCCGAGCATGGCGCTGCGACGCGCTACCGCTGGCTGCAATTCGTGGCCGGTTGCCTGGAGGCGCTGCACAACGCCGGCGCAATCTTTGAAGGCATCCGCCCAGACGTGATCGTGGTCGGTGAGAGCGGCCCGCGCATCACCGACATCTCCGACGTGCTGCCGATTCCCTTGCCCGCCGGCGCCCCAATCAAGGCGACGCTCTACACCGCGCCGGAGTTGATCGTCTCGCCGACCGCCGCGGACACGCGTTCGGACCTCTATAGCTTCGGCGCCATGCTCTACTCGCTGGAATATCTGCACCATCCACTCGAAGCCAAGGATTTCGAGCGTCCTTATACGCCCTTGCAGATCACTGAGCGCTTCCCAGACGTTCATCCACTCTTCTTGCGCCTCATCAACAAGACGTTTTGCCGCGATCTGCACACGCGATTTCCGACCGACGAGTTGACGAAGACCGATCAATCCGGCTTCCAAGAATTGATCAAGACGCTCGGCGTCTGCGGCAAGGCGTTCGACGAGGTGCGTCTCGACATCGCCGCCTGGACGACGACCGGCATGGTCCGCACCGGCAATGAGGACGCACTCACCGTACTGCACGGCGTCGATACCCGCCTGGACGAACTCACCGAGTACGCCATGGTCCTTCTGTGCGATGGCATGGGAGGCTACGACGCCGGCGAAGTTGCGGCGGCCCTGACCATCAACGAAATGCGCAAGTACCTTCTCGACCAGCCGATTTTCGCCGCGCTCACGGGCAAAGAGGGGCCGACGGACGCCGTCGATCCGAAGAAGTATCAGGAAGTTCTGCGCGACGCCCTCAAGCATGCCAATCGCGAGGTCTACACGGCCGCGCGCACGCCGGGCAAGGGCAAACGCGGCATGGGCTGCACTGCGGAATGCGTGTACATCGATTCGCGCAATGTCATCGCCGGGCACGTCGGTGATAGTCGCGTCTACCATCTGCATCGCGGCCGATTGGTGCAATTGACGCGTGATCAGACGCTGGTCAATCGCCTGGTCGAGCTCGGCCAACTCACTGCCGAGGAAGCCGAGGACCATCCGCGCAAGAACGAATTGCAGCAGGCGATCGGCGGCCAGCCCGACGTCGTGCCCGGTCTTTACGCAGGAAAATTGATGCGTGGCGACTGGGTGCTCGTTTGCTCCGACGGCCTGACCAACCACATCTCCAACAAGGAGCTGGAGACGATGTTGACGCGCGAAGCCGCGAATAGCGCGGAAGAAGCCGCCCGGCGTCTCTTGAACCTCGTCAACCTGCGCGGCGCCACGGACAATGCGACCATCGTCGTTGTGCGGGCAAGCTAAAGCCCGTAGTTCGTGGTATATTCGCCACCCACCACGAACCACGGACGATTTCTTGCTTGGTTTTCCCGTCGAATTGGACTACAGTAATCCGAGATTGTCAGACTCCCGACCTTTGGCAGGATACAGTTCTTTCGTCGGCTCAACGCCACACGGGGTTCTCATGCGCTTCGTCGTGCTCTTTTTCGGCTTCTTCGGCGTCCTCATGACGGGGTTCATGGGCGGCATGTTCTTGATGGCGAAGGAATTTCTTGATCTACTGCACGCCAACCAGATCGAATTTCTCGATTTCTTCGCCAACTCTCCCACCGGCGTGCCGCACCCGGACACCGGCATGTTTTTGATGGGCGCCGCGATGTACGGGCTATTGGGTGTCGTCCTGGCGTTCGTGCGCTGCGGGCGGCAGGGGGCGTTAATGTTGTTGCTGCCCGTACTGGTGGCCGGGTTGATGAACCCGTTTTCGCTGGCCTTTACGGGTTTGCAGGCGTTTGCCGCTCTGCTCAGTTTCTTCGTCTTTCCACTGCCTCTCGAGGAATCGAGCGATACCGATGAGGATGACGAAGAGGAAGAGGAAAAGAGCAAGGCAAAAAGCAAACCCAAGCCGAAACCGAAACGCAAGAGTTATGAGGACGACGAAGACTAACGTCTCGCCGCTTGCGGCCTAGCTCGCGCGGCGGATGCATGAACCATCTGGGGTAACGCTCCATGGCCATCGTAAGTTGTACGGAATGCGGGAAGCGACTGAAAGTTTCTGACGCATCGCTGGGCAAGAAGGTGAAGTGCTCGTGCGGGCAGGTATTCGTGGCCGAGGAGGAAGCCCCCGAATCCGCGCCGCCGCCGCGCCCTGCGCCCGCCCCCGCGGCATCCGCGGAGAAGGTGCTGGTGGCCTGTTCGGAATGCGGCGCGAAGCTGAAGGTGGGCAAGGGCTCGCTGGGCAAGAAGATGAAGTGCCCGAAGTGTACCGCCATCTTCGTCGCCAAGGTCGAAGAGCAACCCGCGCCGGACGTGCAGATCGATACTGACGACGACGAACCAACCGCGCCATCGCCCAAGCTCAAGGCAAAAGGCAAGCCCGCGCGCGACGAGGAAGACGATCTCTTCTCTTTCGCCCAGGCTGATGGCGGCGGTGACGACGTGGAGGATCTCCCCAGACCAAAGCCCAAGCCGGTCAAGAAACCCGCGCCCATCGTCGATGAGGACGAGGACGACATGCTAATGCCCGCGCCCAAGGGCAAAGCCAAGAAGCTTGTCGACGACGATGATGACGACGGCTTCATGACGCCGCCGCCCCCCAAGGGTAAGGCCAAGAAGCCGCTTGACGACGATGATGAAGATGACGACGGCATGCCCAATACGAAGAGCACGCTCGGCATGAAACCGTCGCGCTCCAGCGGCGGCAAAAAAGACGAGCCGCTCAAGTATCCCAGCCGTCTCCCGGTCAATATCATCGTCTTCTTGATGTTGTTTGCCTACCTCGGCGCGTTCGCGGCCTTTTTCCTGGACCAGATCCCGCGCGACATGCTCGAAGATCTCGGCTGGCCGAAAAACAAGCTGACCGCCGCCAAACCGGCCGACAAAGGCAAGGGCAAAACGCCCGAGGTCAAAGGCAAGGAGGACCGAAAAAAAATCTTCCGCGCGCGTGAGGCGGAAGAAAAGGCGCTGCTGACGAAGTATCGTGAGGTTCGACCCGAGGCCCCCATCGTCCGCACCATTCCGGCCGAAGGAACCAAGCTGCTGGCCCTGGCGTTCTCGCCCGCCGGCCACCAACTCGCGACTCTGGCCAATAGTCCCGATTCAGCCATTAGCCTCTGGAACCTGGCCGACCTGAAGAAGCCGGAGAAGGAGATCCCCGTCCAATCCGCCGCTGACTTGACCGACTGCGAGCTCGCCTTTTCCCACGACGGCAAATTAATCGCGCTCCTCTCGCATCAAGAACACGATGTCAAGGTCTTCGATGTCAAGGACGCCAAGGAAGTCGCGAAACTCGACCTCGGCAAAGGCACGCCGACCAGTTTCGCGTTCGCGGCGGACGGCTCCTTGATCGTCGTCGTCAAGACGGCTGGCGAGGATCATGACGAGGTCAAGTTGTACGACAGCAAGAAAAAGTGGGACGCATCCAAGTCCGCAAACGTCTTCAAAAATGGCTGGAGTGTCGTCAGCCTTGACGGCACCAAGATCATCGAAGTCAACAAGGAAAAGGACGAACTCGCCGTGCGCGATGTCGCCACGGGGAAGTCCGTCACGTTGAAAGGCGACGCGCGTCTGAAGCAGTACGACCTTTTCGACGGCGCTATCTCCGCCGACGGCGCGGCGCTGGTCCTGGGCCACAAGAAAGACGATACGACGCATCAGCTCTTGAAGTTCGAGCTCAAGGATAAAGGCGAGGCGACCATCCTGCATGAAGGCCCGCAACCGGCCGTGTTGCCTCGCCTTTCCCCCGACGGCAAACACTTGATCTGCAAACTTGACGGTAACGACCATCTCATCGATGTCGAGGCTAAGGCATCGATCTGGTCGCGCGAGGCCGACTCCAGCGCCTACGCCTTCTCCCCCGGAGGCATCTTCCTCGCCAGTGGTCTGACGAGCGCGGACAAGGCGACCGTTCATTTGATGCCGATCGAGGAACTTAAGACCAAAGAAGTGACGCCGCCGAAAAAAGAGAAGGAATACGAGAAGGCAATCGCCAAGTCGTTCGCGGAGTTGTTCGTGGAACGACAGAAGGAAGAGAATGGGTGGCTCGCCGGATTACGCGCAATGAAGATCGGCCCCCCCGTCACGATCATGGGGAAGAATCCGACGCCGAAGAGCGTGGCGTTCTCGCCAGTGGATCTGGCGATCTATGCCCAGGGGGATGAAAAGGACGAAGCGATCACCCTCTGGAATGTGAAGGGAATGAGCCTGAAAGAGAACAAGCCCAAAGCGATTCCGTTTGTCAACGAATTCGACGCCCATTTCCCCATGACTTTCTCGCATCACGGCGCGCTGCTCGCCATTGGCGCCAGCGCCGGCGAAGTCCTGAAAGTGTGGGAAGTCACTGGTCCCCCCCGCGAGCTACACGCCTTCAATTTGGACAAGGGCGACGCCTGTCAGGAAATCGCCTTCACTCCCGACGGCAAGCGCGTGCTGGCTCTTGTTTCATCCGATGGAAAAGGCCTACAAGTCGCGGCCTGGAATCTGAGCGACGGCAGCAAGTCGGTCCTGCCTTCCGCCCTTGGAAAGACGGCGCACATTTTGCTTGGCCCGAATGGCGACAAGGTCATCGAAATCAGCAAGGACGCGAGCGTTATGGCGGTTCACGACACGGTCACCGGCAAGTCCATCAAGGTCAAGCCGGCGCCCGACCTCGGTCCCAATCCGCTCACGGATCGGGCCTTGTCGCCCGACACCCGTTGGATTGCCTGCAACGGTGGCACGGAAGAAAAACCGGAGTTCCTGCTGCATGATCTCGACAAGGGCGGCGCCATGAAGTTGTTCGATGGCAGCGCGACCTTGCCGTGCTTCTCTCCCGACAGCAAATACCTGATCTGTCATGTCAAAGACGAACACAGGCTGATGGAAGTCGCCTCGGGCAAAGTCGTCTGGACGCGCAAGGCCAGCGCGGGCGGCTACGCATTTTCGGCGGGAGGCGTTTTCTTGGCCATCAAGCAGATGGCCGACGTTCAAGTGATGTCGCTTGAGGACGCGCTCGCCGCGGGGCCAGGGACGACCAAGCCCAAGGAAAAGGACAAGACGGCCGAGAACAAAGATCCGAAACTCGCGAAATTTCTCGAACGCCAAAAGGATGAAAAAATCTGGCTCGACGAATATCGCAAGTCTCCGCCCAAGGACTTGCCTGGCGTCGCGGGGATATTGGCGGCCGAGGGAGACATCGTCGCCGTCGCGTTCGCGCCGGTGGAGCAGCTTTTCGCCACGGCCGCGCGGTCCAAGGACAAGGATGGCATCAAGATCTGGGACCTCGCGACCTTGGAATCGACCAAGACGCTCCCGGTGCAACTCCACACGCAGCGCGCACTCCTCGCGTTCTCGTCGGGTGAGTTGATCGCTTTGATTACCGATAAAGACAAAGACGGGCAAGCCTTCGAGCTTACCGTCTGGAAAACCGATGGCACGGAAGTGAAGTCCATCACCATTCCAATGTCCGCTGGCTTCAGCAAGGATGCAATGGGCCTGCAATTTACGTCCGACGGCAAACGCCTGACGCTCCTCCTGAAAGATCAAGGCAAGGGCTACGAAGCCATCCAGTGGGATGTGGCCGACTGGAAGGAAAAAAAATGGAACCCGCAGTCGATGGCCGGTCACTGCTTTTTCTCGCAGTCCGGCGACACGCTATACGAAAGCATGAACCCCGGCGGGGAGATCACGATCCGCGATCTCATCAATGACAAGACGCGCACCTTTACGCTCAAGGACACGGCGAATCCCGCCGACCGCATCACGCCCGACGAAAAATACTACGTCAACACCAATGCCGGCGCTCTCGGCGACTTCCAGCTCGTGGACATGAACAGCGGCGCTGCCGAGAAGCTGGGCCGCGAAAAAGCCGTCAATCGGCTCCTGTTCAGCGGCGACGCCAAGTACATGCTGTACGCGCTCGGGAACACGGAAGCGAAGATGGTCGACATCGCGACGAAAAAGGAAGTTTGGAAAGCCCCAGGCGCCCCGTTGATGGTGATCTCCCCCGGCGGTGTCTTCGTTGCGCGCGTTGAAAAGGCGGAAGTTCAACTTCTGGCGATCGAAGATTTGCTGGCGGGCAAGTACAAGCCCAAGGCGAACGTTGATCCCAAGGAAAAGGCCAAGGTCACGCCGCCGCTTAATGAAATTGATCCCAAATTGGCGAATGCCTGGACTGGCGCCGGCGCGGAATTCGGCTGGATCGGCAAGGAGGAATCCGGCGTGTCGACTTTCTTCAAGAAGCGCCCGACCGATCCCGCCGCCGTGCCCGGGTTTGTCTGGAAATTGGGCGATGTGAATGCCGCGGCCAACGACAGATTGCTGGACCCAGGGGCGCCGTTCGCGGTGCAGTTCTTGTTGACCAAGACCAGTGACGCCGAAGCGAAAGCCCTGGCCCGCTTCAAGAGGCTGCGAGGCCTGAATTTGCAAAAATTTAGGGCGTGAGCGGCACCAGCGTGGCTGACGTCAGTATGTAGTAGCTCGTAGGCTAGGCGAGCGGCAGAAAATAGTATACCAACCCGAAGCGTTAGCGAGGGATGCAGTGGCCCTCGCTAACGCTTCGGGTGTGCGCCGTGCAAGTGTTGGTGATCCAGTGGGTGCGAAACCCACGCCGGTATCTTATTGTTCCGACCGGAAGCAGTCGAAGTCGCT
>SYHD01000190.1 GCA_005799265.1 Planctomycetia bacterium | reverse complement strand
TGATGAGCATCTTCCGCACCCTGAAGCAACGGGGCCACAACCCGTTGCGAACGATCGTCGCTGCTCTGCGAACTTACGTGCAAACCGGCAAACTTCCGCCGTTGCCGAAGAAGGTTACTTCAAACGGCTAAAGAGTTACAATAAATGGAAAATGGCTAATGGCTAATGCTCAATGGACAATACTTTCTCGCCGCTTTGGGAATTGAAAAACATAGTGGGAGCCTGATGGCGCAATTGTCCATTGAGCATTGCCCATTTTCCAATTCCCATTGTTCACCTCACCAATAACCCCGGGCGTGGTGTTGTCGCGCATCCGGGGTACTCGGGCTAACGGAGTGCAGCAACGACGCAACGACCTTCGGTATCTACTCGGCACTCGTCATTTTTTCATTAATCAATTCCATGATCGCCATGCTCATCGTCAACACGCCCGTGCGCAGCGTCGGCTCCGGCACCGGCGCGTAATACGGCGAGTGCGTGTTCGCCAGGGCCTTGCCGCCTTTTTTCGATTCGGCGAATTTCACTGGATCCGCGGTGCCGAGGTGCCAGTAGAACGTGCGCAGACCGGCACGCGTGAACTGGCTGAAGTCCTCGCCACCCATCGACATCGGGCGTTCGTGGACGCGCTCGGGGCCGATCACGTCCTTGAAGACTGCGACCACCTTTTGCGTCAGCTCCTTTTCGTTGACGAGGGCGGGCGTGAAGCTTTCATTGCGCAGCGTGACAATCGGGTCCGGGGCGCGGCCCGCCAGCGCCGCGGCTTTGGCGATGCGCGCAATCGATTCGAGCACCTCGGCGCGGGCCTTGTCATTCATGGTCCGCACCGTGAGCTGCATCTTGCAGTCGTCAGGGATGATGTTGTGCTTGGTGCCGCCGTGGATCGCGCCGACCGTGACGACGGCGGGCTCCAACGGGTTGCGTTCGCGGCTCACGATCGTTTGCAGGTCGAGAATGATACGGGCGGCGATGACGATCGGATCGATGGTCGCATGCGGGGCCGCACCGTGGCCGCCTTTGCCCTTGACGTGGATGTCCACCGAATCGACGTTCGCCTGCATCTGCCCTTCGCGGAAGTTGACGTGCCCCGCCGGGTATCGGCCATCGCAGTGCAGGGCGAGGGCGAAGTCGGGGCGTGGGAAGCGTTTGAGAAAGCCGTCTTCGAGCATCGCCTTGGCGCCGGCGCCGATCTCCTCGGCGGGTTGGCCGATGAGGACGAGCGTACCTTTCCAGCGATCCTTCATGCTCGCCATGACGCGCGCGGTGCCGACCAGACACGCGACGTTCATGTCGTGGCCGCAGGCGTGCATGATGCCGACGTCGAGCCCATCCTTGTCGCGTGCACGTAACTTGCTGGCGTAAGCGAGGCCAGTGGCTTCGATGATGGGCAAGGCGTCCATGTCAGCGCGGACCATGATGGTCGGCCCGACGCCATTCTTGAGGACGCCGACGACGCCGGTGCCGCCGACTTTTTCCGTCACCTCGAAGCCGACGCCGCGTAATTCCTTGACAATGCGTGCGGCCGTTTGTTCCTCTTGGAATGCCAACTCCGGGTAGGCGTGGATGTGCTTGTACAGCGCCAACAAGGACGCGGCCTCGATGTCGCTTTTCTCTTGGATGAGCGCGACCAACAGCTTACGGCCGCGCTTGGCATCGCCAGCGAAAACCGGTGGAATCACGACCAAACAAATAACGAGAGCGCAGGCAATTCTCATGGCAATTCTCCCGATGGGAACGATGGCGAAGTTATGACCGATCCATGCTTGGCAGGCAAGCATTTTCTAAGCTGGTTGACATCGCCAAGCAAGTCGATTAGGTTGGGAAGTCTTAGCCTCTTATGAACGAGGATCCACAATGGGGCAAATCCGCTTGCACGTGCGCGAAGCCGACGGAGAGTTGCCATTTGCCTGTCTTTCCTGCGGCGCACCGGCCACGGTCCGCGTGACGAAAGACATGCAATGGTATCCGCCGTGGATCAACGTCTTTTTCTTCGCGGGAGTGTTGCCTTGGTACATTGTCGTCATCGTTATGACCAAGCGTGCACGATTGCAGGCGCCGTTTTGCGATCAACACAAGGGGCACTGGCTCAAACCCATTTCGATCATGGCAACCTCAGCGCTGGGCCTGGGGGCCTTGACAGTCGGCCTGATCGTACTTGCTCGTAATCTGCAACCAATGGATGCGGATGTCCAACTCTTCATGTGCATCGGCCATATCGCTTCCTTCGTGATTTGGATCGTCATCGTCGCGATCGCCATGAGGTCGGGCATTCGTCCCAAAGAAATCACCGACACGGAAATCCTCCTCGATGGCGTGTCACAGGAGTTCATCGATATCGTCGCCGAGGAGGATCGTAATCCTACGGCGTGCCGCCGCGAAGGCCGTCGTGTCGAGAACGACGACGAATACGGCGACCAGCCGCGTCGAGCACGACCCCCTTCCGATGCCATCGAGGAATAGCGTCGAACCCGGCAGAGACCGGTCCAAGGAACGAAACATGGCGCAGGTTCGACTGCACTTGCACGAGGCGAACGGGCCTTTGCCGGCCGTCTGCATGTTTTGTGGCGAGACTTCCACAGTCGTCATCGCGGAGAAGCTCGTATGGTGGCCGCGCTGGACCTATGTCTTCTTCTTTGTTCATCCCTTCTTGTGGGCGAACGTGGCATGGTGCGCGAGTAGGAGCGCGTGGGTGCAGGCACCTTTCTGTAGTCGGCATCAGCGTCATTGGCAGAATCGCTCTTTGTCGATTTGGAGTGCCGGCACCGTCTTGGTGGGAATTCTCTCCGGCATTGCCTTCATCGCCGTCGCTAAGTTTTTTGAACTGGGTGACGAAGGAATGGCCATCGTGATCTATCTGGGCGGCGTGAGTCTGTTGGCTATTTGGATCATGGTGATCGTCTTCATCCATCACATGACCATTCGGCCGAGCGTCATCACCGACACAGAGATCGTAATCCAGGGCGTTGCGGAGTCGTTCGTGCAGGCCGTGCAGGAAGCCGATCGTGAGCGTCTTGAAACCAGGTCTGCACGTGATAATGCACAGGTTACGCCTGAAGGTCATGCCGCTGCAAATGATCCCGGCCACTTACAAGCACGAATGCCCGAAAAATCGCCGACCGATGCCATTGAAGAATGAGGAACTCGCGATGCGTTACACGATTACGATAGTCTTACTCGCCATCAGTTCAATCGCCGCGCAGGCCCAGCCGCGCCCGCCGATTCATCTCTGGTTCGAGCCGGAGTGGTTCGACGGCGTCAAAGGCTCCTTCGCCTACTGGACCGGCAGCGCGAAGCCGAGCGGCTCGTGGGGCATTGCGGGGCCAGGCATCAGCGCCGAGTGGACGCAAGGCGGCGAGAGCGAATGGAACTCGATCGGCGTCCCGGCGGCGGAGACCTCGGCACGCTGCCAGCGTGATTTCATCGTGCCGCGCGCCGGGAACTACAAGATCTGGGTGCGCTACGTCGATCATCGCAAGAAGACGCAGCCGTTTCGCGTCGCCATCGAGCAAGGCGGCAAACAAGTCTTCGCGGCGGACTATGGCCACGTGCCGGTCGTACCCGTCAACGACGAATACATGCTCTTCTGGGGCTTTTCGTTTGGCTGGGGATCACAAGAGAACACGCTGAAAGAAGGACCAGCGCGGCTAATACTCTCCATCGACAAACCCGGTGAGGCGTGGCGGCAGGTCGATGCGATCCTCATCACGGACGACAAGTCCTTCCACCCGAACGGACGCGAAAAGCCCAGATTCGCCTATTTTGACGCCTTCCAGATGCACCCATTCGACGGCGCAAGCTGGCGAGGCAAGAAGAACGACTTCGCGCTCGGTGTCGAGAGTAAACGCAAAGTGCTCGCTGGCCGCGATTTCGCGATGTGGACCGGCATCGACGCCGACCTGAAGTGGTGGGCCAAGCAGGACGTTGACAAGCTGTCGCTCTACGACGTCTTCTTCAATTTTTCGCCGCCGAGCGACATTCGCGACAAGTTCCACAAGCAATTCGCGGGCAAGAAGGACGTGCCGATCATGTCGTGGTCCGGATTGTTGCCAGGCTTCTATCTGGGCAATACGCCCGATCTCTCCGACAGCAGCCCGATCCGCAAGTGGCTCGAACGGACCAAGACGCCGTTCTACATCATGACCAACTACGCCAGCGGCAAATACGACGACAAGACCGGCCCCGGCACCTACGCCGCCCTGACTGGACCGCTTAACGAGCAGTTCATGGGCTACATCCACGGCGAGGCGATCGGGACCGTCGGCATATCGCTTCCACCGTTAGCCGGACGCGCAAGCGACGGACCATCCAATCCGTCGCTTGCACGTCCGGCTAACAACGGCGCCGCGCGCCGCGCCTACGTCGATTCGCTCCCAAAGTATCTGCGCGACAAGCAGGCTGAGGCGTGGAGCCAAATCTACAAGACGAAAGTGTCGCCGGATCACTGGTCGCGCGGCATCTCGTGCCTGTCGGTCGATTCGATCGCGCTGGCCCACATCTACCACGAGAGCGGCGCTCGCACCGTCGGCTATGAGATCGACGCCACCAACGTGCACGCGCCGATGCGCATCGCCTTCGAGCGCGGGGCGGCCCGGCAATACGGCGGGTCATGGATCAACTACGCCTCTGGCAACTTCGGCGACGCCTGCAATTACTTCACGCAGGACCCGGTCGTCCCGCGCGGCGCCCCTTCGTGGTTTCATTCCAAATATGCCGTCACCGATGGAGTAAGCATTAGTTGGTACAGAAAATTGTACTACCTCAACTACCTCGGCGGCGCGTCGGCGATCTACTGGGAGCAGAACCTCACGAATCAGTACATCCTGCCCGGCCCCGGCACGCATCCGATTCAGCTCTCGCCATTCGGACGGGCGACCGAGGACTTTCAGGCGTTCGCCGCGCGCGTTCCTGATCGCGGCGAGCCGTACACGCCGATTGCCTTGCTGCTCAGCCATGGCCACGGCTACGAGCGCGTCAATTATCGCTGCAAGATGCTGCACGACTTTCCAGAAGACAAGCACGACATCGAGCTGCGCGAACTGTTCAACGTCTGCTGGCATCCGACGTCGATTCTCGAAGGGCTGCCCGCGTCGCCGGACGTGCAATCGATGCCGAGCGGCGTCTACGGCAATATCTTCGACGTGCTCGTCGATCGGCCAGCCAAGGCGAAAGCGATCAATCAGTACCCGGTCGTCTGGGCCGCGGGAGACGTTCGGCTGACGGGCACGATGCTGCCGACCATCGAGGAGTACGTCAAGAACGGCGGCACGCTGGTGACGACGATCGCGCAGGCAAAAGATCTGCCTCAGAAGCTGACGGGGCTGAAGGCGTCCGGCAGGATAACGCGTGCCGAGGACTGGTCGCTCGACGGCGTGGTGACGATGCAGGCGACGCCGTTCGAGGTCGCGCAGGTCGAGTTGCACGGCGCGATGCCGCTTGCCATCATCGACGAAAAGACGCCACTGATTTTGCGCCACGCGGTCGGCGCGGGAGCGGTCATCATCCATCTCGTACCGCATGGGTTGGGGCTGGACGAGCGGGCCCATCCGTCGCTGCCGGTGTTGATGAATGCGCTGACCGACGATCTATTGCCGTTCGACGTGCGCCTCGCCAACGGCCAGCATCCGACCGGCGAGATCATGTATCATGTCAACAAGACCAAGGACGGCTGGCTGCTGTCGTTCTTCAATCAGCGCGGCATCGACAAGACGCAGAACGGCATCGCCCGCGTCGATCGCCGTGCCTTTGTTGATGTAAGTGTGCGCACGAAGCTGAAGGTGGCATCGCTGCGCGAGCTGACGGAGCCGCGCGATCTGGCGGTCGGCAAAGACGGCGCGATCGAACTACGCATCGCGGCTGGGGACGTGCAGGTTGTCGCGGTGCGGGTGAAATAATCGGAGCCTGAAGCGTAAGCGAAGGACGCGCTCCTTCGCTTACGCTTCAGGCTCCGACGTAAACGAAATTCACTTGAGGATTTTCTTCAACACGTCGGCGATGCGTTCCTCCGCCCCGGGCGCGACCCAGTTCCAATCGCTCAGATTGCCGTCGCGCTCGCGCACATGTTGCTCCGTCGGAATGTAGCCGGGGGCGCTTTCGCCGTAGCCCATGACGACGACGAACGAATCGGGCCGTGTCTTTTGCGCCAGCAACTGATACTCGACGTATGCCTCCGCCGGCAGGAGCACGAGATGCGCTTTGCCGAACGACAACGCGGGCACGTCGATCGTCGCCCCTTTGTCCGCGCGCAGACGCCAGCTCAACCCCAGCGCGGCGAGGCATTGATCGAAGGGCCGAGGCCCATTCTCAAGCTTCTTCTGTAAGTCGGCGACTGTGAAGCCAGGCCCATCGCGAGGCTCCAGCCGGAGCTTCTCGTTCTTGAAGCCGACTTCCTTGAGCGGATGGCGTTTCGTCGCTTTCCACGCCTCGACCATACCTTGATAGATGCGATCCGCCAAGACAGCGCGATTCTCAGGGGCGCCGTCGTTGTATTTCCCTGCAGTCACATTGCCCGAGCAGCCGGACGCGTAGATCTGCATCACGTCGGTGTCGTCGCTCAGCCGCCGTTTGCGCGCCAGGCCGGGGAAGTCGGCGCTGGCGATGCCCGTGCCGTAATAGCTCATCGGATGCACCGCGTAGGCGCTGAGCGCGAGGATCGCCTTGTCGCCGTTCCAGAAACTGAGCGTCTTGAGCCACGGATCGATGAGACCGTCTTCGGCCTCGCGAACCTTGGGATCGCGTGTCGCGCTGGTGCGGTTGAAGCGAGGCTTGCCGTCAGGGCCGAGGTAACGGCGGTTCGACGAAACCTTCTCGACCTTGGCCTCGCCGACGCCGTAGTGCGTGATGGTCTTCGCGTCCTTCAGGCTCGCTGTCAGCGCACGAGCGACGCCTTGAACCGCCTTTTCGTGGAAATCGAGCATGCAGATCGAGCCTTTCGCCTTGGCCTTGTCGAGCAACCGCTGCGCTTCGAGATCGGCGATCGGGGCGTCGTGTTGATGAATGGCCGAGACGAGCACGCGTTCCTTGTCGGTGTTGGCCGCCTTCGCCAGCACTTCACGCCAGCGCTCGTAGGCGTCGTTGCGGATCTCGCACCAATCGACGCTGACGACCACGATCGGCTTTTGATCGGAGAGCAGTACGAAGCCATGCGCGAAGAGCGGATCGCCGATCTTCGTGATCGGCTTGATGCCGCCGCCCATGCAGGCGTGGCTGATCGGCGGCGTCACGTCGGCGACGAAGGGGGCGAGGCGGAAGGTTCTTTCCTGGGCGAGGGTTGCAAACGGCACGAAGATCAATGACAGGAATGCAAGCAGGATGCGCATGTTTCTCCTTGGCGTTACCCCGCAGGCTCGCTGCGCTCGCCTGCGGGCTTGGGATCGGTGTCAGGCAACGGGGTCGCGCCTGGCGGCGGTTTGCCTTTGCCGGCGAGGATGTATTCCGCGCGTTTCTTCGCATACTCCTCCGGCGTCAAAATCTCCAGCTCGGCTTCCGCGTGGGCGTGAATCTGTTTCAAGAACGGAATGCACCAGCCGCAGCCTGTGCCCGCGCCGCCGCACTCCGAGAGCTGGCTCGGCACCTTCGGCTTGCGTTGCCGCACGAAGTTGACGAGCTTGCGGCGCGTCACATGGAAGCAATAGCAGACTTTGGCGTCGAGGTCCATTATTTCTTCTCGCCAAACTTCTTCTTGGGCGAAGCAGGTGAATCGCGATTCAACTGCTCCACTGAGGCCGCACTCCAGGCCCCGATGGCCCCGTGAATTGGTCGGCCGGCCTTGCTCACGTATTGATACGGGACGCCGACTTTGTTGATGAAGAAGTTCTCGATGTCGTAAACAACACCGCCGAGCTTGTCGATGTCGGGGTCCGAGTAGTACAAACCGCGGAAGGATTGCTCGCCCTTGTGGAGTTCATGGATCGGCGTCTTGTACGTCTCGACGACGATCATCTTGTAGGACTTGTCGCCGGCGTGCTTCTCGAACAGCGCTCGCGGCTCGCCCTCGAAGACCTTGACCTTGGCGCCGCGATCCAGCGCGTCCTGCACGTACGTGAAATACCGCTTCTCCTCCTTGTCCGGGAGGGAGAGCTTGACGAACGTGGGCACGCGCTCGATGAAGTGGAACATCTGGCCCGGCTGGGCGTAGGCCGCCAGCGTGCCGATGCCCATGCCGAGGACGGCGATTGGCGGCGCCCCCTTCTTCGGGAACCAGTTCTTGTCGTTCAGCACGAGGCCGATGGGATTCTTGTCGTGATAGTAGGTCGCGGGCATGAGATGGAGATCGGGTTCGTCTTTGGACTTGTGATATTGCCGGCCGATGTTGATGCCGTTGTAGATCAGAGTCGACTGGGTCCCACGGACGGTCGGGTAACTCCTGATTTCGATGCCGGGAGCCTTGAAGATCGTGTCGTTGTTCTGCCCGACGGCGGCACTCCCGGCGAGACACACCATCAACATTGCTGCGTTCATGGCTGATTCTCCTCACGATGGAACGGGCTATTCGTATTCTACTCTTTCGACCCATCCACGCGGCGAGCAAGCTCGCCGGCTAAACACAGAGGGGACTGCGGATGAATCCGCTCGATGACGTGTTGGCGACTCCGCTGCTCACTTCAGATTTACCCGGCCTCGGCGGGAAGATCAAAACAATTCCCGACGATTTCGAGGTCGAGGAAATCCCCGCCTACGAGCCGTCGGGTCAGGGCGACTTTCTCTACCTCTGGATCGAAAAACGCGACATGGGCGCCGAGTTCTTCGAGCGGCAAATCGCCAGGCGGCTCGACATCCCCGTCGGCGAAGTCGGCGCCGCGGGCTTGAAGGATCGGCGAGCCGTCACGCGGCAGATGATCTCGGTCCCCGCGTCGGTCGAAGCGCGCCTGGCCCAGCTCGACGGCGACGGCATCAAGGTGCTGCGCGTCAGCAAGCACACCAACAAGTTGCGTTCGGGGCATCTGCACGGCAATCGCTTTCGCATTCTCATACGAGCCGCGACCGTAAGGGGGTGGGACGAGGGCGAATCGCTCCCGAACGGTCGCGGTTCGTTAAATGACTTGTTGAACAGGATTCTCCAACAAGGCCTGCCCAACTTCTACGGCCCGCAGCGTTTCGGCCGCGACGGAGAAACGCTCCAACTCGGCCTCGCTCTGGTGCGCGGCGAACGGCCATCGAAGCCGGTGCGAAGTCCGTTTCTCAAAAAGCTCACGCTGTCGGCGGCGCAGTCCGCACTGTTCAATCATGCACTGGCGCAGCGCATGCGCGACGGTCTGCTGCGGCGCGTGTTGCCGGGGGACGTGATGTGCAAGATCCCGTTCGGCGGCATGTTCGTCGCGGAAGACATCGATGCGGAGCAACGTCGCTTTGACGCACGCGAAATCGTGACCGCGGGTCCAATCTTCGGCCGCAAGACGTTTGCCGCTGCCTCAGAAGCGGCACAACGGGAAGCGTCGGCGTTGTCGGCGTTCGGTTTGACGCCGAATTCGTTCGCGGGCTTCGGAAAGCTCTTGCAAGGGACGCGGCGGCACAATCTCGTCTATCCGGGCGAGCTTGCAGCTGCAATCGAAACGGACGGAATTCGGCTCACATTCACACTGCCGGCGGGAAGTTATGCGACGATGTTGTTGCGCGAATTGATGAAGACAAATCTCGAAGGCGAGGACGAATCGTAATCAAGTTGCGATATTTTACGAGGCGGAAAGTTCATTTGTATAGGCTTTTGTCTTGCCAAACTTCTCTTGACTCGCCGCCCGGCAAGCCGCGCAGTCAGAGCAAGCAACGTCAGTTCTGCCTTCCGCGCCGTCAGCTGGCGTTTCCTCTTTTTGGCGCATTCCCTAAATTAGTTTGACGCGCGGGGGGGGATTTTGTTTCAATCTGCGTGGGGGATCGAAACCAAAGGAGGTTCGTATCCGTTTCAGCAAACCTTAGACGATTGGGGGATCCTGTGTCAGCTTCTACGAAACCGAATGTGGATGATTTCACCGTTCCGGAGAAGATCCTGCTCGCTGCGGAGAATCTCGAAAAACAAGGACATTCGCCCTTCACCGCGGAAGCGCTGATTGTCGCGTCCTGGCAGAAGTTCCCGGCCACTTTTGGCCTGAAGGGCTTCGCTGAGAGGTATCCCGACTCGAACAAGATTCTCTCGAGTATCATGGGCGAGAAGGGTCTGGCGCGGCGCGGCTGGCTCGTCAAGATGGGCCAAAAACTCTACGCCATGACGCGCGAAGGACGCAACGTCGTCCGCCGCGTGATGATGGAGGAGGAGGAGGCCGCGCCCGCCGGAACGATGCATCGCCTGAGCCGCGACCATGAACGCTTCCTGAAAGTGCTCTTCGATAGCTCAGCAGTGCAGAAGTTCGAGGACAACCGCAAGGCCGACCTGTCGTTCGCGGATGCGTGCCGTTTCTGGGGCGTGACCGAGAACATGAAAGGCGAGCAACTCGACGAGACGCTTGAGCAAGTCGAACAAACGCTCGCGGAATTGGATCGCATGCTGGCCGACAGCGATTCGGAAATGCCCGGCGGCCGTGTCGTGCAAGCTGGCGACATCCGGGTCTTGACCAACATCCATCGTTACATGGAGGATCGTTTCGAGCGGCATCTTAATCTACTCAAGAGCCGCACGACGAAGCGATAGTTATTACTCGTTTAGCGCTCGCGTGGCGTCATGCGAGCGCTAAACGAATTTCGTTCACGCCGCCTGCGCGGCCTCATCGTCAAACCGCAACCGCGACCCCGCGACGTAATCCGCATTCAGCTCAATGCTCGTCCACTTGCGTTCCAATCGCTCGGCGACCTGGCCGGTCACATTGCTGCCCGCGAACGGATCGAGCACCATTTGCCCCGGCTGGGTCAGAAAGCGAATGAAGAAGTCCGGCAACTCCGGCGGGAAACGCGCGGGATGAATCGGCAGCCCGGCAGCCCGGCACTTGAAGAGATACTCGTCATACGACCGCGTGTTCGGGACCGTCAATACGTTTGGCGGGATTGCGCCGCCGTTGTCTTTTTGAAAATGCGGGCCGATTTCGTGCTGCGACGGCCTCATCGCCGGCTGATATCCGTCCTTCAACAGACGTTTCATCGACTTCGAATACGGAACCAGCACCCGGCGATTATCGGCCTGCGGTTCCGTCGTTTTCGATAGCCACCAGATGTGCGTCACGGCTTCTTTGACGCGCGTGCGGCGAATTGTAACCCACTGGGCCGGCGTCGGCAGGCGCGACGGGTTGTGCCAGTAAAAGTCCTGAGCTAGGTAAAAAATCTTGCCCAGGCGAATCAGCAACTCGTAGGGAAAAAGCGAGCGGGTGCCGCTGCCGCGATTCCAGGCGCCGCCCAGTTCCATGACGAAGCTGCCGTCGGGCCGCAGGATGCGCTGGATCTGCTCGACGATGGGCCAAAACCAGGCGATATACTCATCCGCGCTGACGTTGCCGTAGGCTTTCTGCCGGCGCAGCGCGAATGGCGGCGAGGTGAAGACGAGCGAAATCGAGTCGTCGGCGACGTGCTTCAAAAGCTCGGCCGCATCGCCGTGATAGGCTCGCCCCAGCCGCGTGGTGTACGCGGGCGTTATCCGTCCTTTGGCCACCTGGTTATCCTCCGTGATGCGCGGAGGCATAACACAAGGCGCGTTCGCTGGCAAGAGCAATGATCCACTCTTGACGCCAGGCACGAGTTGATGATATACTTTGTAGATACACGGAGATGGGTCATGAAAACACAAATCGGCAAATGGGGCAACAGTTTTGCCGTGCGCATTCCCGGAACCTACGTGAAGGAACTTGAGTTGGCCGAAGGCATGGAGATTGAGGTAATTCGCGTGGACGACGGACTGCTGCTCAGTCCCCGCAAACGCGCATATACTCTCGATGAATTGCTTCAGCAAATCACCCCGGAGAATATCCATGGCGAAACGGACTGGGGACCGGCCATCGGGCGCGAAGCATGGTAGGGGCACCGACGCTCCCGATTCCGGCGATCTGATTTGGCTGTCGTTCTCGCCCCAAGCTGGGCGCGAACAGGCGGGCAGGCGGCCAGGACTGGTTTTGTCGCCGCGTGCGTACAACGCCAAGGTTGGGTTATGCCTCGTGTGCCCCGTGACCCATCACGCGAAGGGGTACGCATTTGAAGTGATGCTCCCGGACGGCCTGCCGGTTCAAGGAGTTGTGCTGGCTGATCACGTCAAGAGTGCGGACTGGCTCGATCGACAGAGCGAGTTCATCGCAACGGTCCCCGATCTGGTGCTGGATGAAGTGCGCGCAAAGCTAAGACCGTTGGTTGGAATCTAAACCTACCAATGCGATATCGGGCCCTTCGGCACCGCAATCTCCGGCATTTCACCAGCTTTCCAGTGCGGCGGTGGCCCCTTCGCGCGGAGCGTCGCGACCATGTCCTCGAAATCCGCGACGCGTTCAAGCATCATCATGCGCTGGTGCATTACTTTGCCCGGCTTCAGGACACGCGAATACCAGCCGCCGCATTTGCGAAACGTCAGACTCGCGCCACGTTCGCCGCGCTGCTGGACCAGCAGGTCGTAGTGACGCGCCATGAAGTCGAGCCGCTGCTCGTACGACGGAATCGCGCCGATTTGGCCAGTTCGCTCCCATGAGCAGAGCTGGGCGAAGATCCAGGGATTCAATAACGCCCCGCGGCCGATCGCAATACCGGCACAACCCGTCTCGCGGAACATGCGCTCGGCGTCGGCGATCGAACGCACGTCGCCGTTGCCGATGACCGGCATCCGCTCGACCGCCTCGACGACGGCGCGAATGCCAGCCAAATTGACGTTGCCGCCGAAACCCTGCTCACGCGTTCGGCCATGGATCATGACTGCGGCGAGACCGGCCTGTTCGAATTCGCGCGCGAGTGTCGGGGCAGTCTGATTGAGTTCGTCCCAGCCGAGCCGCATTTTGACCGTGACGGGAATGCGCACCGCCTCGACAAGCGCACGCACCAGCGCGGTGGTGGCGCCGACATTGCACATCATCGCCGAGCCGCCGCCGTTCTTGACGACCTTGTTGACGGGGCAGCCCATGTTGACGTCGATGACTGCGGCGCCATAGTTCTCCAGCCACTGGGCCGCCTCGCACATCTCCTTGGCATCGGCGCCGTAGATCTGGACGGCCAGCGGTGCATCGCCGGCGCTCGTTTCGACATACTCATGCGTCTTGCGGCTGCCGAGCAGAAGGGCCCGCGTGCTGACCAGTTCGGTCGTCGCCAGGCCCAGACCGCCCAGTTCGCGCACGGCGACGCGGAAAGGATGATTCGTATATCCCGCGAGCGGCGAGAGAAAGTAGCGTGATTTGAGGGTCAACGCGCCGAGTTGAAAGGCGCGGACTGATTTCGGCGTACTTTCCGCGTAAGCGATGGGCGGTTCCAAGAGTAGTTGCATGATTGCCTCCCGTCGCTTGCGATCCTGGCCTGCCGACGGGTCACGTCGAATACAACCAGCGTCCCAAGATCATACCGGGGATCAGCAAGATTGCCAAGAGCAGGCCAAGACTACCGACGAAGGCGCTGGCCAAAAGCGTGTCGAGCACGACGAGTCCGAGGATGGCACGCTTGACGGCGGTCTGGACCCGTAACGGATCGGGCCGACGGATGGCGCGCAGGATCGCCATGCCCAGGTAGCCGCCGAACGCCGCAAGCAGAAAGGGAAAGAACGCCGACGGGCTGAAGTTGCCAGGGCTCTCCAGCGCAAGGGCCGGAACCGTCAACGTCAACAACAGGCTGATGAGGATCACAATAGCTGCCGCAATCAGGATCGGTTGGCTGCTTGTCTTTACTTCCGTTTGCGCGAACCAGGTGACGCCGCCGATGTAGATGCCGATGATGAGCGCCAACAGCCAGCCCCAGAACGGCGGGAACGCGCCGAGGATCGACAGCCCCAGAAGAATGTTGAGCGCCCGGCACAAGCCCATCAACATCGGGCCAGCGAAGGTTTCCTTCAGGACGCCATCGTAAAGGAAAATCGCGAGAACCAAAACACCCGCGATCGGCCCCGCACGCCAGCGAATGACGAAGGCGCCGTCAATCTCCCGCGCGTTGAGCAAATCCGCCAGCACCGCGAAGAGCACGCCGATTACCATGAAGCCGAGCGCAAACCAACTCGCCGTTCGCATGGAGATGCGGCCCGAAGGAAGCGGACGCCCCGGACGATCGCGTGCATCCTCGACCACGTCGAAGTAATCGTTCCAAATCATCCCCGACCAGTACAAGAGCGTGGACGAAGCAAGCAAACACAGGAGCACACACCAGCTTTGCAGCTCTTGCCAAACCGTCGTCAGGTTGGCTGAATCAGAGGTGGTCAGTCGGCTCCATAACCAGCTTCGGCGATTTGCCAGGAACCCGGTCGTCAGCGCGCCGAGAATGATGTCCGCCCACGTCGTGAACGTGTTCGGCAAACGCACCAGTTGCGCGAAGGAGAGCAACGTTTTCATGCTTTCGCCAGAATTGCTTGGACGCGAGCCAGCGCCGTACGCGCCGCCTCGTCTGGGTCATCGATATAGGGGTAAAGTTCGATCGTCACCCAGCCATCGTACTTCATCGCGCGAATGGCGCGGAAGCAGGCTGCGAAATCGATCGCCCCTTCGCCGGGGACTAGGTGATGATGCACCCGTGTCGCCGCGATGTCTTCCAGGTGAAAATGGCGGATATGCTTGGCGACACGCGGAATCGTCGTCGCCGGGTCGTCCGCGACGCAATACGAATGGCCTATGTCAAAGTTCATGCCGACCGCGGGCGACTGGATGTGCTGCATGAATTCGAGAAACTGATCGGCCGTCTCGATCAAGAGGCCCGGCTCCGGCTCGACGAGCAGCAGCACGCCTTCCTTCTCGGCGTGCTCCGCGACCGGCTTTATCATCTCGACGAACAGCTTCAAGGCCGACGCCCACGATTGCCCCGGCTCGACAGGCCCTCCCGGCTCCGTCGTGATGCACGGAGCGCCGAGCTCCTTCGCCAGGGTAAGAGCACGCTTGGTGTGGTTAATGCGAATCTGGCGATAGTGACGATCCGGTTCGATCCACGACGGGTACCAGTACTTTTGCCGCGGGTCATCGACGGCGTGCATCATGAACGAATTGATGTTCGAGATCGCCATCCGATCGTCCGCGAGCGCTTGGCGCATCGCCTGTTTGTGTTCATCGAGTAAATACGCGGGCCAGGCGTGCGGCACGTCAGCCATGATCTCGACGCCGCTGTAGCCGATGCGCGCGAGCCGGCGGACCGTGTCGGTGAAGGAAAATTTCAGGTAGGCGTTGGTACTGAAGGCAAGTTTCATTTATCGCTTTCTCACGTTACGGAAAAAACTCGATGCGATCGGCCCACTCCCAGGCCTCACTTGCATGGGCGACCAGGACCAAATGGTCCACAACGACCGATACGCGGCTTCCCCGCCGAATCAGGAATACCCCAGGAGAATGTCGGCCTGCGAGCAGGTGCGCCGCGAGGTGCGCGGCCAAGGTTGCCTTGTCGAAGCTAACGAGGATGCGATTCTCGCGCTCGCACCAGGTGAGAATTTCCGGGTCCGAGGCGCCCAGCGGAAGGTCGAGTGGATCGCCAACACAAACTGCATCCACCGGATTAATGCCGAGCTTGTTGTGTCGCACGATCCCGCGCCACAATAAGCCGCGCTGGTTTTCGTCCAGCACGAGCTGCAGTGCCATCGTTACACCCCCGCCGCTTGCTTGGCGGCGAGTCGGCGGCGCAACTCAGTGCGGTCCGGCCCACGTGGTGTCGCCGCTCGTTGCGTTTCCATCTCGGCCTCACACGCCGTCAAATAGCAGTCCACTTCCGCAGCATTTTCGAGGTAAAACGCGAGAACCTTATGAACCAAGGCCAACGGCAGCGTCGGAAAAACCTCGCACAACTCCTCGGCAGAGCAACCCTCGTTGTAATGATATACAACGTCTTGCAGACCGATGCGATGGCCGGCAAGATGGATATAACCGTCGGATTGAACAAGGAATTCGGGCAGAATCATGGCACGCCTCCGGAATCTATGTCTTGCAGTATACCAGCGCTGACGGTCCCCCGGTAGCTTGCGCCCAGCGAAAATCCCCCCAGGTTGCATGTAATTGAATCTACTGAGCCAAGGCGCGGGCCAAAGTAATCGCGACACCGGTGTAGCCGATGCGAGCGAGCCGGCGGATCGTCTCGGGGAAGAAAAATTTCAGGTAGGCGTTGGTACTGAAGGCAAGTTTCATTCTTTCTTGGGAGTTCGAGTTAGTTCGGGACATTTACACCATTCATCACGCGTTACCTCGTTTGGTTCAACATTGGAGAACCAACGTTCGCAAGTATTGCACTGGGCCAAGCTGGTCCATTTGCAACTCGTGTCGAATTCCGCGTGTATCGTTCGGCGTACAGTAAGTGCGCCGTCACACTTTG
Organism: Planctomycetia bacterium; assembly: GCA_005799265.1. Classification (GTDB taxonomy): domain Bacteria; phylum Planctomycetota; class Planctomycetia; order Gemmatales; family Gemmataceae; genus SIAQ01. Next base: position 10,604 of record SYHD01000190.1, on the reverse strand, counting down.
GACAGGGAGCGGTCATATTTCATCGAGCTGGGTCGCAGGAAGAAACCACAACTATCAGATGCCCAGCGCCCGCTTGACCTCGGATAGAGGAATCGCCTTTTTCTTGCGCTCCGCCCGCTTGGCCTTGCGAAGCTCCATCAGGTCTTCGGCGTCGGCAAGCCGTTCTTGCAGCGTAAGAAATTCTTCATAAGGCAGGACGACGAATTCCTTCTTTCCGTTCTTGATGAGGATCTCCGGATGCAGCTTCAACATGGTCTTCTCCAGCGGATTGCTAATAGGCATCCTTTCGATGCACCACTCGGTACACAACCACCTTCGTCTCTTCCACTTAAAATAATACCCGATAATCCCCGACGCGCAGCCGATATTCCGGCGTAAAGTCGGTTAGTCGCTTGACGTCGCCTGTCAAGTCATTCCGCAGCGCTTCCGTTTTGGCGATGATCCGTCGCTGTGCGGATTTCGGGAGCGTTTTGAGATCCTTGAGCTCGCGGGGTTTGAACTCGAGATCGTAGGTCATTTGTCGCGTTCCCTCGCCGCGTTCATCGAGGGGCTTGAGTTACTTTGTTGCGCCCACATACTCCATCAGCATCTCCATCTGCTTGAAGAAATCATGCTCATCGCAGCCCATCGGGCTCTTGAAGAAGCATGCCAGGTGCTTGAGTACGCCTGTTTCTTTGCGGCGCTGAGACAACAGGGTCAAGCGCACGATATCCAACAACAGAGGCGCCGCCAGTAGTGAATCGCAGCCTTGCCAGAGAAATTGCAGGATCATCTTCGAGCCGAGGAAGCCCTGGAAGTGAATGTGGTCCCACGCCGTCTTCCAGTCGTCGAGCGATTCGATGTACTCGATCGACACGTGCGTCTGCGGTTTGTAGCCGACGATGGAGCTGATGACCTTGTCCTTGGTTTGGATCTTCGACGCCTTGTTGGTCGGATCGTCAAGCACGATGCCGTCGCGGTTGCCGAAGATGTTGTGGCCGACCCAGCTCAGGATCTTGAAGTTGCGATGAGCGAACATCGGCGCGAGGACGGTCTTCATGAGCGTCTCGCCGGTCTTGCCGTCCTTGCCGCTGACGGAAGCTTTGCGTTCGTTTGCCAAATCGACGGCCGCCGGGAAGGAGGCCCCCAGCGACGGCGTGAAATTGATGTACGGCACGCCAAGGTCGAGTGCCGCCCAGGCATACAGAGCGCTTGCCGGCACGGTCGCGTCCTTCGCATCGAGCGCGGCGCGAAACGCGGCGATGCTGTCATAACGCTGATCAAGGTCGCGCGGCGGCTCCGTCGAGGAGACGTTGGCGACGACGAGTTGATCGAGCTTGTTGCGTTCGCGAAATTCGCGTAGGTCTGCTTGAATCCGTTCGACGGCCTCGCGCGGCGTGTTGACGCGCTGGACCTCCGGCATGTCGACCAGCTTGCCGATGGTCGGTCCCGCGCCAAGAACCGTGCCTGGCCGCACATTGGCGGACCACTTTTCGAGATCAGGCGCGCACGCCTGAATCAGCGCTTCGTGAAAGACATTGGAACGCTGGTGCAGGTCGCGCACCGCTTCAAGCAAGCTGCTGCGCCGGATATCGTGCCCGCCGACGACGAAATCGCTGAAGGCGTCGAGTTCGACCCCCTCAAAAAACGGCGTCGCGGTGACGAGGCTCGTCGTATCCGTGAGCTTACGGCTCAGGGCAGAGAGGCCCAGTACCGCGGTGGAACTGACGCCCCCTAGGGCTCCGATCAACCAAAGACCGACGCGACGTTGACTCATCTGAGGATTCTTTCACCATGTCTGGCCAGGCCTTGAGCAGCCGGATGGAAGGATGATGGATGAAGGCGGAAAGATGAATCAGGCCATTTTTTCATCCTTCATCCTTCCGCCTTCATCCTTTTTGTTGCTGGCGGTATAATCAATTCTCCGAAGTTCAGTGGCACAGGTCAAGCATGCTCTGGATTTGCCGCGCCGAATCAATCCGCGTTGATAACGATAAAATAGCGACATTGACCCGACGGGTCGCGATCACCGTCTCTTGCAAAGGCAACAAACATGCCAAACAGTCAAGATTTTGTCAGCATCGAGGATGCCCTCGCCGAGCTGAAAGCCGGCCGGATGATCGTGCTCGTGGACGACGAGCAGCGTGAGAACGAAGGGGACGTCATCATCCCCGCCGAGTGCGCGACTCCTGAGGTCATCAACTTCATGATGCGCAACGCCTGCGGCATCGTTTGCCTGGCGATGTCGGGACCGATTTGCGATCGCTTACATCTGGAAGTCGCCGCGGGCGCCGTGGACGGGCCTTCAACGCCATTCACGCAGAAGATCGACGCGCGCTTTGGCATCACCACCGGCACCAGTGCTTTCGACCGCGCTCGCACCGTAGCTGTCGCCATTGACGAACGTTCGGCCCCGACTGACCTCATCCGTGGCAAGGGACACGTGGACGGCTTGCGCGCCAAGACCGGCGGTGTTCTCGTTCGCGCGGGGCACACCGAGGGGAGCGTCGATCTGGCGCGTCTGGCGGGCTTCAAGGAGGCCGCCGTCATCTGCGAGATCGTCCACCCTGACGGGACCATGGCACGTTTGCCGTATCTGCGAGAATTCTGCAATCAGCACCAGCTCAAGATGTGCTCGATCGAGGATCTCATCAAATATCGCCGGCTGCGTGAACGACTCATCCACCGCGAGCTCGTCGTCAAGCTGCCGACGAAATTCGGCGACTTCGATCTGATCCCGTACACATCCGTCGTCGATCCGGAACCGCACCTCGCCTTGTGCATGGGAGGCGTCGGCATCGAGGTCAACGGCGTCATCCCCGTGCAGACGGATCCGATCCTGGTGCGCATCCACAGCCAGTGCCTGACGGGCGACATTCTTTCCAGCATGTTGTGCGACTGCGGCCCACAGCTTCATCAAGCGATGGCCCAAGTCGCCCAGGCTAACCGCGGCGTCGTCCTCTACATGCGTCAGGAAGGCCGTGGGATCGGTCTCTTACCCAAGCTCAAGGCGTACAAACTTCAACAAGAAGAAAAGCTCGACACCGTCGAGGCCAATCAACGTCTCGGCTTCCCGCCCGATCTTCGGCAATACGGCATCGGCGCCCAGATCCTCTTCGATCTCGGCGTGCGCGACATTCGCTTGTTGACGAACAATCCGCGCAAGGTCGTCGGCCTCGAAGGTTACGGCCTACGGATTGTTGAGAGCATGCCGATTCAGGTGGAGGCGAATGTGCATAACGCACGCTATCTGAAGACGAAGAAGGACAAGCTGGGGCATCTGCTGGATGACGTGGAATGATCCCCAGATTCGTTTAGCGCTCGCATGTCGTCGCCCGAACGCTAAACGATTACAGGGCTTTCTTGAAAGATCGCGCGAACCAAGGGCGGAATCGCCTCGTCATATCATCGTTCGCTTCACAAGGAATCCAACATGCAGCGTCAACCCTTGGCTCTGAAAACCCCGCAAGAACAACCGTTGCCTTATCAACGGCTTGATGCGCGGAAACTCTATCGGCCAAGGCGATGACACCACACTAAGCTCGGTCACCGAACGGGGGCCAGGTGTCTTGCCCAAGATGCCTGGCCCCTTTTGTTTTTTTGGCTCGTTCTTCTAGCGGCTCAGGATCGCTGTTTTTCACACAGCAGAGACGGGTTCGACTCCCGTACGAGCTATTGCTTGGCGCTTACGAAGATGCGTGCGTTTCTTCGCGTCACCGCGAGCGCTAAACCGCAAGCGGCCACGGGGTCGTGATCGTAACGGCAGCGGACCTGACTTTTAATCAGGAGGTGAGGGTTCGACTCCCTCCGACCCCACTCTTCAAGGCAAAAGGCAAAAGGCAAAAGTAAAAAGGGAAGACTGAACGACAGCCGGCACTTTTTCCTTTTGCCTTTTTACTTTTTACTTGGCCTTGTTTCCGGGGTGGTGTAATGGCAACACGCCTGGCTTTGACCCAGGAAATGCCGGTTCGATTCCCGCCCCCGGAGTTTGCCTGGATACGCCAACCGGCAGAGCAGCTCGGCCTAAACCCGAACGGATGAGGGTTTGATTCCCCGATCCTCGACTGCGAATTTCGTCCTCGTGGAGCAGCCCGGAGTGCTCGTCTCCCTGTCACGGAGAAGGTCGCGGGTTCAAATCCCGCCGAGGACGCTTTCCTGGCATGGTACGCCAAACGGCAGAGCGGCCAAGCTCAAACCTTGGAATGTGTGGGTTCGACTCCCACCTGGACTTCTGCCAACTCCTCGTTTAGCGTTCGCACGACGCCTTGCGAACGCTAAACAAAGGTCAGGCTTTTTCATTTAATGATGCCATTGACCTGGTGACTTCTTCGCTCGAGTTGATCGCATCATGTTTGACTGGTACCCCGCCCACGAATACGACTGCGCCCGCGCCCAACTGGTGCTCTTCACGCTCGGCATGGGTATGACGCTCTCATTTGGCGATTTCGTCGAGATCGCGCGGCGGCCGCGCTCCTTCGGGGCCGGGTTGCTCGGCCATCTTTTCGTCATCCCGCTGATTGCGGTTTTGATTAACTGGCTCGCCAACTTCGACGCGGGCATCTGCGTCGGCCTCATTCTCGTCGCAGCCATGCCCGGCGGGGCGATGTCGAAACTGTTCGCCTACTTCGGCCGCGGCAACATGGCGCTGTCGATTTCGTTGACCGGCGTCTCGACGCTGTTGACTCTCGTCACGGTGCCGCTCATGCTTCAGATCTTGGCGACCCGTTACATGGGAGATGTCGCATTCACAATGCCGGTCGTCGAGATCTTGACCGATGTCGCCTTGTGCCTGTTCCTACCGCTCGTCGCCGGACTGACGGTGGCGCGCATTTGGCCCAAGCATCATCGGCTTCTCTCCAAGATCTGCATTCGGATCGGCCTGCTGGTGGTCGTCGTCATGGTTGCCGGCTCCCTTGGCAGCGGGCGCATTCGGCCAGGGCAATATGGCATTGGCGTACCCGTCGCGATCATCCTCTTCTGCGTCATCGGCATGCAAGTCAATATGTTGCTGTTCTATCTGTGCAAATGGCCGCGCCCGGATCGGTTCGCCGTCGGCATTGAGGTGACGATGCGAAACATGAATCTGGCCCTGTTGATCTACGCTCGGCTCTTTCATGACGCTAGCGACGAGGCCATGATCGCCATGCGGCCGGGCGTCCTGTTCGTGATCCTTTTCTATGCGGCGACGGCCATGGGCGCCGGTTTGCTCCTGACGCTCAATCATCGCCGCATGGCCCGCAACGATCAGGTTGAGCCGATCGCGACGTCGTAGGTCAGGCCATCAAGCCTGACGCCGAGAAGCCTTCGATCGTAAAATGCGTCAGGTTCGGAAGCCTGACCTGCGAGTGAGCTGGATTTGTGATATGAATAGGTAGATAATCGCGCGGCGCTACTGAGGAATCTTAATGGCCAGCAAACTGATCGTTCTGGCGGGGCCGGATGAAGGGCGCGTGTTCACGCTCGGCACCGAAGTGATGCTGCTCGGCCGCAGCCGTGCCACCGACACGTCCCTCACCGATCCACATGCCTCGCACGTCCATTGCCAGATCATTCCCGAAGGGGGCACGTACACCGTCGTCGATTTCGACAGCGCCAGCGGCACCTTTGTCAACGGCAAGGAGACTGACCGGCACGTCCTGCAATCGGGCGATCTGATCCGCATCGGCAGCACCCATTTGCAATTCGTCGACGAGGGGGCCGGCGCCGCCATCGCCGCCCCCCAGGCCAGCAAATCGCCGGTCGAGTGGGCCAAGGCTCTCGTCGGACAGACGCTGGCGCACTACCAGATCACCTCCCCTTTGGCGCGCGGCAAGACGGGTTACATCTTCCACGCGCGCGATACGCGCAGCGATGCGGCCGTGGCGCTCAAAGTGTTACACCCGGATTTTGGGCAGGACGACAAGAAGGTCCACCACTTCATCGAAGCCATGAAAACAGTCCTGCCGTTGAGTCATCCGCACTTGCTCAAGATCCAGGGCGCGGGCAAGACCGGCAAACACTGCTGGGTCGCGACCGAATACGTGCAGGGGGACAACCTTGCCGCCGTCATCGGCCGCATCGCCAAGACCGGCAAGCTCGACTGGAAGCCGGTGCTGCGTGTCGGCATCTATCTCGCCCGCGCTCTCGAATATGCCCATCAGAAGAACCTGATTCATGGCAACGTGACGCCGCAAAACATCCTCGTCGGCAAGCAGCCGCAGAACACGAAGCTCATCGACCTGATGCTGGCCCTGGCGACGGAGGAAGATCCGACCAAGCCAATTTCCGCGGCAGGCGTTCCTGCGGAATCGCTGGCATACATGTCGCCGGAGCGCACCGACGGGCCTGAAGCGAAGGTCGATGCCCGCACCGATCTCTACAGCCTCGCGGCGACGCTTTACCCGATGATGACCGGCAAACCGCCCTTTCAGGGATCGACCGTGGCGGAAGTGATCGACAACATCCGTCTCGAATCGGCGCCGCGCTTCGCCGATTACCATGTCACGGCTCCGGAGGCCTTCGAGAAGGTGCTGCGCCGCTGTCTAGCGAAGCGTCCGCAAGACCGGCCCGCCAATGCCTCGGAATTGCGCAAGGAGCTTGAAGCTCTCGCCAACACGCAGCCCATCGCGCCATGACCCGTTCCTCGTCTAGCGCGCACAGGCGCGCGCCGGAATTTCGACGAGCGCCAACGAAATGGACACCCATGCCCCTAGACCTCGATATGGCCCTTGAACTGCTAGCACGCGATCCGTCAGCCCCGATCGATCTCGCCGAGATCGCACTGCTTTTGGCGCGCGACGAGTTTTCCTTCCTGGATGTCGAAGGCCATCTCAGCGAACTGGCCGCGATGGCGCGCGACGTGCAGCCCTACCTGCGCGGCCATCTCGCTCTTCAAGTCCAGGGCCTGTGCCGCTATCTGTTCCACGAGATGGGCTTTCGCGGCAACGAGGGCGACTACTACGATCCGCACAACAGCTATTTCAATCAAGTGCTCGAACGCCGGCTCGGCATCCCGATCACGCTGTCCGTAGTCATGATGGCGATCGGACAGCGCGCGGGACTGCGCATCGTCGGTGTTGGCCTACCCGGACATTTCATCGTCAAAGCTCAGGACGATTCGCAGGAGGTCCTGATCGATCCCTTCCACGGCGGCCGCATCCTCACGCAGGCGGATTGCGAGTACCTGGTGCATCAAGCGACCGGCTCGCCGATCGACGTTTCACCGCTGGAACTGCAGCCGATTCCGGTGGGTCTGATCGTGCGGCGCATGCTCAACAATCTCAAGGCGATTTACCAAAAACAAGAGGATTGGCCGCGCGCCACACGCACGATGGAGCGTCTGCGTCAGCTCGATCCCGACAACGTACAGCTTCGCCGCGACCTCGGCATCGGCTATCTGCGCCGCGAGCAACCGGGCAAAGCGATCAATCTCTTGCAATGCTATCTCGACAACGCCCCGGAAGCGGAGGATCTTGAAGCGGTGCGGAAAATGCACCTGGCGGCCCTGCGCATGGTGGCGCAGTGGAATTGACTGTGGAATTGGATTACTACTCAATTTCCAGTTTTTGTGTCGGCCCTAACAAAGCAATATTGTGCCGATTGAGCACATCGCGCCCCAGCAGAACGACGTTTTCCTTGTCGTGAGCGATCACTTCGGTTAGAACAGGCAGCAATCCGCTAATCCCCAGTTCGACTCGGTAGGTGGGAAGGACGAACACTTGCCCGCCAAAGCCGCCGACTTGTATTTCATCAAGCGGCAAGAGCCCCAATTCTTCTACCAGCTTCCCAGGGATCACACTTCGATCGGCGGCGCAGTCAAGTTGAGCGGGCAGACCAGCCACAACCTTGGCCGTCTCCGGGCAGCGAATGGTCACGTGAACAAACGGTGCCGGCGGCTCGACTTGCTGATTGTAGCCGTAGCGAATCATGAAAGCGGCTCCGACAGCAGCGATCGTGGCGACGGGATTCGCACCAACGGCTGCGGCGCGTCCGTCACTAAACTGACGAAGATCGCCACGTAACCGAATCGGGCATAGGCGCGGCCGGCGACTTCGAGTTTTTCTTTCCCGCTTTCAACGACCTGGCCTCCATGAATGGCGACGAATTCCCCCTTGTGCGAACTGAGCAGACCGGGGAGCAAGCGGTGGAACGCGCGTTTTTCTTGGTGCCATTTGTCTTCCGGAACGCTCGGAAGCGTTGGCGCTGGGATGATCTCGATTTGGCTCATCATGGAATCTCCATTACCTCTTCGATCATACCAGAGCAATCTGGGTTCTTCAACTCGCGTAATGTCCGCGGCTTATTGGCCACGTACCTTCCTCACCGCGTCCAATAGTTCCGCGGCCGCGGGGTCATTGCGATAGAGCTGTTCGAGGCCCATCCGGATGCGCTCGGCCTCGGCACGCTTGCCCTGGCGCTGTAATTTGTTAGCGTGATCCAACGCGGCGCGCGCCGATTTGAAGCGATCCGTGTCGGCGTCGGCCTTCCCAAGGTCGTTCAGTCCGCGCCGGGCACGCTCGACCCAGACGCGTTCGGCCTCGATGTCCCTGAAAACGATGACGACGTTCTGCCAAACGTCGCGCGCGCCGGTGTAGTTTCCCTGTTGCTTGAAGAGTTCGCCTTGCTTGAAGAAACGCTGGGCTTCGCTGGGCACGGGGTTTTTGGCGGCATCGAGCTTTTTGCGCAAGCCGGCGACCTCGTCCTGGTACGGATGTTCGGGATAACGCGACTCCAGCGGCTCCAGATACTCCTTCCACGCACGCTGCATCTCGACGAGGTTCTCCGATGCCATGCCTTTGAAGCCGCGCTGATACAATTCATCCTGGTTGAGAGGCCAAAAGCCTAATGCGAGAATGCCGATACACGCTGCCAGGATCGCGAGCAGCACGATCGGGCGATTGAACAACCGGCTCACGGGACCGCCGCGCTGGGCGTCGTCCAGCTCGGAGCGGATCAATCGGCTCATTAATGTCGCCGGGCCGGGGAGCGCCTCCATGCTCACTTTGTCCGTGCGATTCTCTGCCTGCGTGGCCACATCGCGATTGTCGGCGCTGGTCGGCGCTTTTTGGCGATCGAGCTTCAAGCAGATCGATTCCAGTTGCTTCAAGAGGACCATGGCATCGCGTGGCCGTTTCTCCGGGTCTTTTTCCAACAATTGACACACCAGTTCGTCGATTTCATAAGGCAGATCGTCTAGGTATTTTTGGAGGCGATCGAACTGCCCATAGCGATGTTTGTGCAGCAACTCGACGTAGCTACGACTAACAAAGGGAGCGCGGCCGGTCAGGAGCGCGTAAAGGACGCAGCCGAGGGAGTAGAGGTCGCTGCGTTTGCCGACGACCTTGCCGCCTGCTTGTTCGGGGGAAAGAAATTCCGCGGTGCCGACGATGCCGCCGGTCGCGGTCAGATGCGTGCTGGCGAAGACCTTGGCGATGCCGAAGTCGGTCAGCTTGATGCGGCCATCCGCCGTCACGAGCAGGTTCGACGGCTTCAAATCGCGATGGATGATGCCGTGATCGTGAACGTGCCGCAGCGCGGGGGTGATTTGCAGAGCGATGGCGAGCACTTCCTGCCAGGGCAATTTGCCGCGATCCTCGATGACCTGGTCGAGGCTTGGGCCTTCGATGTACTCCATGGCGTAGAAGTAGAAGCCGTTTTCGCAGCCTGATTCGAAGAAGCGGACGATGTTGGGATGTTCGAGTTTGCCGAGCGCCTCGATCTCGCGTTGGAAGCGATGGAGGAAACCGATGTCCTGGGCGAGCTCGGCCGCGAGGACTTTGACGGCGGCCTGGCGTCCGGTGAGTTCCTCTTGCGCAAGGTAGACGCGTCCCATGCCGCCGTGGCCGAGTTCCTTGTAGATGACCCATTTGCCGAGTCGATCGCCGAGCATGCGTTGCATCCGCGGCGGCAAGAATCCGATCTTGCCGGGTAGTCAATCGGCAAGATCCGGTCTTGCCGCCACGAAATTATCGTATCACGTCGCTGGCGTCGATACGATGGGAAGTAGCGACAATCGAGGATTCGACATGAAGACCGCGCTCCTCTTGATCGCGCACGGCAGCCGAAACGCCGACGCGAATGACGATCTACATGCGCTCGCCAATGAGCTTCGGCAAGCGGGCGCGTACGCGCTCGTCGAGCCGGCGTTTCTCGAACTGGCGGAGCCGACGATCGACATGGCGGCATCGGCGTGCGTGACGGGCGGAGCGGTGCGCGTGATCTTGTTACCGTACTTCTTGTCGGCGGGCGTGCACGTGCGGCGTGATCTCGAAGCGTATCGGGAACGCTTGGCGAAAACGCACGCGCCCGTGACGTTCGTTCTTGCGGCGCCGCTGGGGCCGCATCGGTTATTGGCGGAGTTGGTGTTGGAACGGGCATGCGAGGCAATGGGCCACGAGTCAAGTTGCGGCGATGCAGCGCGCGAGCGCTAAACGAATTAGAACTGCTGGGCGAGCGCGTAGATCTCTTCGGCGTCGAGCACCTTGTCGTTGGACTCGAACAACGCAGCGACGGCGGCTTTGTGTACCTTCATCTTCGTGTCGCCGACGCCGATCGCGCCGTAACAAAGAACGCCCCCCTGATTGACCGCCTTGTCCATGACGCCGACGCCTTCGATGCCGACCGGCGGCACCGCATTGAGATCGATG
>SYHD01000189.1 GCA_005799265.1 Planctomycetia bacterium | reverse complement strand
GCGACGATCAGGCCGCGCTGTCCTTTGCCGATGGGCGTCAGGAGATCCATGACGCGCGTCGTCAACGGCTCCTTGCCGGTCTCCAGGCGAATGCGTTCGTGCGGATCGATGGGGGTCATCTCGTCGAACTTGCGCTGCACGAATTTTTCCGGCGGCATCCCTTCGATCGTCGCGACGTCTTTCAGGCGAGGCCCGCTGCCGCGCGGGTTCGGCTCGGTCGTCCCGGCGATTTGCAGTCCGGCGCGCAGCTTGTACTTTTGCAGCAAACGCTGATCCACGAACGGATCAGCCTGCTGGGCCACGTAGCTCTTGGCGGGATTACGTAAGAATCCGTATCCCTTGGGATGCAGTTCGAGAATGCCTTGGTGCATAATGTCATACCAGCCCCACGCGCCAGCGTGGGGTTTGAGACTCCCCATGCTTGCGCATGAGGCTAGTTGCGGTGGATCAAACCTTGCGATGCGCCGTCGTCGCCTCGAAAGTTCCGTCAGGGAGCGGGACGAGTTGGTAATCCCCAAACAGGTTCGGCGCTTCTTTCTGCATGATGCGCAAGACCGCGATGGCGAGCTTGCGGATCTCCGTCTCGGCATGGCGATTGCCGCGCAGCTCGATGAAGTGCCGCAGGGCGCGGGCGTTGGCGGTGACGAAGATCTTGGTCTCGGTCGCGTTGGGGAGCACGCTGCGGGCGGCTTGCCTGGCGAGCTTGCGGCGCAGCGTCTTCTCGGGCTCCGATTCAAACACTTTGAGCAAACGCTCGGTCAGCTTCATGTACGCCTGATGCGTCTGCGCAATCGCCTCCACCCAGAGTTGATGGAGTTCAGGATCGTCGGCGATGCAATCGGGCTCGATATACTCGGCAATCGATTCATCGACATAGCGTTGACTTAACTGACTATACCCGAAACCGGCCCGATGTCGAATCAATTCGTGCGTCAAGGAGCGAGAAACTCCGGTGAAGAGCAAGTTCCACACCGCGTGTTCGAGGACGGAGCCGTGCCCGACTTCGAGAATATGGCTGATGTAAGCCTGGTTACCTCCGGGCCGCGGCTTGGCGAAGCTCATGTAACAGATGCGTCCCGCTGTCTCGACGAGATGCTCGCCGGCGACTTCCGTATCCGTCTCCCAGGCAACGCCGTGATCTGTGAGAAAGCGATCGATCTCCGCGTCGTTGACGGTTTGCCGGGCCATCACATAGACGGCAGGTTCGCGGAGAATTTTGATGTCGGTATTTGGATCGGCCATGTTCATCCATCATGGAGGGATTCGATTCATGGCAAATGATTCCAATCGTGTGATTGCGCTGGGGAGGACCACACAATTGGAATCGTATGCCACGAAATGCGCAGATCATTCTATGACATCATCGCGCCATGTATTCCAAAAACTGCCGCGCACAGGAGTCCAGATTCGCTTCCGCGCCGCCACCCTTCAAGTACGAGCACATCTCATAAGCGACGTAACCCTGGTAGCCGATCTTTTCAAGTGTCTTGAGAAATGTGCGATAATCGATGAAGCCTTCGCCCATCGGCACGGCGCGGATCGAATCGATTTCGCGCGTGTAATTGACCAGCGCCGGCTCATAGTGAAAACGCGGGCGGCGCACGTAATCGGCGACCGTCGTATGCGCGATATGCGGCGCCATCTTCAGGACGGCGGCTTCCAGGTCCATGCCGTGCAGGGCGGGCGCCCAGGCGTCGAACATCGCTTTGCAGTTTGGGGCCGCGATTTCTTCGAGCAGATCGAAAAGCGTTTCGAAATGGACCGCCGTGTCGTGATGATTCTGGACGCCCAAAGTGACACCGAACGCCGCGGCCTGGTTCGCGCATTCTTTCAGCGCGGCGACGGTCGCGGTCCACTGCTGATCGTAGGGCGTGCGCAGATCATCGTAGCTCGTGAAAACACGGATCAGCGAACAGTCGAGCGCCCGGGCGATGCGTGCCAACTCGCGGACGTACAGGATCTGCATCTCACGCGTGGGGATGTCGGGGCGTTCGCTGCCGAGCGTGAAGTCATTGTATCCCGCCAGGCACACGACCTTGAGAGACAGATCGCGCAGCAGACGGCGCAGCTCCTCGCACGATTTCGCGTCGTGGTCGAGGACCGACAGGTGCGGCCGTTTCGCCATCAGCATGACGCCGTCGAAGCCGAGCGTCTTGGCCCGGCGCAGGAAATCGGGCAATGTCAAGCGAGCCTGTCCGGTCCAGACGCCGGCATAGCTGACGGAGTGCAGGGCAGTCTTGAACGTCATGGGTCGAACTCCAAGGGAATACGCGCATAGCGCGAGCTGAATGGCAACATAGCAGGATTTTCGCCAAGGGCAAACGCTTTTCGCCGCCGGCCGTTTGGCGTTCGCGTTGTAGCGCCAGGCGATCCGACGCTGCAACCCGAGCCCTAAACGGCCGTGGGCACGGCAAGCCCTGAGCCGAATTCTCTTGGAAAAGAACAAAAAAGACGCCGGCCCATTTGACTGCGCCGCTTGTGCAACCTACCCTTGATTGTCTGACGAATCACGCGATGCTCGACGCAAATGAGCCGAGAGCAGCATCCAAGTGATTCTCCTCGAAATCCTCGAAATGGCAAAACCGTCGCGAGGCGGTGACGCAAAGCCATGGGCCTCTCGCCAGGTCGCCAGGCTGCCGAAGGGATGTCTGATTTCCGAGCGTTTCGCTCAATCAATCAGCTCCACCACAAACGAGGCCAGAGGACCAAGCGGGATCTGACAATACCTTCGTGGGGCCGGAATTCAGAGAAAGGGGGAATCGTCATGCGTATGTGCTACGAAGCCGTCCTTCAGTTCATCGAACGTGAAGACGGCCCGACCGCGGTCGAATACGCCGTCATGCTGGCCTTGATCATCGTGGTCTGCCTCGCGGCAATCACGACCCTCGGCCAAAACGCGAACGACACGTTCCAAAACGTCGCGCTCAACGCCGCCGTGACCACATCGGCATCCTAATGGCTCTCCCCGTGTTTGTGAGTTAGGAGACCGGTCCTTGCCTCTCGACGAAAATTCGTCAGGATCGGCATCCCTTTTGATCTTCGATTGAAACTTCTTCCTAGATGATTTGCGAATCAGCCGCTTGCTGCTTAGCGTTCGTGTGCGATCATGCGAACCGTAAGCCCCAAGCAGCAGAAACGAAGGACCTCACGCGGCTCGCAGGGTGCGAGTCGCGAATTTTCGAGCCTGACCGCGTCAGGCCCAGAACCAGGACGCGGACAGGACATTCGTGGACACGGGTTATCACAAGAAAGGAAACCCCATGCGTACGTTTACCGAAGCAGTCGTCAATTTCCTGAAGCGTGAAGACGGCCCAACGGCTGTCGAATACGCGGTCATGCTGGCCCTCATCATCGTGGTCTGCCTCGCAGCCATCACGACGCTCGGCCAGAACGCCAACAGCACGTTCACCTCCGTGGGCAACAGCATCGGCTCGGGCAGCTGAGCGGCACTTGGCACGGTTGGGCCCGTTGGCCCTTTGCAGAACCTCGAGCCGCGGAGCTTTCAAGGGCTGCGCGGCTCTTTTTTCCTGTCGATTTGCCTGCTCCCCATTCATGACCTAGGGTTGTGTCGAGACCGCGTGGGTGGCACAGGCCCGAAACCCCTCAACCTGGAAGCGTAAGGAATTCCCTCCAATGTTCGACAAACCTTTGCTTAGTCTGGAGAATTGGCCCGTCGTCGTGATCTGTGCAGGCATGCTCGCCGCCGCCATCATCGACTGGTGGAAGTTCAAGGTCCCCAACAAGCTGACCTTCCCGATCATCATCGCCGGTTGGCTGCTTGGATTGGCGAACAACTTCGGCCTGGAAGCCGGCCAGGGGGGCATCGGCGCGGCGCTGTTTGGCACCTTCCTTGGCTGTGCCCTTTTGATCCCGGTCTATGCCATCGGCGGTATGGGCGCGGGCGATGTCAAAATGACGATGGGCTTCGGCTCGTGGATTTGCGCGTTCTACGGCATCTCGGCCGGCGCCGACATCCTCTTCTGGGCCTTTTGCGCCGGTGTCTTCGTCGGCGGTGTCATCGGCCTGGGGATGATTCTCGCCCGCGGACAGTTTCGGCAGAACGCCGACCACCTCCGCGTCATCGTCGGCGATCTGTTCGGATCGTCGGGCATCGGTGAAATCGCTGATAAGGCCAACAACCGCCGCCCGCGCTGGCATCGGTTGCCGTATGGCGTTCCGTTGTGCATCGGCTTCCTTGGGTATTTGGTCTACGTTCACAACTTTAACTTCTGGGCCTAATTCGTTTGGCGCTCGCAAATCGCCCTAGGAATGGACGGCAATCGGACTGGAGACGAAAAGGCCCCTGAATCCGACAAATCCCCAGGTTTGCCAGCGCGGCCGTTACAGCCGATACGACCGTAATAATCGTTAAAAGTTGAAGTTGCCCGTATCTCCCGGTCGAAAACAGTAGCAGGAGACCCAGGTTGAGAAAAAACCTGACCTCCACGGACCACACGAGAGAACACCATGAAACCGAAAACCATGATCCTGATGGGCCTGGCCGTCACCTGCGGTCTGGGCGCCAGCTACATGACCAGCCGGCTCCTGGCCGATCGCGGCAACAGCGACGAGAAAGAGACCGTCGAGGTGATCGTCGCCAGGCGAAGCTTGAACATCGGCGAACGTATTGTCAAGCCCGACGAAATGTTCGAGAAAAAGACGATCTTCAAGGAAAACGATACGGCCGATTCGATCCGTGATCTCGAGCCGCTCAAGGGGAGGATCCTGAAAAAAAGCCGCAACAAGGGAGACACCATCTTCGCCACCGACATGTATGCCCAGGGCGAGAACCTCGATATTCCCGAAGGACACCTCGCGATCGGCTTGAAAGTGAATCAGGAAACCACGGCAGGCCACCTGGCGTCTCTGCCCGGTTCGCGCGTCGATCTGATCTGGTTCCAGCGTGGCAAAGACAATGAAACATCGCGCACCGACGTTCTGCTTGAGGACATCTTTATCCTGGCTGCCGACGGCAAGGTCGAACGCGACGGCTTGACCGCCGTGGCCAATGTGGTGACCCTTGCCCTGACGCCGGCCCAGAATGTTCGTCTAAATCTGGCCAAGGAAACGGGCATTCTCAGCTTCGCCCTGAGGAAACCCGGCCAAAAGGAATCGACTGCCAGCAGGGGACTCACGGGCGACCAACTCCGCCGCGAACTCGCGTTGCGGAACAAGGAATCGGTAGAGTCTCCCGTCGAATCCCACGTAAAGTCTGCCGACGCGCCGCCGCGAAACGAGAAGAAGGCCCCGGATCGCGTGCCTCAAGTTGCTAACAAGGCTGAGACGGCCAAAGCGACGTCGGTCGAACAACCGAAGACGACCAAGCAGGAGTTCACGATCATCCAGGCCAACCGCGTCGAACACATCATTCGTGACGTTGCCGAGGATGGCACCGTCTTAAATGAAACTCGACGTGTAACGCCGTTGCCGCCGCCGCTGGCGCAGCCGGCTCCGGCTCCGAAGAGAAATCCGGAGAACTCCGACAAAAGTTCGCCCATGGATATCTAGTAACTCGAAGGTCGCCTGCGGATCTCGATTAATCTCGTTTAGCGCTCGCGCGACATACAGGCGAGCGCTAAACGAGATTAACCAAGGCCCGCAAGCGGCAGATTGAATACGGACCCGTTTCATTTCTGAAGAGGTGATAGGATGCACCGCACGTTTTTTTTGGCCCGATGGATCGGGTGTTCGAGCCTTCTGCTCGCGTTGATCCTTCATGTCGGCATTTTCTCCGGTTCGGCCCAAAACCCCACGCAGCCTACGAAAATGCTGCATAGTCATTCAATCCGGGATCATGCTCCCGTCATCGAGATGGGGGTCGGCATGTCTCGCGCTCATGCGATGTCGAGCCGAGCCCATCTCAAACGCGTCGAGAATCCCAACAGCAGCATCGTGCGCGTGGAGAAGGTTCCCGACTCAAGTACCGAGGTCACGCTGGTCGCGGTAAATCCGGGCCGGACCACGGTCACGTTCACTGATCAAAATGATCGCGTGGAACAGCACGATTTCGTGGTCGCGTCTGGCCCAATCGCGCCCGTCGCTGCCGCCCCCGCCGCGCTCGCGCCCTCGGTTCAAGCCATCCCGGCTCAGCCGAAGGAAGATAGCGTGGTCATGATCTACATGAAGCCCAACGAAAACAAGACGCTGCCGTCGCAGCTCCTCGCTCAACCCGATGCCAAGGTCGAGATTCTGAATTCCGATGATCGCGTGGTCATACTGACGTTTCCACCTAAAGTCCCGCCGGTTCTCACCGCGCGATTGCCCGGCATCGCCACGATCACGGTCAAAGGCGTGAAACTCACCGAGGTCTTCGAGGTCATCGTCACGGCCCCGGTCGACGATCTGCAAAAGACCATCAATCGCCTCGTCCCGACCGGCGCGATCACGGTGGTTGCCGACGAGAAAACCAACACCCGCGTCGTAACCGGAACTGTGTTGACAGCCGACGACGCACGCCTGGTGAAGCAGATTTCCGATCAAGCCGGAGCAATTTCGAGCATCAAGATCGGCGGCGTGCAGCAGGTTCAGCTGGAAGTGTTGATCGCCGTCGTCAATCGCTCCGAGGCCCGCAACATGTCATTCAGCTTTGCACAGAACGGCACGAACTGGTTCATCTCGAGCCTGTTCGGCGGCCCGTTCTCCGCCGGCAGCGCCCTGGCCACCGGCATCGCCTCCAGCACCGCCGCCATCACGCCCGTACCGACGGCCGCCAACATCCCGTTTGGCATCTTGAACAACAACCATAGTTTCATCGGCTTTCTGCAATGTTTGCGCACCGAGAATCTGGCGAAGATCATCGCCGAACCACGCGTCACCACCTTGAGCGGCCGCCCCGCCTTCATCGTCAGCGGTGGTGAGACGCCCCTTTTGACCAGTTCCGGCCTGGGGGCGCCGAGCGTCACCTACAAGCAGTTCGGCACCGTGGTCAACTTCCTGCCCATCGTCCTGGGCAACGGCAAAATTCACCTCGAAGTCCGCCCCGAATTGTCCGACATCGACAACACGCTCGGCATCTCCATTCCCGGCGTGACCCCGACCATCATCCCCGGTTTCCGCACCCGCAGCGCACAGGTCGCAGTGCAGATCGATGATGGCCAGACGCTAGCCATCGGCGGCTTGATCCAGAACACCGTCAACGCCACCATCGACCGCGTTCCGGTCCTGGGCGATCTGCCGGGCCTGGGCACGTTGTTCTCTCGGAAGAGCTATGTCGAGAACGAGCAGGAACTCATCATCCTGGTCACGCCTCGGCTTGTCGATGGGGTGGACTGCACGAAGATTCCAAAATATTTGCCCGGCCGTGAAACCCGCAGCCCGGACGACTTTGAGCTTTTCCTGGAAGGCATTCTCGAAGCGCCGCGCGGGCCGCGCAACGTGAAGTTTCATCCGCACGAATACAAGCCGGCTTTCCACGGCGCGTCGAATATCAATCAAATCCCGTGCGGAGACGGCAATCAATATGGTCGCGTCGGTACCTACGGCAGCTCGGGCGCGGGACAGTCGATCGGCATGAGCTCCCTACCGAACCGGACGCCGTTCACGCAGACGAATCCATCTTTCCAGAACGAATTCAAGGCGATACCGGCATCGTACCCGCGTCAGGAAGGGGAGAGGGAAACACCGACGCTTCCACCGCTGCGTGAGCCGATTCCGACGTTCGGCCCGACGGCCCCGGCGCGCGAATTCGACAACCTTCGTCCAGAGTTGCCCCCTGCCATGCCGAATTTTCCGCGCTAGTCAACGAATGTAAGACATGACGCCCAGGACGGCGGGGATAAGCTCCCCGCCGTTCGCGTTTTCTATGGGATTGAAACACGGCAAACCTGGCGCGACACTGCCGCAACAAGATTCAATCACCAACGCACGAAAGTACAAAATCATAGCGCAGCCGAGCCGCAACCCGGTAACGGAGAACCGAAAACGGAGAACCGAGAACTAATCAAATTCCTTTCCGTTCACCCGCTCATGCTCCGTTCTCGGTTCTCCGTTTCCCGGTTTCCCTGACAGCATGAGAATCTTCGCTCGAAGCGACGAAACCAACGGAACAGTAGTACGAAATAGGAACACAAGTGATTTCTTTCGTGTTTTCTCGTACTTTCTTGCTTTCGTGAGCAGGTCTATTTTGCGGCTCGGCCGGGCTATGTTTCTCGTGAATCGGTGCGCTTTCTTGGTAGCGATAGGTGCGCAGCAGCGGAAAATCTGTTCATTTTTCGCAACACCTCCAAAAAAAAGCTATGTTTCGGTTGAATGGATTGCTTTCAGGTCCCCCCTGAAGGCGATGGTGGTCTCCCCAACGACTTTTATTGGTGGTGGAAAATGAAGGGCGTGCAACGCATCGCAATCGTGGATCCTAATGATAAAACGCGCGAACCTCTTCGCAATCTTCTCCTGGGCGTCGATGCCGTCTGGCTCGAAGCGGAATGCTCGCGTTACGAGTTTTTCATCGACGTCGCCCGCCAATCGTGTCCCGATGCGGTCGTGATCGCGCTGGATTCTGATCATCACAAGGCTCTCCAGCTGATTCAGCAGCTGACGCTGGAGTTCCCGCACATGCCAATTTTGGCTGTCAGCGCGCGCGGCGACGGCCAATCGATCCTGCAAGCCCTGCGTGCCGGCGCCAAGGAATTCCTGACCGCCCCGGTCGTGCTCGAAGAATTGCTATTGGCACTGCAGCGGTTGCGGGCCAATCGCGGCAGCGCAGGCGGCGACACGAGCAACTCCTTCAACGGGCAGACACGTGCCGAATCGCTGGTTGTGTCCATCGTCGGCTCCAAGGGGGGCGTCGGTTGCACTAGCCTCGCGGTCAACACCAGCGTCGCCATGGCTCAGGATCCCAAGAACAACGTCGCCCTCGTCGATCTCGATCTGGCTCTCGGCGACGCCGACGTGGCCCTCGATCTCATTCCCGATTACACGCTCGCCGACGTGGCCATGAACGTCGATCGTCTCGACATGCAGTTCCTGCGCCGCTCGTTGTGCAAACACGAGAGCGGCCTGTCGCTGTTGCCTCACCCGGTGCAAATGGAAGACATTTCCCTGATTCACGAGGAGCACCTGGGACGCGTGATCGGCCTGTTGCGCGCCAGCTACTCGCACCTGGTGTTCGATCTGAGCAAACGTTTCACGGCGACCGATCTGACCGCGATGCGCATGAGCGACGTGATCATCCTGGTAGCCCAGCTGGAACTGACGAGCTTGCGAAACGTCGTCCGCTTGCTGCACACGATGGACAAAGAAGAGGGGCTGGGCGAGAAAGTCAAAGTCGTCATGAACCGCGTCGGCTCCGAAGACAGCGACATCACCATGGAGAAAGCCCAGGAAACCATCGAAAAGCCGATCTACTGGCAGGTCCCCAACGACTTCAAGGCGATGTTCGGCGCCCGCAACGCCGGCGTGCCTTTAATGACGCATGCGCCCAAGAGCAAAGTGCTGCAAAGTCTGGTCGGATTGGCGAACGCCCTGTGCGGCAAGGCGCCGGCGGTAGCTCCCAAGAAGGAACGCCGGGGGTTCTTTTCGTTCCGTTGACCCGCTTGCAGCTTCGCGCTTGCTGAAGGAGCGCGTTTTGTCCCGAGTTCACTCCGCAAGCGCTAGACCGCAAGCGGCGATCACGAGGTCCTCCCACAATGTCTCGACTTCAACGCGGTTTGAACCAGGGCGGCAGCGGCGTAGGCTTGCCCGGAGGCGGCGCGATTCGCGCCAACGGCCAAAGCATGAACGGATCCGACCGCTCCGGCAAGGGCTTCGAAGAGCTCAAACGTATCATCCACGGCAAGCTCGTTGACAAGCTCGATCTCTCGCGCGTCAGCGATCTCGCCGGTGATACGCTGCGCCGCGAAATCCGCCTCGTCGTCGAACGCCTGTGCGACACCGAGAACCCGCTCCTCAATCGCATGGAACGGGAACGCCTCATCGACGAAGTGCTCGATGAAACCTTCGGCTTCGGCCCGCTCGAAGCCCTGCTCAAGGATCCGACCATCAGCGATATCCTCGTCAACGGCCCCCACAAGATCTACGTCGAACGCCGCGGCAAGCTCGAAAAAACCGATATCAAGTTCCGCGACAACGAGCACCTCTTGCAGATCATCGACCGCATCGTGTCAAAGGTCGGCCGGCGCGTCGATGAAACCAGTCCGATGGTGGACGCCCGCCTGCCTGACGGCTCCCGCGTCAACGCCATCATTCCGCCGCTTGCCCTCGACGGCCCGACGATGTCCATTCGCCGTTTCGGCGCCAATCCGCTCAAGCTCGAAGATCTCCTGAACTACAAATCCTTCACGCCAGAAATGGCGATGCTCATGGAGGCCTGCATCAAGGCCCGGCTCAACATCCTGATCTCCGGCGGCACCGGCTGCGGCAAGACG
>SYHD01000188.1 GCA_005799265.1 Planctomycetia bacterium | reverse complement strand
TGGAAGGGATCAACAACAAGGCGCGGGTGATCACCAAGCGGGCGTATGGGTTGAAATCGGCATCAAGCTTATGGACGCGTCTGGTGCTGGACCTGAACTTGGCGGCCGAGGCGGTGGGCCAGACGATCGAAGCGATTCGCGCGACCGTGGCCGTGTTCCGGCCCATTTTCTCCGCGGCTTGCACCTAAAAACGGAACAGCCAAAAAAATCACGGTGTTGCCGATTCCCTGGGCGGCACAGCGTCGGCGCTGGGCTATGATGAATTGCATGAGAATGTTTCTCGACCACGCACCTTCACCGCACTGATGTCGGGGGTTGCAGTTGGATTGTTTATTTCGATGCTGCCGCTGCGGCCGACGGGAATTGCTGTTCGGCAAGAAGTAGCAAACAACGTGCAAACGAAGGTAATCCAGGGGATTACGCATGATTCGTATTTTCTTGACAGTCGGTGTTATTGTTTCGGCACCTTCGGTCGGGTTTGGCGCGGATGAGCCTCCGGCCGCCGTTCGGGAGTTGATTGCCAACCATTGCGTCGATTGCCATGGGCCGACGGTCCAGAAGGCGAAACTTCGGCTTGATCAATTGACGGGCGCCTTCGCCGATCCGGCGGCATTTGGGATGTGGGTGAAAGTTCACGATCGCGTCAAGGCCGGAGAGATGCCGCCAAAAAAGAAGCTTGGCCCCAAGGAGACGGCGCCGGCACTCATGGCGCTCGGGGACGCGTTGACGTCGGCCGACCAGAAACGGCAGCAAGAGCGTGGTCGCACCGTGATGCGTCGGCTCAGCCGTGTCGAATTCGAAAACACGTTGCGCGACCTCCTCGATCTACCTTGGCTGGAAGTCAAGGATCTGCTCCCCGATGACGGCCGCGACAACGGCTACACCCGATCCGCCGCGGCCCTCGACGTCTCCCCGATCTTCCTGGCGAAAGTCGGCGAGGCCATTGATCTCGCCCTCGACTCGGCCACCGCCAAGTATGCCATTCCTCCCGAAATCTTCCGCGAGAAGTTGTACGCCAATCAGCAGTATGACTACAAGGTTCTGATGAGCGGCGGCGACGCGGTGATGTTGACGAAGGATCAAAAATACGACGACTCCCGATTTCCCATGCCTGCCGCCACCAACGCCGACGGACCTTTTCCCAAAGGAAAGTGGGGCTTCGGCGGAAAGTATGCTGGACTCGGTGAAGCGGAGCGAGCCGGAGTTTTCAAAGAGCCTTCGACCGTCGGTATGACCCGCACGTTTGGCGAATCGTTTCAGGGCCGCATGGGATTCGCGCCGATCCATTCAGGCCGATATCGAATCGGCGTGTCGGCCTGGTCGTATTGGTGGGACAAGGGGGAGATCAAACCGGCGCCGCGTTCCGGGGCGGTGGGCGTCTATCTTGGAGGCAACCTGCTGGGAACGTTCGATGCTCCGCCCTTGAAACCGACCTACTCGGAGATCATGGTCGAGATGATGCCGCAGGAGAACGGCTTCATCAAGGCCGCAGGGATTTCGTTCTGGGACGCCCATGTTTATTTCAGCCAAGGGCAGATCGCCCGCTATACGGGTCCTGGCGTGGCCCTCGATTACGTCATGGTGGAAGGCCCCCTGCTGGACGAATGGCCGCCGCCGAGCCATCGGCGTCTCTTCGGGAATCTCCGTGTGGCGCCGCTCCATACACTTGCCAAGGACCAATCGAAGCCGAAACGCGAACCGGTCAGGCAAAAAGTCATCTCGGCCAGAAATCAACCCGGCCGAATCGTGCCTGGAACGGTTTTGAGCGACGATCCGGCCAAAGATAGCCGTCGCTTGCTCGGCGAATTTCTGCCACGAGCTTTTCGACGCCCGGTCGAAAAGGACGAAATGGAACGGTACGCGAAACTGGCCGACGAGCGAATCGCGGACGGGTTTTGCTTCGAAGACGCGATGAAGGCGGCGTACAAGGCGGTACTCCTTAGTCCGCACTTTCTCCTGTTACACGAGCCCGCCGGAAAACTCGATGCGTACGCGCTGGCGAATCGGCTTTCCTACTTCCTGTGGAATTCGATGCCGGACGATCAACTCACTGCCCTGGCCAAGGCGGGCAAGTTAACCGAGCCGGCCACGCTCAAAGCGGAAACCGATCGGCTGCTGGCGTCGCCAAAGGCCAAACGCTTCGTGCAAGACTTCCTCGATCAATGGCTGGAACTGCGCGACTTTGACGCGACCAGCCCGGACCGCAAGCTTTATCCCGAATACACACCGCACCTGGAGGACGCGATTCGCCGCGAGCCGGCGGAGTTCTTTGGGCACGTCCTTGGATCGAACCTGCCGGTATCGACACTGGTGCATACCGGCATCAACCTGGTGAATCAGCGTCTGGCCGAGCACTATGGGATCACGGGCGTTGAAGGGGTTCGCTTTCGCCGTCGCGACGTGGATGTGAACAAACTGCCGCGCGGCGGGTTCTTGACCATGGCGGCAACCATGAAGGTGACGGCCAACGGCACGACGACCACGCCGGTGAAGCGTGGCGCGTGGGTCAACAAGAAAATTCTCGGCACACCGATTTCTCCGCCGCCGCCCGACATTGCGGCCATCGAACCGGACGTGACCGGCGCCACTTCGATCCGCGCGCAACTTGCAAAGCATCGCGACAACGCCGCCTGCGCGAGTTGCCATGCGAAACTCGATCCGCCGGGATTCGCCCTGGAGAGTTACGACGTCATCGGCGGTTACCGCGAATGGTATCGCGCCACCGAGGGCAAAAAACGCCCGGACTTCGAGGCGATCTATCCCGGTCTGTTGAGCCCTGACGGCAAATTCAGGAACCACGCCACCTATCGCGTCGGCCCACCGACGGATCCGAGCGGCGAACTGACCTACGGCACGAAGTTCTCAGGCTTGATGGAATATCGTAAAATGCTGGTGTCGGATCGTCTTAAACAGCGCCAGCTCGCCCGCAACCTGGCGAATCAACTGGTCATCTACTCGACGGGCGCGCCGATCAGCTTCGGCGATCGAGCGGCCATCGAGCGGATTCTGGACAAGGCCGGCGGCGACAACCCCGGGCTGAAAGAGCTGCTTCACGAAGTGGTGCAGAGTTCGATCTTTCAGATCAAGTAGTCAAGGATACCGAAAATCATGAGTAAGAAAGCACATTCTGCACTGGAAAATTTGCAGCTCGCAATCCATGGTGTGACGGCTCCGTTTGCGTGCGAAGGCACATTCGTCCCGGACAAGCCCGTGACATTTGTTTTCAAGGATAAGACTCGGTTCGAAGTCGTTCGCGCGAAAAATGCGTTCGAGCAAACGAACGAGCTAAAGCCATTACTTCATCAATGCAAGCCGGCGCCGTTTGGCGATGGAAAAAAGACGCGGTACGATCGGACGGTGCGCGACGCCCTTCAACTCAAGGCCGAGGGGAAAGGGTTCTTGATCGAGAACTTCGACCCGGTATCAGCCGGTATCTTGACGAAGATTCAGCATGAACTCGTTCCACACGATCCGAATCCCATCTCGGCGGAACTTTACACCGTTAACGTCTATGCCGATGGCGGCCACTTCGCACCCCACAAGGATACTCCGCGTGGCAATGACATGTTTGCCACGTTGGTCGTGTGTCTGCCGGCACAATTCAGGAAGGGCGATCTGGTATTGACTCACCGGGGAGTCGTTAAGAAGTTCGACTGGGCAGATGCGATTGCACAACAAAAGGAGCCGAATCAGCTTCATTGGGCCGCGTTCTTCGGCGACGTGGATCATCAGATCGAACGAATCTGGAGCGGGGCACGGGTCACATTGACCTATCTGCTCCGGCGCGGCGAAGGCGGGGCGTCGTCCGCGGAGGTCGCAGGCGAAGATCTCTCCCCTCGCGTTCACGAAGCCTGGCTCGCCTTGCTGGCGGATGAGAATTTCCTGCCGAAGGGCGGCCCCCTCGCCTATCCCTGTTGCCATCTCTACCATCAAGATGCACGCTTTCAGCAGCAGCAACGCCCGATCTCGCAGGCATCGGCGACCATGCTCAAAGGACGTGATTATATGGTCGCGGCAACCGCGCTTCAGGCCGGATTGGCAGTCAACTTCAACCCCTATATGTTCGAAAACTGCGCCGATGAAACCTGGCAACTCGATCGCTTTCCGACAGCCGCTGAAAAAGCGAAACTGCGTCGGCAGATGGATTCGGCGCGCCTCGAAAAAGCTTTGCCAATTCGTGCAAGTTCCGAACAGGAAGGCACCTTCGGCGTCACCTGGCTGGAGCCTCCTCCCACGTCTGACAAATCGTCGCGGCGAACCGAAAAGGAGGGCGATTCAGAACTTCCGGCGGCGGCGCTCCTCCACTCGTGCGACTACTGTCCCTGGGGGTACTTTGGCAATGAAAGCTCCGAAATCGATCTCTACACGTACGCGGCGCTGCACGTCGAAATTCCGGCCTTCGGCAACGGCGGCCGCGTCGTGGCCGAACCGTCGACAGTAACATCCGTCAAACGCGGGCGATCGATTCGCAAACGCAAACCAAAACAAGAATAAGACCTGCGATGGACACCGATAAACTCGCCTACGAGATCTTCGCCGTCGATCCCGGCAGCTTCTTCGAGATCCTGGGCCAACCGAGAAGCGAGGCGAAGCACTACGTCTTTCATGCCGTCGACTTGAAAGCCGTGGAGCGTCGCGTCGATGGCTATTTCGAGCCGAAGGACGCAAGTCGTCCGCTCTACTTTTCGGAGATTCTCTTCTACAAGAAGGAGAATGCCTACGCGAACGTGTTCGCGAAGCTCTTCTTGAAATTGGAGCAGGTGCCGACGCATCCTTGGCGCGTAGCGATGCTGTTCGAGAGAAGATCGCTGGAGCCAACCGATTTGTCCGCGTATACGCCGTTGCTGACAAGCGGCTGGGTTCATCGCGTGTATCTCGACGAGGTGCCAGAAACCGCCCGAAGCGGCGTCGGCTTGTGTATTTTGAAGTTGGCAAGTACGCCAAAATCGCGAACCGTGGCCAAGACGAGACAACTCGCCGATCGCGTTACGGATGAAGTGCACTCAGACGGTGATCGCGAAAAATTTTTGGCGCTGATAGAATACATCGTAACCTCGAAATTTCCAGATCTTTCAAGAGAGGAGATAGGTATCATGTTGAACTTGGGCGACTATAAAAAGTCGCGGGCATACAAGGAAACCTGGGAAGAAGCGTCTGAAGCAACCCGTCAAGCAACTCTCGTTGAGGTGATTGGGAAAATGTCCAAGCGCGGGATTACGCCCGACGACATTGCTCAGACACTGGAGATCGATCTGGCGGTCGTCAAGAAAAGCCTGAAGAAGAAGCCCAAGAAGTAAGTCTCGTCTGACTGGAGAACCGATGATTCATGCCCGTTCCCTCTCGCGCCGAACCTTCTTGCGTGGCGCCGGTGTCGCCCTCTCGCTGCCGCTCCTCGACGCCATGATGCCGGCGGTCGGCCGCGGACAGGCCAACGCTTCGCCGCCGCGGCGCATGATTGCCGTGCAGACGAACACCGGCATCCTGCCGCAGAATTTCTTTCCGGCCGACGCGGGGCGGAACTACACGCTTACCCCCTATCTGCGCTTCCTGGAAGAATTCAAGGAGCGCATGACCGTCTTCAGCGGCGTCTCTCATCCGGCCGTCGACGGGGCACACGAGGCGGAACGATCCTTTCTTTCCGCCGCCCCCCATCCAGGCGGAGCTGGTTTCCGAAACACGATCTCTGTCGATCAGTTCGCTGCTGAGCGGCTCGGTCCGGTAACGCGGTTTCCGTCGTTCGTTCTCGATGTGAACGGCGAGGGGACCCAGGGAATGTCGTATTCGCGCAGCGGCGTTAAAATTCCCGGTGAGAAGAGCCCTGCGGCCCTGTTTCGGGCGATGTTCGTGCAGGGGAGCACTGCCGAGGTGGACGCACGCGTGGCCGACCTGCGGCGCGGCCGAAGCCTGCTCGATTTCGTTGCCGACGATGCCCGGCAGCTTGGGAAAAAAGTGGGGCCTGCCGATCGCGATCGTCTCGATCAATATTTCAATGCGCTGCGTGACCTTGAACGGCAACTGGAGCAGACCCAAGCTTGGGAGCGCCGACCTAGGCCAGCGACCGCCGCCCGGCCCTTGGTTGACGAGACGGAAAGACGAAAGCTGATCGAGCGGATTCGGCTCATGTTCGATGTCGCGAAGCTTGCCTTTCAATCCGATTCGACGCGTGTCGTGTCGCTGTTCATCAACACCTACAGCATCGTTGCGGACCTGCCGGGAGTGACGGCCGAGACGCATAGCATCACGCATCATGGCGGTCGGCAGGAGGCGCTCGCGCAGCTTTTCATCATCGAATCGGAACAGATCAAGGCGCTTGCCGGCTTCCTGGCAGGCCTGAACGCGATCCGCGAAGGAGGCGAACCGCTCCTGGATCGGACCATGGTCCTTTACGGCACGCCGATGGGAAACGCCAATAGCCACGCCAACACCAATTTGCCGATCCTCCTCGCCGGCGGCGGTTTTCGGCATGCCGGCCATCTCGCCTTCGATCGTCAGCGCAACTATCCGTTGCCGAACCTCTTTGTCTCGATGCTCCAGCGCCTGGGCATCGAGACCGACCGCTTTGCCACGAGCACGGGGACGATGCGCGGCCTCGAAAGCTGAGAAGCGTGATCATAAGCATAGCGCGGCGCGCATCGTTCACACCGACTCACACCGATCGGTTGCTCTTGACCGTTATTTGAATGGGATGGTGCTGACCTCGATCTTGCCAATGACGAAGGGGACGGATTGCTCCGGGCGCAAGCTGAAGTCGTATCCCCACATCTTGGTGAAGCATGCATCGGTGACATGCCAGGTATACATCTGCCAGGCGTCGTCCGCTGTGAGGCCGAACCATTGACCACGATTTTTGTAAGGATTGCGCCCCTGACTGTCGGCGACCTCGTAGTTCAGATTCATGCCGACGTTTCCGGGGGCGATTCGACGAACGCGGACGCGAATGAAATATTCCTTCGTCTGGAAATTCGCGAACGACGGATGGACCCAGAAGCTCACCGCCTGACCGATATCGCCGCGCGAGAGGACGCCGGTCGAGCCGTCCGCGAACTTGACGGTCGGCGTTACGGCACGCTGAATCTGGAAGACCCCCCGGTTTCCATCGGTGAGGCCCGGTTCGCAGTGGACGGCCTTTGCCGCCGAGTAATCGCCGCCCCACGGGAAGTTCTTGCCAGCGTTTGTCTGCGCCAGCCTGACGGTTTCGTCAGGCAGGTCGGTCACCAGGATCGGCGTGTCGTTGAAACGGAAAGGCTGATGGGATACCGTCACGGCGCCACTGAACGGATCGATTACTTTCACTTTGCTGGCGAAGGCAAGTACACTTTCGGAGTGACCAACCGGCATCCACGCAATGAGGACGGGAGCGTTCTTCCCCTGGAAGAGGAAGCCATAGCCCTTGCCGGCCTCACCCAGTGCGAGCCAGCCCAGGTATTTGGGCGCCGGGCCAAGATGGGCCGTCAAGGTCTTGAAGGTCCCATACGAGGCCCGCGCGGCGCCGTTGCGTGCCAGCAGACCAAAGCCCTGATCTTCGCCGACCGGATCCTGAGCCTCGAACCACTGTGTACGTGCGATTCCCTGAGCGATGGCCATCGTGTAGATCTTTGCCAGCGCCTTCGCGGCATCCTCTTCGGTGACGACGTGTGCTTTCTTCTTCTCGACGCGGCGTGCCACCTCCGTGATCCAGATCTCGGCGCCGGCTCGCTCCGGCGCGCTGGCCTTGAGCATGTCCCGCAACAGTCGCGTCATCCACAAGAACGGAATTTCGCCATCGACTTCACCCAAGTGATCGGCAATCTCATAAGGATGGATGCAGAGATAATCAAAACGGTTCGGCTTGCCCTCCTTCGCCATCGCCAGGATGGCCTGGTTGAGATAAGGCGCGTCGAAGCTGGCCACCGTTAGGCCGACTTTGGCGTGGGGATCGGCTTTCTTCGCCGCCGCATAGGTTGCGATCGCCAGTTTCGCGTAATCCGTTGTCGTGTGCTTGCCGTCATTGAACCCGCCATTGCCTTCGTTCCAGACTTCCCAGCAGTGAATCCGCTTCTTGTAGCGGCCCACGACGGTCGAGACATAGTTGGACCAACCTTCCAAATCGTCCATCGGAAAGGCATGGACCTTTTTGTCGCCCGGCGACGATCCCATCAAGATGGCGTTGATCTCGATTTTGTTCTTCGCGGCGGCGTCCACCAACGCGTCGGCGCGCTCCCATTTCCACGTTCCCTTCGTCGGCTCGAAGTCACGCCACTCGGGAAACAGACGAACTGTGGTCACGCCAGCCGCGGACATTTTTGGAAACCACTCGGCTACATTGCGTGTGGACCCCGCTGAAGAACTGATGCCCCACGGCCCAGCGACAGGTTCTTGCGGCCGTTGCTCTTGCCAAGCCTGCGCCGATATCGTCCCCAGCAGGCCGGAGGTAACAGCCAAGGCAATGGGCAGGAGGATGCCGATCGAACCGCGAGTGACTGTTGGTTTCGTGTTCATGGCTTGTATTTCCTGAGGAATGGGCCGATTCCATCAATCGTCGCAGCGTTCATCCTTCCAGGCGGACACCGATCGACAAGAGCACGTTGGCGAAACGTTGCTGGTCTCCGGTCTGTATCGTCAGCACATGATCGGAGGTTTCGACCGCTTTGTAAAAGTCCCACTTGTCGATCGGTTCAAGTTTCAAGCCAAGCCCGGCGTCACGAAGGACGGCGCGGAACTCATCCCAGGCGGGCGGATCGCGATCCAGAGTGTACGGATCGTCCTTGGTGTACATCATCGTGTTGACCTGGTCGATCGGCACCGCCGAGAGGACGGCCCGCAACGCCTGAGCACAGGTGACGACGCCTGGCATCAAGTTGAGGCAAACCAATTCCGCGTTGGGTCCTCGCTTGGACGAGGCGGGATAATTGCCATCCGCGATCAGGATTTTCGCATGATGCCCGGCGCGGCCAAGCACTTCGTTGATTTTCGGATGAAGGAGCAGGTGTTTCAGCATTGGCGGACTCACGCTTGAAAATACTTGCGGAACGCGGCAATCGTTTGGCGGGCGGCGGCATCGGGATCGGGATACGGAAACGCCTCGGCGGAGCAGAAGCTGCTGTAGCCGATCTCGCGGAGTGCCGTGACGATCGGCGGATAATCGAGATGGCCCAGTCCGGCCGGGCGACGGTTGGAATCGACGAAATGGACGTGCCCGATGTGGCCCGCGCCCGCCCGGAGCGCCGACGCGATGTTGGCTTCCTCGATGTTCATATGAAACAGGTCGGCCAAGAGCGCGACGTTTTTCGTGGACAGGCCCTTCAGCAACCGCACGCCCTGTTCGACCGTGTTTACCATGTTGGTTTCGTAGCGGTTGAGCGGTTCGAAGATGAGCGGCACGTTGTACTGCCTGCCATGTTCACCGAGTTCTTCGAGTGCATCGCTGAGATAGCCGGTCGCGGTGGCGTGATCGACGCCGTCGCCGCTACGGCCCTGCATCGAGCCGATGATGGCCGGGGCGTGCAGCGAGCCGGCCAGGTCGATGATCGACCGAATGAAATCGCGTGCCTTGGTCCGCGCCGCCGAGTCGGGCAGACAAAGGTGCAAACGCCCCTTAACCCAGCCGGCCCCAGTGCCGACCGCTGCGAGAGCGAGGCCGTGCCCGTTGAGCAGCTTGGCGAGTTCCTTGCAGTCCACTGCGTCGGCGGCGGGCGGGAAGACTTCCACGGCATCGAAGCCGAGGTGTTTCGCCTTTTGGCACGCGCCGGGCAAGTCGTCCCAAAAGACGAATGGTCCGCCCCGCACTTCGGGAACGAGACTTATGGTTACACTGGATCGGATCATTTGGATAGTCCTTCCGCGGTCTGCCGCTTGCGGCGTAGCGCTCACAGGGCGACTTGCGAGCGCTAAGCCGCAAGCGGCGGACCGACTTACTCGCCGATGGCCACGACCGCCTTGAGGACGCCGGTTTCGGGCCGGGTGTACGATGGGAACACGTCGATCATGTCCTCGAAGGCGGTGCGATGCGTGATCCACGGCGTCGTGTCGATGCGTCCGTCCTCGATGAGCTTGATGATGCGCGCGAAATCCGCCGACAGAGCGTTTCGCGAACAGAGCAGCGTTCCCTCCGGCTTGTGAAAAATGGGATGCCGAAAGCGAACCTCCTCGGTGGTGATGCCGACGAAGACCAGTCGGCCCGCGTGGGTGATGAGGCCGAAGGCGCTAGCCATCGAATTGCTGTTGCCGGTAGCGTCAATGACCACATCGGGAAGATGGCCATCGGTAAACTCGCGCAGCTCCTGCTCGACGTGGTCGGACAACTGGATCGTGTGCGCCAATCCCATTACCCGTCGGCAAAACTCGAGACGTTGCTCGTTGACGTCGAGCATGATGACCTTCGCCCCGGTCAGCTTGGCGAACTCCAGCGTCGCCAGCCCGATCGGACCGGCGCCGATGATCAGGCACGATTCGTGAGCTTGCAGCGCCGCGCGGTTGACGGCATGGCAGCCGATGGCGAGTGTCTCCACAAGGGCGAGTTGCTCGAAGGCGAGCTTGCGCGAAACGTGCAGCTTTCGCGCCGGCACGATGAAGAAGGGACGCAGACCGCCGTCGCAGTGGACGCCGAGCGTCTGATGTTTTTCGCAACAATTGGTGTGGCCGCGGATGCAAGCGTAGCACTTTTGACAGTTGATGTAAGGTTCCACCGAGCAGCGATCTCCCGGCCGAACGTTGGCGACATCGGCACCGACATCGAGCACTTCGACACCAAGTTCATGGCCTGGGATGCGCGGGTAGGTGAAGAAGGGCATCTTGCCGAGGTAGCCACTGAGGTCGGTGCCGCACATGCCGACTTGATGGACGCGGACGAGGGCCTCGCCGGGCCCGGGCTTGTCGGGCGCGGGTACGTCGATTTGCTTCCACAGCTTGGGAGCTTCGAGCAAGAGAGCTTTCATGGAAATCTCCAGCGCTCATCACGCGCAGCGTGATGACTACTTTTGCGGATCATTGTTTTCCGGCCTGCCTTCGATGTAGAACCAATTATGGATGGGACTTAAGATATTAAGCACTTCGCTCAAGAGCTCCTGATCGAGCGGCAGGTCGGCCCACGCGGCCCACTTGCGGACGTTATCCGGATTGGCAGAACCGACGACGCAGGTCGCCATCTCCGGGTTCGCCAGCGAGAACTGCAAAGCGAGCTGGGCAATGTCCACGCCGCGTGCAGTACAGTGTGCCGCCGCCTGCTGACAGATGTCACGCACCTCGGCGGTCGCCTTGTGCCAGGGGGGCAGCGTCGAGTTGGTCAAGAGCCGCGCCGAAAACGGGGCCGCGTTCATGATGCCGACACCCTTCCTTTTCAAATACGGAATCAGGTCGGCCAACATGGTATTTTGCAGCGTGTAATGATTGTACGAAAGGATGACGTCCAGTTCCGTGCGATCGAGGATGTAGCGGAAGGCGTTCATCGGGTATCCGCTGATGCCGACGAAGCGAACCTTCCCTTGCTGCTGGATTTTGCGCAGTGCCGGCAGCGTTTCGTCCACGATCTGCCGCATGTCCACGAATTCGATGTCGTGGCAAAGCACGATGTCGAGGTGGTCCACCCCCATGCGGTGCAGGCTGACGTCGATACTTTCGACGACGCGCCGGGCGGAAAAATCGAAATGCCCCGAGTCATAACGGCCCAGCTTCGTCCCTAGCAGATAGCGATCGCGTGGCACCCCTCGCAAGGCGACGCCGAGCAGGCATTCGCTCAAGCCCCGGCCATAAAACGGCGACGTGTCGATGAAGTTCATGCCGAGCTCAAGCGCGGTGTGAACCGCGCGCAGCGCCTCGCCGAGGTCGACCTGGCGAAACTCCTGCCCCAACGATGAGGCGCCAAAGCTCAGCCAGGGAAGCCGCAAGCCGGTCTGGCCCAGAAGACGGAATCGCATAGGCGGATACTCTCCAAAATTCTATCAACCATCGCCCGACGACGACGTCGTCTCGAGCGGGTGCGGATAATCCCGCCTTCGACCGAGAGGATCGTGGCCTTGATCATTTGCTTGTAGTCGATGCGGTTTTTCGCGAGGTCGTTCAACTCGGTGGTGGGGTAAGACCGGACATGGTGAGTCTCCAGGAGTCAGGGATCTGGTATCCCTGACTCCTGATCGCAGGTCAACGTTCACGTCGCTGCGCCGTGTTGGCGCTGATCGCTTGAACGGTTCCCGAATCGAGCGCGAATCGGACCTGGACGGTGGGGGCATCGTCCCCTGTTTTGAAGTCGGTGAGCTTTGCGTCCTTGCCGTCGAGCCTGATGCGGGCGTCCTTGGCCAGTGTCAACGTTTTCTCCTCGGGAGCTTCGCCGCGTCCCTTGGGGAAGGTCAACACCACGATTCCCTTGTCGGCATCAACCGACTTGAGATGGCCGGTCAAGGTGCCGCCTTCGGCCCTGAGGAACATGACGAAACTCTGATCGACAGCGAGCCGGACCGTGACGATCGCGCCGACCGGCACGTCGGCGAGTTTGCCCGGCTTGATCGAGAGACGCTGGCCTTTGCCGTTATCGAGGAAGATAACGGCGTCGGGCGCGACGATCAGCCGCTGCTCCTCGGCCGCCTCGCCGCCGCGGCCTTGGGGGCCGCCGGAAATGGTCAACGACTTTTTGGCGGGATCGACTGCCTTGACCGTGCCGGTCAGCGTCGGCCCTTCGGCGTGAAGGGCCTGGATCTGCTTCAGGTTGACCGACAATCGGACCGAGACCAGCGCGCCTTGCGCGAGGTCGGTCGACTTCGCTTCGCGGATGGAGAAGCGTGCGCCGCGGCCGTCGTCGATGGAGATCTCGGCGTCGGGGGCCAGGGAGTACGTTTTCTCTTCCGCTGCGGGCGCCTCGGCGCCGCGTTCGCGGGCGGCCTGGGACGGAAGCTGAACTGTGACGGTCTTCTTTTCGGCATCGACCGCTTTGATGACGCCGCGGATCATCGGCCCCTCGCCGACGACACTTTCGACAGTCTTCTGATCGGGCGTCAGGGTGAGGACAACGCGGATGCCGGCGGCGAAGTCGGTCACCTTCGCTTCCTGGAAGAAGCCGCCACTGCTGCCGCGACCGATGTTGGTTTCGCCACGGCTGCCGGCTCGAACCACCACTTCCGCATTCTTGGACAGGGTGTAGGTCTTGTCCACGGACTGAACCGGTTCGCGGCCTTCGCGGCCGCCGCGCCCCTCGCCAAGGATCGTGAGGGTAATCGTGCCGGCGCCGGCCGACTTGAAAATGCCGCTCACTTCGGTTCGCGCCGCCCTCACAAGCCCGCCGCGTTCCTGCGCCTCGATCGACGACGCAACACTCACCGCGATCGCTCCGACGAGCAGCCAACGGGCCATTCCGAATTTCATTGCTGACATGGTATTGCTCCTGTGGGATACATTTTGCCCCGCTCCCCCGGTGAGACCGGCAGGGCAAAGCCGACAACACACCAACGACGGTATTGTAGTAAGGCAGACTCGACCGGTACGTGGCGCGGAATGATTGGGGCAAGCGGCCCTTGCTAAGGTGCCGACCTGGCGTTAAGATTCCCTTTCCTGCCTCGAGCTCACCAAACCTGCAGAGGACTTCCCGTGCTCAATATCTTCGGAAAAGGCCAACGCCTTTGCGACGGCTTCAATCGCCGTGATTTCCTTCGTGTCGGCACGCTGGGCATGGGCGGGCTTACCCTCGCCGACTTGCTACGGCTTCAAGCTCAGGGCGCGGTCGCTCCGCAATCGACGAATAAAGCCGCCATCATGATCTTCCTGAGCGGTGGGCCGTCGCATCTTGATACGTATGACATGAAGCCAAACGCGCCAGAAGAGTTTCGCGGTGAATTCAGCCCCATCCAGACCAATGTCCCCGGCATTCACTTCTGCGAGCATATGCCGTTGCAAGCACGGATGACCGACAAGCTGGCCATCCTGCGCGGCGTGCATACCGTCGGCAATCACACCGGCAATGAGTTCTTCAGCGGGTTCGCCTACGAAGAAGGCAAGCCGCTGCGCGCCGACAACCAACGCCGACCGGCGGTGGGTTCGGTGGTCAGCCGGCTCTGGGGCAGCCGGAATGCCATGCCTCCGTACGTTAGCTTGCATGACAACGCCACATGGGAACATCCTTACTATTTGGGCGGCGGCCATCAGCCTTTCCGCACCCATCGCCGGCAGGGACAACCGTTGCAAGGCCTGGACAACCTGCGTCTGCCCGCCGGCATCACCCGCGAGCGCCTGGCGGACCGCGAAACGATGCTGCGTTCCTTCGACGACATGCGGCGCGATATCGATAACAATGGGATCATGGAGAGCCTTGACGCCAGCCAGGCGCGCGCGTTCGAGATTCTCACCTCCAACCATGTGCGCGACGCTTTCGACACCAACCGAGAGTCTGCCCAGATCCGCGCCACCTACGGCACCGCGCCGGCGGCGTTCAACTTCGTCCCCGGCAACGAATTCCTCATGGCCCGCCGGCTCATCGAGGCTGGCGTGCGCGTCGTCAGCCTGTGCATCCACGGCTGGGACACGCACGAGAATAACTTCGAGACACTCCGCCGACAACTGCCGATCATGGACCAGGCGTTTACCGCCCTGATCACCGATCTGGAAGCACGCGGCATGCTTGACGACGTCGCCATCATCATGGGCGGCGAAATGGGCCGAACGCCTCGCATCACGCGCGAACGAGCGGGCCGAGATCACTGGAACCAGACCGGCATCACCGTCATGGCCGGCGGCGGTTTCCGGACCGGCCAAGTAGTCGGCGCCAGCGACGCTCGCGGCGAACAAGTCAACGGCCGGGCGATTACCCCGCAAATGATGACCGCCACCCTCTACCGCGCCCTTGGCGTCAACCCGCTCCTCACCTTCGCCAATGCCAGCGGTCGTCCCATGTACCTGCTGGATGAACGCGAGCCGATTGCGGAACTGATTTGAACTGGCGAAGCTCGTGTCATCATCTGTCCGGACCGGCGAGATAGTGCGTCCTCGAAATCGCCACCAAGTTCAAACGGAGAATGACTATGAGACCAAGTTGGATGATGGCTGCCTCGTTCGTTGCTTGCCTGGCTGCGGGGTTTTTGGGCGAAGCGAATGCCCAGGACAAGAGCAAAGACAAGGAGGGCCTGGCCACGTTCCACATCGGCAACAGCCTCACGAACACGACCGCCAAATTCCCCGACTTCGTGCGCACCGCGGGGATTGCTCACAAGTATCAGAGCTTCACCGCCGGCGGCCACCTGACCTGGCAACTCTGGGACAACCAATTGCCGAAACGGCAAAAGGAATGGGACGCGAAGCTCGCCAGTTACAAACGGATCGACCACTTCACGGTGCAGCCTCGCGATTTCACCAAGAACAGTGTCGACCACGAAGCGGAGTACGCCATCAAATTCTTTGACGTCATCCGCAAGCACTCGCCTGACATGCAGCCGTGGTTCTACGCCGAATGGGTTGAGAAGAACCGCGGCCGACCGACCGACCAAGGAAAGATACCTAGCCGACAGATGAAGCAGACGTACCCCGCGCTATCGTGGGAAGAATCGATGTCGGCCATGCTGCTGTACAACGAAGACTTGCAGGCCAAGGTCGTCGAAACGTACAAGGAAGGCAAACGGCCGCGCGTGCTGCCGAGTTGCATCGCGATGGGCTGGATCAAGAACATGATCGATCAGGGAAAGCTGCCCGGCGCCGAGAAAGATTCGTTATATCCGCTGCTTTTTTCGGACGGCGTTCATCCCAACGTCAAAGGCGGCTATCTCGTGGATCTGACTTGGTACGCCGCCTTCTACCGCGAATCGCCCGAGGGCAAGATGCTGCCGACGGGCACGGGCCTGACCGCCGAACAGGCGGAGGTGATGCAGAAGCTGGCCTGGGACGTGGTTAAGAACTATCCCGATTGCGGCCTGTATGAAGAGGGGACCACGCCAGTCGCCGCGCCCGAATTCGTGGCGGCAGGCAAGACGTTGACGCTCACCTCGAAGACGCCGGGCGCTTGGTTCCGCTACACGCTCGATGGCACGCCGCCGACGCGCACGCGCGGCTACGTTTATTGCGGCATGATCCACATGCCGGTCGGAGCGACCCTCAAAGCCATCGCGTATAAGAGCGGCATGGCGGACAGCACCATCGCGGAAATGGCCGCGGCCAAAACGCCGAAGTAGTTCGTTGAATTCTCCGCAAGAAGGAAGACCGCAGCACTTAGCCGCTGAACACCAAGGATCAGTTGCCTCCAAGAAGTTGCGGGCGGGGAGCCGTCTGACGCGGACCGCCTCCAGCCGCTGACTGCGAATCTAGGGATGCCACGAACTATCTTGATGAATTACGTTCCTCCTCTGGGGGTCGCTTCTTCATCCAACGGAAACATGCCATGAAACATTTCATCGCAGCGATACCGCTCTTAGTTCTCGCTTCGCTGGCGTCGGGCCAGAGCCTGAAAGACCAGACGCTGAATGTGAATCCACCCCACATTTCGAAGGCAAGGGCGATCCAGTACGATTACGACATCGTTTACGTTCGCGCGCCGCGCTACGGCGACGACAAGCAAATTGCCTGGTCCGAGGTATTCGCGCCGTTGCGAGCGGAGCCGGGTTCCGATTTGATGTTGCTGCATCCCGACGGGACCGAGGAGGTGCTGATCGCCGCCGGCAACGACGCGATCACCGACCCCTTCGTTTCATTCGATGGCCAATCGGTTTACTTCGCCCGCTATCGCAACGTCGATAAGCCCGGCGCCGCCAAGCCCGTCTCCGTAAGCGCCGATATTTTCAAGATCCACGTGAAGTCTCGCAAAATCAACCAGTTGACCACGCAAGAATTCACACCGAATACGGGCGTCGCCGGCAAAGGTAGGCGGCCCGAAGGCGTTTACAATCTCGGCCCCTGCCCGCTGCCCGGCGGCAAAGTCATGTTCACCAGCAATCGCAATGGCTATGATCCGACCAAAGGCTACACGCCGACCGTCCTCCAGCTCTTCGTCATGGACGACGACGGCAGCAACGTCGAACTCGTCGGCCATCTCAACATCAACAGCGCATTGCACCCGACGATTCTCAAGGATGGCCGGGTGATGTTCACCAGCTACGAATCGCAAGGCTTGCGCGATCTGCGGCTCTGGGCCTTGTGGAGTATTCATCCCGACGGTTCAAATTGGGAGCCGCTTGTCAGTGCGTTCGGGCCATCGGGAGACACCGCGTATCACTTCATGACGCAACTTTCCGACGAATCGATCGTCGTCGAGGAATATTACAATCTCAACAACCAAGGCTTTGGCACCTATTACAAGTTTCCAGCCAAGGCGCCCGCGGACGAACCATCCTTCGGGCCCGCCTCCACGAAGGATCCACGCAATCTCGGTTACAACGGAACCAGCTACAACCGCATCCCGTTCACGCCGCGCAAAATGGAATGGTTGACGCCGTTCTGCACCGCCTTCGACGCTCCGGCGAGGCTCTCCGATCCGAAGAATCCCGACTCGATGCGCGTCGGCAAAGTGACCCATCCGTCCGCGGCACCGGACAACCATTTGCTCACAGTCTGGTCGCCCGGACCGGTCAACAGCAACAATGGCCTGAAAAAGCCCGCCATCGACAGCGGCATCTACGTGATCCCATCGGGCCAACCCATTTCCGAGCCCGGCAAGATGCTGCTGATCAAGAACGATCCCAAATTCAACGAACAGTGGCCGCGCGCTTTGGTTCCGTATGAACGTATCTATGCCGTTAAAGAACCGGCGAATCTTACGCCAATCGCCAACGACGGAAAACGCTCGCCCCACTTGCCGGAAGGAACGCCCTTTGGCTTGGTTGGCACGAGCAGCCTCTACAAACGCGAAAGCTATCCGCACGGAGTCATTCCCAAGGGCAAGGTCACGGCAGAATACCAGGGCGGGAACGATCCTTTCCGCGGACTCGGCACGTTGGCGTATACGGGCATCGCCGGCAATTGGTTTGTGCAAGGTTCGGACACCTGCCGCTATGAGAATGGCGAAATCCACGCCGTCCGCATTCTCGTTACCGAGCCAACCACCAGCCCGCGTTACACGGACAAGGGAAAACGCCTCTGGTGGAACGTCGGCCACGAGCGACTGCGCATCCTGGGCGAGATCCCCGTGCGTCACTTCGACAAGAAGACGCAACGGTTCGATCCCGACAACAATCCCGATACCAGCTTTCTCGTCAAGATTCCGGCTGACATTGCATGGACATTCCAGACACTCGACAAGAATGGCATGGTCCTCAACTCGGCGCAAACTTGGCATCAGCTTCGTCCGGGTGAAGTACGCGCCGATTGCGGTGGCTGTCATGCGCACAGCCAGGCGCCGACGCCGTTCGAGAAGACAGCGGCGGCTCGGGCGGACTACGTTCCGTTCGATCTGACCAAAGCGACGCCGCTCCTCACGAGTAAGAAAAACGATTCATCGGGCAAGCAGTGGGATGGCGCCGACACCAGCGGCCTGCGTTTCGAAAAAGGCGTCAAGAACATCGAGTATTTCCGCGACATCAAGCCGATCTTCGACCGCAGTTGTGCCGCTTGCCATTCGCACAAGAACGAAAAGCCCGCTGCCGACCTGGTGCTCGACGACGACTCCCTGATGCAAGGGCCGCAAAGCCTGGGCGGATTGGTCGCGGGGCCCACGTCGAAGGTGGCGGGAACCTACTTCCGTCTCGCGCTCGATCACGCCGGCAAGTTTGGGCGAAAGTCGCCGGTCGGTAATTGGCCTCACCCGCAGGCCTCGCGCTACGTGCGCTCGTTCCAGGCAAGGCGAAGTTTGCTCATCTGGAAAATCTTCGGTGCCCGGCTCGATGGCTTTCGCGACGACGACTTCGCCCATGAGACCATCCCCGGCGATCCCGCATCATTGTTTTTTCAAGGCAAACCCTTCAACCCCAAGATGGGCGGCAACAATAGACTCGTAAACCTTGCCTATCAAGGGGGTGTCATGCCCCCGTTGGAAGCCGTTGCGGGAACCTACCAAAGCCCCGACGGCAAAAAGATCAAGGTCGCGCCGCTCAGCGACGACGACCGCATGAACCTCGTCCGG
Organism: Planctomycetia bacterium; assembly: GCA_005799265.1. Classification (GTDB taxonomy): domain Bacteria; phylum Planctomycetota; class Planctomycetia; order Gemmatales; family Gemmataceae; genus SIAQ01. The sequence goes on along the minus strand of SYHD01000188.1, from coordinate 5,657 downwards.
TGGATCGATCTGGGATGTCCGATCGATCTCGATTTCGATCCGACCGCGCCCGCAGCCCGAGGCAAGGGCTGGCTGCAAGACGACAATCGCCCGACTTTGACCATGACGTACCCTCGCGCGGGCGCCAACACCGATCTGATTCGACTTCTCATCGGCATGCACGATTACGATAGCGGCCTGGACATGAAGACGTTTCGCGTCGTCGCCGATTTCGAGGTGGACGGAGTCCCCGCGAGACAGGACTTGGCATCCAGGTTCAAGTCGACGGCATCAGGGGTCTGGGAATGGAAGCTGTCACGTTCGGTTGGGAAATTGCCGCGTGGCAAGATCGAAGTATCCGTACAGGATAATCAGGGCAACCTTAGCCGAATTGAGCGGTCCTTTGCCGTGATGTCGGCTGGGACCCGTGATTGATGCGGGAGAATGAGCCCTCATACAGGGCAGAGCCGAGAATTGATCACCGTGTTTCGCCAGGGAGACGCAATGCGTACCACTCTCCTACCCATCCCGTGCCTTGTGCTTTCCTTGACACTCTCCAGTGCCAAGGCGCAGCCCGCGTTTGTCAAGAAACCGACGGCGACGCGCTCTGGCGAACAGACGAAGGTTGACTTCAGCGTCGATCATGCGACTGACGTGGCAGTGACTATCGAGGATGGCAAAGGGAAAATCGTTCGCCATCTGGCGGCCGGTAGACTTGGAAAAAATGCACCGGAGCCACTCAAGTCGGACTTACTTGCGCAGTCGCTCTTGTGGGACGGAAAAAATGACTTCGGCAAGCTGGCCGGCGACGGTCCCTTCCAGGTACGCGTGCAGCTCGGCATGCAGCCCAAATTCGATCGCTTCTTGCTGCACAACCCGCACGGCAGTGGGCCGATTAGCGCAATCGCCGTCGGACCAGGCGGCGTGCTCTATGTTTTTCACCGCGATGGCACGGTCAACGGCAACATGGGCGGGCACAAGATCAAAGTCTATAGCCGTGACGGCAAGCATCAAAAAATCCTGACGCCGTTTCCCGCGGATATCGCCTTCGACAAGGTCAAGGCTCTCGGCACATTCCGGACTGCGGACGGCGCCCTTGTGCCGCACCTTCATAACTGGGAAACCTTGAGCTTCTACCCGGACAACGTCGGCGTGCGTGGACGCGACATGCCGGAGTACAGCTGCCCGGCGGTCGATTCGAAGGGGCGCGTCTATTGGCTCGTCAAGGGCCCGTGCCTGGCCGCGATCGATGCCGACGGCGGCATCCCGTTCGAATCTTTCCTCGGCCCGAAGCTGCTTCCCGACATCAAGGAACTGCGGCTGGCAAGCGAGAACTACCACTACTGGTCCGACCTGCCGAGCCTGGCGGTCAGTTCCGACGACAAGTATGTCTACTTTGCGGGCCTCAACGTCGGCCACGGCGACTACAAGAAGGCAAAGCCATTGCCGTGCGTCTTCCGCGTCGATGCGGCCAAGCGTGGGTCGGCGGAAGTTTTTCTCGGCAAGCTTGACGAGCCGGGGACTAAGAAAGGCATGCTGACATCGCCGCGCGGGCTGGCGGTCGCCAAGGGACTCATTTATGTGGCCGATCGGGGCGCCAATCGCGTGGCCGTCTTCAAGGAGGCCGACGGATCGTTCGCGGGGGAAATTGCCGTGGACCATCCGCAGGCTCTCGGCGTCGATCCGGCTACGGGGGCCGTCTACGTCTGTGCTTATCCAAACTTGGCGCAAGATGCCGATTTGATCAAGTTCGACGGGCTCGGAGGCAAGGAATTGTACCGCATCAAGCTGCCGCGCACCGGCCAAAGCCCCAATGTCGGCGAACATCGCATCGCCGTCGACGCTAGCGCGCAGCCTGTCAAGATCTACCTGCCGTCGCTGTACGGCAGCGCGACCCGGCTGCACTGCTATGAGGACGCGGGCGACAAGTTCGTCTTTAAGGGCGATCCGCGACGGCTCGAGACGCTACAGGTTGAAGGTCCGCGTGACATCACGGTCGATCGTACTCACGGCGAGGTCTACATCCAGGGCAACGGCAACAAGATGTATCGCCTTGACGAACAATCCGGCGAAGTCACCAAGGTAATCGACATCGCTCGCATCCACCCCGGCACCGTCCTCGCTGCCCAAATGGTCCCAAGCCACGACGGCGATCTCTACGTCTTTACCTGGACCACCGGCCTCTGGCGGCTTGATCGCGACGGCAAACCGAAAAACTGGGACGGCCTCGATACCCACAAGATTCCCATCAGCGGCATGATGAACTTCCAGATGCGCTATTTGGCGCTCAAGCCATTCGCCCCCGCCAATGAGGTCTACCTGATCGCCAATGCCGACTACCTGACGAAGAACCCCAAGGACGCGGGCCGATTTCTCACGCTCAATGCAATCGGACAGGACGGAAAAACGAAACGTACCCTCATCTGGCAATGCCTCAATGGCGCGATCCCGCGCATGGATTCCAAGGGCAACATCTACATCGCCGACCTGGTCAAGCCGGTGGACCGCTCGTATCCGGAGTTCTTTGACGGCAAGCTCCCGCCGCCTCCCAAGAATATCGGCGGCGGCGATCTGTTCTGGTACAGCTACATGTACGGCAGCATCATCAAGTTCCCCCCGACCGGCGGCGCCATCTGGCACGATCCGAAGCTCCCCAAGAGCGCTCTCGGCGAACCGCCCGCCGATTTGCTCGCCAAACCCAAGATTCCCTTCAAACGCCACTATGCCTACTCGCCGCACCTCACCGGTGAAATTCAGGGGGCCCTCTGGACGCGGTTCGGTTATTCTCCGTATTCGTCGCACATGTCGGGCAACACGAGCCATTGCATGTGTGAAGGCTCCGGCTTCGATGTCGATCCGTTTGGCCGGGTCTTTTTCCCCAACCTCGGCCAGTTCCGCATCGAAGTCGTTGACACCAACAACAACCCAATCACAACCTTTGGCAAATACGGCAACGAAGATGCGCACGCGCAGCAATCCGACATCCCACTGGCCTGGCCGACGTACGTTGCCGTCTCCGCTCGTTATGCCTACATCGCCGACACCGTCAATCGCCGGGTGGTGCGGGTGAAATTGGAATACGCAGCGGAAGCAACCTGTCCGGCGCAGTGATTAACTGTTCCCGCTCTCTGACCGTCGCAGTTCGGACACCTATTTGGAGCCCGCTTCGACCGTGAGCGATTCCTTAGGCACTGAGGCCAGCAGGTCCGCCAAGTCGTAGGCTTGCAATGCGCCGTGGACGGTTTGGACAAGCTGCCCGGGCGACGTGGGGTCGCGGACCGTTGGAATCCAGGTCGTCATCGAATCGCGCAGCGTTAGGTGGGCAAAAAGCTGTTTTTCGACCGCGGCGGCGTGTAAAGCAGCGGGGCCGGCTGCGGCAACGGCGATCAGGTGTATTGGTGCAGGGGCCTTGGTGTCCGCTTCGGACAGGAAGCGGGCGCAGACCAGGATGTCCTCCGCACGCATGCCGACGAACGATTTGCCGAGTTTGTAGGCCATGAATATTTCGTAGAAGCTGCCGCCCCATTCCTTGGCGGGTTGCGGCCCGATCTCGCCGCAGGAGCGGATGTCGGAGGCGAGGACGGGATGGCCCTGGAGGACGAGCTTTTCGATGGGGCCGCCGGGTCCGGTATCCGTCGCCTTACCGTTGCCGTGGACATAGAGAATGCGTGGCGCGGTTGCCTTGACGGGCTGGAAATAGAGTGCCGGGAGCCAGATGCCTGGCTCGGAGTCGAGGATGATTTTCTCGATGGTATAGCCGGGGCGCTCGATCTTGCCGACCGGTCGAGCGCTGGGCTTGGGCAACTTTTCCAGCGGCGCAATGCCCGCGATGCGGCGCACCTCGGCAAGCGCCCTGGCGCGATTCTCGAGACGCCATAGGTCCTTGCGCGCCGGCGCGTATTTCTCCACCAGGTCCATGTTGAAATCCATCACGGTGCGCGCGCCTGGCAAGAGCTGCACTTGCCCCTTCGGCGAACAGCGCAGCTCGGCAACGGGATGTGGCTTGATGTTGGTCTCGATCACGTTGCCTTCGACGCCGAGCAGCCAGCGGCGCATCCACGCTGTCATGCCTTCGCGTAGCCCCTTCGAGTAGCCATGTTTCGCGTCGGTTTCCACGAGCGCCATCCGTTCGGGATGGCCAAGCTTGGCGTAAACCCGGCTCGCTTCGCGAAAGAGATCCCAGGTGCCGTTGATGTCAACGAAGTCTCCTGTCGCCGCGAGGATCAACGTCGGCCTGGGGGCACGCATGATCGTGAAATCGGGGTGATCGAGCCCCCAGGCGATTTGGCCAAAGATGTTCTGCTCGGCATCCCCCATGCCGCCCTTATCAACCTGGCGAGCGAAGTGCGACGGGGCGCAACCAGGGGCGGCGCAGTAGATGCGATCGTCGAGGGCCATGAGGTATTCGGTAAGCGTGCCGCCGCCGGAGATGCCCGTGCAGCCATATTTGCCCTTGATGATGTCGGGCCGGGTCTCCAGGTAATCGAGGGCGCGCATGCCGTCCCAAATGCGGTAGGTGGCGGCATTCTTGCCGACGAGAATGCAGCTCACGCCGACGTAGCTATGCTCGGAAGTCGAAAGGCGATAACGCGGCGTGCCGTCCGGGTTGAGCATCTGAAATCGCTCCCCCTGGCCGATTGGATCATAGCAGAGCACCGCGATGCCATGCTTGGCGGCGAGGATGCCAGCAAGTTGGTACGCAGCCTTGCCGGAAAGGTTGCTGTGGCCGCACGACAGGATAGCTCCTGGGTGGGGGCCTTTTCGCCCAGCGTCGGGGAGGTAGAAATTCGCGGCGACGTAGTGTTTGGGCCTGCTCTCGAAGATGACGTTCTCGACGCGATAGCCATCCCCCTTGATCGTGCCGACGATCTTGGCATTGAGCGGGGTCTTGTCGGGAAAGCCACCGAGCTTTTCCACGAATTGCTGCCGCATGCGCTGCTGGTAGGCCTTGATGTCGTTGGCGTCCTTCAGACCTTCGAAGGTGAGGCGTCGCTTCTCGACCGCTCGGCGGGCAAGGTTGCGCAGGTAGCGCGTCGTCATCTCCTTCGGTGGCCCCCCCTCGAAGAGATCGGGGAGGACGTCCAACTCCTGTGCGGAAGCAGCAGGACAGGCGATGAGAAGGGCGAAGAAGCAAAGCCAGGCCTTCCTGATTTTCATCGATGTCTCCTGGTAGCTCGAGCCGCGCGCGTCAATGAGCTCGCCACCGCAAGGCCTGTGGAAGTTCCACTCGCGAACCTCCGGGTCTCCAAATGCTTGTGGCATTATCCTATGGAGTCGACGTGGACTTCCTTTCGTCCCGGTGCTTGCGACCGACATGGGCTTCGTCGCTTGGGTGCATGATCCATGCAAGCTACCGCTGTCCCAATGGACTCTGGGAGCGGCTCGGATGCCGTCAGCGATCATGGATGGAACCTTTCTGCAGAACCTACTTCCGCCTGGTCTGGAATTTCAGTGCACGCATTGCGAGTTTGATGGCAACGGCGTCACGGTTGAAGGGGCCCTTCTTGCGTCAAGCGCCATTTGTCCGGAATGTGGGTGTTCGTCGGAGAGGATGCATGGCCATTACACACGGCGCGTTCAGGATCTGCCATTCGGAAAGACCGCCGTCGTTTACGTGATCACGGCCCGCAAGTTTGTGTGCCAGAATCAATGCTGCACGAGGTCGATCTTCTGCGCGC
>SYHD01000187.1 GCA_005799265.1 Planctomycetia bacterium | reverse complement strand
TCGTCGGCTTCCTCGGCCCCAACGGCGCGAGCAAGACCACCACGCTCAAAATGCTCTCCGGCCTCATCTACCCAACGCGCGGCACGGCGACGGTGCTCGGCCACGTCCCCTGGCAGCGCGCGGACGCCTTTCGCCGACGCTTCGCTCTTGTCATGGGCCAGAAGAATCAGCTCTGGTGGGACCTCCCCGCGGCTGACAGCTTTCAGCTCCATCGCGAGATCTATTCGCTGCCAACGGATCAATTCACGCGCACGCTCGGAGAGTTGACGGACCTGTTCGGCGTCAAGGAACTGACACGGCAGCCCGTGCGTGAATTGTCCCTCGGTGAACGCATGAAAATGGAGCTGATCGCGGCGCTCTTGCATCAGCCGCAACTTCTGCTGCTCGATGAGCCGACGATCGGCCTGGATGTCATTGCTCAGGTGACGATTCAGAAATGCCTGCGCGACTACAATAGCGTGCGCGGCGTGACGATGCTGCTGACGAGCCATTACATGCGCGATGTCGAGGCCCTGTGCAAGCGCGTGCTCGTCATCACGAACGGGAAGCTCGTGTACGACGGTGCGCTTACGGGCATCACCGATCGCTTCGGCGGCGAGAAGCTCGTCAAACTGCAATTCGAGGGAACGGAGGCGCCGGCGGACCTTGCGCCTTATGGAGAGGTGACGAGCCGTGAGGGGCCGATTGTCGAACTCAAGGTGGATCGCAATCGGGTGCCCGAGGTGCTGGCGACGATTCTGGCGCGGCACACGGTCGCGGATATCAGCATTCACGATCCGCCGCTGGACCAGATGATCGCGAAGGTTTTCGAGCAAGGAGTTTAGCCGCGGTTCACAGAGCCGCGCGGGTCTGCGACCCGCAGCTAAACGAAATAATGATGGATTCCCTCCGCAAATACCTGAAGATCCTGCGCATCTCGCTCGTCGAGCGGCTTGCATATCGCGCGGATTTCTTTCTCACGACATTCTTTCGCTTCTTGCCGCTCATCACGACGTTCTTGCTCTGGGAAGCGGTCTATGACGGCGCCGACAAGACCGAGATCGCCGGGTTCACGCGCGACAAGATGATCGCCTACCTCCTGCTCGTACAGATCAGCCGGATGTTTTCGAGCATGCCCGGGCTGTCCACCGGCATCGCCCGCGACATTCGCGACGGGAATCTCAAGAAATATCTGCTCCAGCCGATCGACATGCTTTGGTATCTCTTGTCGTATCGCGGCGCGCACAAGATCGCCTACATTGCGACGACCGCGTTGCCGTATGCTCTGCTCTTTTTTTTGTTTCGCCATGTCTTCGATTTGCCGTCGAATGGCTGGACGTGGCTCGCCTATTTCGCGTCCCTGCTGCTCTCGTTCATCATCGGCTTCTTCTTTGAGGCGTGCATCGGCGTCGTCGGTTTCTGGTTCCTCGAAGTGACGTCGCTCATGTACATTATCAACATCATCAACTTCTTCGTGTCGGGCCAGATGTTCCCGCTCGATCTCCTGGAGCAATACCCTTACGTGACGAGGACGCTCGACCTGCTGCCGTTCCAGTACATGGCGTACTTTCCGGCGATGGTCTTTCTGGAAAAGAAGACGGACACGGATTTGATCGTCGGCCTTCTGATCGAATTGGGCTGGGCGACTGGGCTGATCGTACTTTGTCGCTGGATGTACCGCCTGGGTTTGCGACACTATAGCGCTTACGGTGGTTAGGAGCGGCTCGGCTCACGGGAGCTTGTATGCTTCGCTACGTCAATCTTTGGCTCTCGCTCGCCAAGTTTAGCTTGCTGGGCGAGCTCGCGTTTCGCGGCAACTTCCTCGTCAAGATCTTCGTCGAGCTGCTCTGGCTCGGCATCCTGCTGCTCTTCAACTTCACCATCTTTGAGCAGACGACCAAGATCGCGGATTGGAACATCCATGAATTCCTCTTCTTCATTGGCTGTTACTTCGCGATGGGCGGCCTGATCGAAACGTTGTTCATGGAGAATTGCAACCAGTTCGCCGACCTCGTGCGCACTGGCGATCTCGATTTCTTTCTCTTAAAGCCGATCGACGAGCAGTTTCTCGTCAGTTGCCGACACATCGACTGGTCCTGCGCGCCGAATGTGCTGCTTGGCTTTGGCGTGATGGGCTACGCCTATTGGGCAGGCGGTTGGGGGTTCGCTCCGTTCGCGACGATCGCGTTCTGCGTGCTTTTTGCCAGCGGCGCCGTGCTGGCGTATGGATTCATGCTACTGTTGACGTCAGCGTCGGTGTGGCTGATGCGCAACCAGAGCCTGTTCGAGATGTGGTGGCTGTTCACAACGCTCATGCGTTATCCGCGCGAGATCTTCGACGGCAACAAATGGGCGTCGCCGGCGGGCTGGTTCTTTTCGTTCGTCGTACCGATCATGCTCGTGACGAACGTGCCGGCGCGCGTGATGGTCAAAACGGTGGAGCCGTGGCTCGCGGGCTTTGCGCTGACGGCGGCGCTGATCGTCGCCTGGGTGAGCCGGCGCGTTTTCCGCATGGCGCTGCAGCGCTATCGGAGTGCGAGCAGTTAGCGCGAATTTGTTTAGCGCTCGCGCGGCGACGCGCGAACGCTAAACAATTCAATCATTTGCCGATCGCGTACAAATGCGTCGCCGTGCGAATATACAACGTGCCGTTGGATACCGCCGGCGTCGATTCGATCAACTCGCCGAACGAATTCCGTGCCAGCAATTGATACTTCGGCTCGGCGGCGATCACATACACGTCTCCCTGTTCGCTAGCGGCGTAGATCTTGCCGTCGATCAACACCGGCGAACCGTAAAACTTTGCGTCCGGGATCGTCTCGAACCAGACCTTGGCGCCTGTCTTGGCGTGGTAGCAGCCGGCCCGGCCCAGATCGTTGACGAAATAGACGTGCTCGCCGCGCGTCAAGAGACAGGTGACATACGGGAACTCCTTGGCGTTGGCCCAGAGCCTTTCGGGACGCGCGTCCTTGCCCAGACCGTTCATGGCAACGGCCTGCATGAGGCGTTCGCCGCTGCCGTCGCCGCTGCATGCCAGGAGGACGCCGTCAATGTGCGTTGTGCCGGCGATGGTGCGGAGCGGGCCCTTGTTGAAGGTCCATTTCCACTCCCAGTTCGGCTTGCCGGTGAGCGGCTCGTAGCTGGTGATGCCCGTCGAGCTCGTGACGACCAGCTCCGGCGCCGTGCCGGGCTTTTCGAGGACGAATGGCACGGAATAGCATGCCCGCACGGCGTCGCGCTTCATTTCCCACACGGTGTTGCCCGTCTTCTTATCGAGCGCGTACAGCTTCGCAGGATTGGTGACCGGCCCAGTCAGCTTCATCGTGTCGCGAAAGGCGTCCTTGTCCATCGAGAAGATCAGCAAATTCTTGTACAAGATCGGCGATGCCGCCGCGCCATGCTGGCTGACGAACTCACCCATGTTGCGATCCCAGAGCTTGTCGCCGTTGAAGTTGTAAGCGGTCAGGATAATGTCCTTGCCGTTCCAGAAGGGGATGTAAACGGCCTCGCCATCGGTGGTCGGCGTGGCCGAGGCATGCGAGCTGTCCTTGCGAAACTTGACCTTGGCGCCCGGTATTGACCGCTTCCAGAGTTCCTTGCCGGTCTTGGCGTCGAAGCACAGAAAATGGCGTTCGGAGGCATCGGCGCTCGAGGCTTGCAGGAAGACGCGATCGCCCCAGACGATTGGGCTGGAGTGTCCGTCGCCGGGGATCTTGGCTTTCCAGCGCACGTTCTCGGTGGCGCCGAACTTGATTGGGATATTCTTGTCGTCCGAGACGCCGTTGCCGTTGGGGCCGCGGAAGCGTTCCCAGTTGTCGGCACGTGCCGCAGCGACGAACGCGAAACTCAAGAGCACGACGGAGAGGCAAGTCAAACGGAAAGGCATGACGAATCCTCGAGGCAAGGTGTGAAAAAAGGCGTGATGGAGTGATTATCGCAGACGGGGCGGCATGGTCAAGCAATGGTTACCAAGCGCGGCCAAATTTTTCGGCCTCGTTCTGCAGGGGACTGGACGGGCGTGGACGGAGTTCTTAACATCAACTTGCAAAAGCGTTGCGGATCGGGCAAGATTCAATTAAAATGACAACTCGGCAAATCGCGTGGGAACTAAAGAATCTTCTGCGACCGTGCCGATTATAACGAGAGCAAGTCCTTTCCCGGCCCCTTAGCCAAGCGGTAAGGCAGTGGATTGCAAATCCGCCATCCCCGGTTCGAATCCGGGAGGGGCCTCTTTCTTTTCCCTTCGTGCAGTTCGATGCAGGCTCGCGCGGATTGGTGCGTATCGTCCTACCCCGTTGCGGGTTTACGGCGTCGGGCTTTTTCCTTTCTCCCCTCGTTTCGGTGCAATCTGGTGCGAACCGCAACGTGGCCGATGCGGGCAGAACGGCACCGTTTTCGGCACCCGACGGCACCACTGTGGGCACCTCGGAAACCCCCAAATCGTCCGTACCCGTGGCCTTCAGGACGTTGGCGTCCGCGTCGGGACCGTCCACCGGGAGCGCTGGCAAGCTGTTGACCGACGCGGCCAGATCGTACAGGCCGACGTGCGTGTAGCGGTCCATCGTCAGCGTGATCGTCGAATGGCGGGCCAGCGTCTGCGCGATCTTGGGATGGACCCCAGCGGCGGCGAGGTTGCTGACGTACTGGTGCCGGAGCGAATGAAAATCGAATACGTGGTCGGCATTGTCGCGGAACACCAGGACCGCCGATTTTTCGCGCTCCTTGGTTTGCTCCGGCGTGGTCGCCTTGCCAATCCAGGCGTCGCGGGCGGCGGCGAGATCGGCCTTGACCATCTTGGCCGCGTGGTTGACCCACCCGCCGGGCCATAGGTATTGCTGCGCTGGCTTCCCGCGAAGCCAAGCTGCGAGGACCGTGGCCACGTCGCGCGGTAGGGGCTGAATGTCCTGGCGACGGCGCTTCGAGTACGCAGCTTCCACGGTGACGCTTGGCGAGTCGCCGTCGAGGTCGAACGACTCCGGCGTCAACGACGCCAGCTCGGAACATCGGAATCCGCTGCTGGCAGCGAGCAGGTAAAGCATGGCTCGGTCTTCTCCGTTGACCTTTCGTTTCGGCTCGCCCGTGCGTGCCGCCTCCAAGAACAGCGCGAATTCATCCGGCGGCAGCGAACGCCGTTCCCGGCGCACATCGACCTTGGCATTCATGCCCGAAAGATGGACGAGCGGATTTCGATCGGTGCGCCCATCCTTGACCAGCCAAGCCAAGAACGCTTTGATGCACGCGAGATAGTAGTTGCTGCTCTGGATGCCGATACGCTCAGCAGCGCGCTCGTTCTTCAACCATTCTACCACGGCCGACGGGGTTACATCACCGATCCGCTTGAACTTGCAGCCGTCCACGATGGCTTGGGCGCGGGTGCATGTCAGCCGAGCATGCTTTTCGGTGTTTCCCTTGCCTTCCAGAAACTGCCGGAAGACAGCGATGTGGTCCGCGATCGGCGTGCGGCGGTGCGCTTCAAACGGGTCTTCCATGCCCGCACCCCGACGCTCGGCCTTCTTGACCAGCTCGTTCAGCATCGTCTGCGCGGCCCCCTTGTCCATCGCCAGGGGAACGCGGCGCTCGACGCCGTTCTCGTCGCGGTAACGGCCCCACCACTTCTTCGATTTCACCTTGACCTTCTCGCCCGTCTTCGGGTCGGTCACGGTGATCGGTTTCTTGTACAAACTCGCCATGTTTGGCCTCCTCATCGTTAGAATATCGACCAGGACCACCCTTGCTCGTTTCCGCGCACATTTCAAGGCAATTGTCGGTCAATCTGGCCCGTCCGCGATCAGTACCGGTCGGGGTTCCAACCGTTCCCGGCGCTTGCGTCACCAGCGTCATCTGCGTCATGCCGGCCCACGTCGGTCCAATCCGCATCGCTTGGCATCGAATCGCGTTGACCTTCGGATGACGCAGAGGATGACGGTCGCGGCGCGGGTTCAGCCTGCTGGATCGACCAGGACCGTTTCTTCGAGCTGCGATCTTGGTCCAAGACCCAGCCCGCTTCACGTAGATTGGGCTTCAGTCGCGTCAAGTGCCCAGACAATGACCGCGGGTTCTTGGGCCAGCCCGACTGCTTGCGTACCTGCTCACCCTCGCGCACTTCCAGGGCCTTCAGCAACTCGCCAGACGAGCCAGACCAATCACCCTGGGCCTCGAGCAGGTCCAGCAACGGCCGGGCGACCACGGATGCTTCGAGCGCGACCTCGTTGGCCGACTCGCGATTGCCCTGGTAGGCCGTAACGAACGTTCCACTGGGCCAGCCGAATGCAGTCTCCGCTGCCGTCGCCCATATCGCGAAGTCCGCCATGCGGGGCAGCGTGGGAAGCTTGATCGATGGTAGGCGAAGAATTGCCACGGCGACGGCGTCGAGCAACGCGCCCAGGATCTGTGGACGGACCTTATGAAACGCCTCGAACAGCTCTGCCTCTGATCGGCGCCGATCCTCGGGAATTGCCGGCAGCCAGACGATCAGACACCGATCGAGAAGGTCTGAGCGCGAGGCAACCTCTTCGATGCTCGTCAGCAGCAAGGGACGCTGCGAGTCAAAAATGATTTCTTCGCTGTCGCTATAAAGTTCGCGCGTGGAGAACCCGCCGCCCGTGCTGAGCCGGCACAGCGCATCGGACAGCCACGGCGGCACATGCGATAGGTTGTCGTAAGCCATGCACCACGAGTTGTTGGCGGCAATCATCAAGTCGCGCCCATCATTTGGCTCGGCCCGGAGTGGTGCTTTGTTCGGATCAATCAATTCGCGGAGCAGCCGACCAATGGTGCTCTTGCCCGAACCTTGCTCGGCAAACAGTGCCAGGATCGGATACGGGCCGCGCGGGCGCAGCGTGGCGACGAGCCATGAGATCACGAGCCGCCAGGCGTTTTCGTCAAGGTTTAGAAACCCGCGCAGCTGATCCACAGTGCCGCCGCGCTCGGGCGCGGGCAATGTGAGCATGCCGCGCGATCGACGGAACCGGACGGGGGCGTCGTCGATTACTTTCCACCCCTGCGGCGTCACCTGCACGACTTGCCACTCGGAGTTGCACAGGTCGAAGAAGACACTGCCCTCGTGCTCGGCAACGCGCACATGGACGAGATGCTCCTCACCCTCGAAAAGTGCCTTGGCTTCGAGCAAATTCACCGCCGCCGCCAGCGCCTCGCTGTTCATGGCCTTGCCTTGCTCGTCGAAGAACTGTTTGGCCATGAATCGCTTGAACGTCTGCGACCGCACCGGCCAATGCTCCTTGTGGCTTCCCAACATGATGGTCGCATAGGCCTCTTTGCCCAGGGTGTGCCACAACTCCCACTCGGCGGCCATGTTCGCAGCCAACGTCGCCTGGCTTTGCGCTTCATCATCACCTTGGCCGGCGGGCGCTGGATTCTTCTCGTCAATCTCGCCGGCCAACTTCGTCAACTGCGGCTCGACCAGCGGGGCCAGGACGTCGTGTTCGATGCCGAACTTCGTTGCCAGCTTGTTGAGAAAGCGCTCACGCGATTGGCTGCTGTCCGTATTGATCCGGTCGCGGTGCTCGACGTTTCCACGGATGGCTACGACGAGGCGCTGTGGTTGACGCCCGGCCGGGGACACCTGGAGCTTGATTGGATCGCCCTCAGGGAGCGCGACATCCACCGATGCGACCGCCGGTGCCGTGGCATCTTCCGCAGGTTCGACTTCCCAACCATCCGGCTGGCGAGCGTCGGTGATTGCTTGCAAAACTTGCTCGCGCCCACCTGGCCCGCGCAACACGTCGCGGACATCGGCACCATCGCTTTCCTTGAACTCGGCCGGCAGCACGGCGATCCGCACCGACTTGGCAACTCCACGTAGCACCCGCGCCGAGAACTGGCTGCCATCCTCGCCAGCCCGGTCGCGGTCAGGGATGAGAACGATCTCGATGCTGGCGAAAAGCCGGGTGAACTTTGCAGCCAACCGGGAGGTGTTCAAGCCGCACGCCAGCATGCCCAGGCCGTGAAGCGCGGCCGCGTCCTTTGGGCCCTCGACCAGATGCCAAGTCTCGCCAGCCTTGGGTAGGCGCACCTTGCCGTCGGCGTGCGGGAAAAACAGCCCTGCCGGCTTGCCCTTGGCGAACATGCCCTTGCCCCCTTGGACGTTCATGGAGAACGTCGTGCAGGTCTTGCCATCGGGGCCATAACACGGAAGACGGATCAGGCTGGTCGAAATCGTTTGGGCGCCGAATGTTCTGAGCGCGTCGGGCGTGATTCCCTTCTGCCGAGCGATGGCCGTGATGGGGTCCATCGTGGGCGTCGAGTTGTTGTTGGTCGGTTGGAACGCGCCTATTTCCACAAGCAGGGCCTTGGCTTGCTCTCGATCTTTGAGGACGGCTTCGGCGACGTGAAATGGCGACCACTTGCCTCCGCACGAAAAGCAATGAGCGACACCGGTTTGTTGGTGGAGGCGGAACGCATCGCTCGATTTGCATGCGATGCATGGACCAGCGAGGTCATGCCCTTCCCGTCGAGGAAGTTGAAGACCAAGGCGATCGGCCAACACGATGCCGATCTGACTGTCGAGGTTGATGGGCACCGTCATTTCTGCGCCTCCCACTGAGGCCGGCGCGGGCATCCAGCCGCAACCCATTCGCGCAGCTCATCTGCACGCCAGAGCGTCGATCTGCCGATGCGCACCGGGCGCGGAATCCAGCCGGCGGCGTCCCATGTGCGCCAAGTTCGCAAGCTCTTGCCGCACATGACGGCCGCTTGCTTGGCTGTCAGCAGGAGGGGCTCAAGTTCCGTCGCGCCATCCCCAGCAGCACGGATCGGTGGTGAGGTTTTGGAAACGAGGGCTGAGCCCTGATTTTCTTTGGGGTTGTTCACGGTTGAAGACCACCCGTAACGGCGCGTAGGCCGTTGCGGCGCATTGCGTGGTCCTCGACCTCAGAATCACACTGATGGTGAGAATCCAACTGAAATTGTTGCTGATCGACGCTCCCGTCACGGGAGTCGTCCCATTACGCTAAACGTCTACGTTTTCGACTTCCTCAGGGGGAATGAGGTACTGATGACTCTTTCCAGCCTCAATGACAAGACGCCGCTTTCGCCCGTTCGTCATCTCGCACACAACGGTGCATTTGAAGTGGCCATGCTTCACCCCCCCGAGCACCAATTGCTCAAGTTCCTTGAGCGCACGCATGCATTCGCCGCTTACGGCAACTCCGACCAATGATTCGGTATCGAGGTGGTCGTCCTTGGTACTCTCGCGAGCCATCTTCGTTCCCCCCATTGTGCCCAACAAAGTCGCATCTTCTTGGGGATCGCATGCTATCAAGCCTTGAATCCCTTCGACTGGAGCGCCTTCAGGATCTCTGTCATGTCCGCCAGCATGTTCACATTCGTTGTCTTGATCGCTACTTTTATCGGACGCCGAATTTCGACTGTGATCTTTCCATCAGCCATATTGATCGTGAATTCGCCCGCGGATCGTTGTGAGACATCACAGCGATCCTGATAGGCCGCGAGGCCGAGACCATCGAGTTGCGAGGCGATCTCATTTGGAGGGACCATCACCCATTGGTCTTCCGGGGCTTTTGCCTGCGTATCAGAACCTGGTTCGCCATTGGAGGGAGCGGCCACGGCGGGGCGAAGCCGGATCGAATGGGCCTTGGAAGATGGTTCGCCGTCCAGCAACCCGGCATACGCTGCCGAGTCCAGGAACCGCTTCAGGAACATTTCCCCTTCATTGACGATCTTGAGCGTCACACGCACAAAGTCGTTAACGTAGGACATCAGATGATCCTGGTTCTTCGGACACTCGACGAAAACCTTTTTGAACAGATCGTAGGTGAGAAAGGCCTTGGCCCTGGCCTGGGCGCGGACTTGCTCGTTTCCGCCGTAGAGCATTTGAACGGCAAGGTCGGTCAGTCGAACATCGTCTTTGTCGAGCTTGATAAGCTCGTAGGACTCGAGGGCGGCCAACTTCTGCTTGAAGCGACCTTTCCCTTCGGGGTGCCCCAGCGCCTGGGCGAACGACTTCTTCGCCATGCGGCGTTCGTGTTCGTCGATTTTTCGAGCAGCCTTTTCCGCATCCTCGAGCGACATGTAGATGAAACTGCGGCCATGCTTGCGGCCCGTCTTCTCGCTGTCGGTGTCGCCTTCTTCAGCCTCGAACTTTTCGCGTGCCTCGACCGCCTCCGCATCCTCCTCGTTGACGATGTTTCGCTCGCCCGTGTTTTTTTCCGTCGGCTTGCTTTCCGGCATGACAAACTCCTTCATGGTAAGTCTTGAATACGACCTAGGCCGCATATTCCGATTGTATCAAGTAATAATTACGGCGACTTGAGATTTTTCACAGGCACCCGTGATTTATTGATTTTCGCCTCTGGTCCAGGCCTGCTTATTTATCTTATGTCGTTTAATATTAACACTTTGCGTAACTATTCAATTTTCCTGAAAAATATCGCAATGATCGTGCAGCTGACAAACTTGGGTCGTTCTGAACAAGTCGACACTATGTAGCCGCTCCACAACCCAAGTGTCCAAGCGAGAAAAAAATCATCGCTTCGTCAATTCCGTCAAAGAAAAATCGGGCTTGAACAGCTTTCGGGACGGGACAAAAGATAGGGAGGTGGTCAGCTGGCAAGCGCAGAGTGAGATGGGAAGGCCCAACGGTCCAAGGATTCGAGTGATCCGAACCGGCCGGCTTCCCTACTTGGAATCCGACCAGTTCTTGAATCAAGCCCAATCGAGCGGGATCCTCAGCTTGTTCAAATGACTGTAGGGGATGATCCCTTCGCACTGGAGCCTCCCTACGACGATGCCCGCGGCGATGCCAATCTCGTCGGCGAACGCCGCCACGGATTGGTAACTCTTCAGCCCTTGAAGTTCCTCCTCACGATCTTCGGGGATCAACAGGTTGGCCGCGAAGCGGTTAGCGTTCTGCTCGCGGGGATCGTCCTGGTAGTCCACGTCGATGTAGGTTTCCTTCTTGCTGTCGTTCAGAATGTGGCCAGCTTCGTGGAAGAACGTGAACCAGAACCGATCGTTCCTCTTCCCGCGAAGATTGATGCAGATCATCGCCTTGTTAGCCGTAAGCCACTTCGCCGCGCCACTCACCGGGGCACCCTTGATTTCTGGCACCAGGACCAGGGCCACGCCGGCCGCTGCGCAGAGTTTGAGCATTGCTGGAACGAACACGTCCGGCCCTTCCACCGTCAGCTTTCGGATCGCATCGAGGGCCGCTCGGAACGCGGCCTTGTCGAACGGCTTGCACACGACCTTCTTGGCCTCGAGTTCGCCTAGGCGCAGCCATGTAGCCATCGCGCCGTCCTTGCCCTTGAAAGTCGGCGACTTGCGGAACGAGAACTGGTGGTTCGCCCATCCCTCCTTCCAGGCCTTGACCGAGGCAACGCCGAAGAACGCTAGCACGGCCTGAAGCAGGCTGACCTTGTCGGCGGTGTCCTCGATCACGCCACGTTTGATTAGTTCCTTGGTGGGGATCGTGCTGAGCCAGTCCAGATCGCTTTCCATTCTCACTTTTTCTGCGAGACGCGCACGCTGTTCCTGGTAGTTGGCTTCCAGGTTATTCCACATCTGCGCTGGCACACCCGTAACACGCTCCAGGCGGATCGCGGTATCGTGCGTAATGGGCGCAACGCCCTTGATCACCTGGTTGATATGCTTCGCGGAAAGCCCTGACCGCACGGCAAGTTCCCTTTGGTCGATTCCTTGAGCGTCGATGGTCTCCTGAAGGGTCAGTCCGGGTGGTACAACGTAGTCGGGTTCGTAAGGGTGTCGGATCATTTTCTCTCGTGCAGGCGCCATAGAGTCTCCTCCATTCACCCCGGCAATCCTCACCGGGGGTCTCCCTGAGGCTCAAAGAACGCTATGTCATGCCTTCTTTTCTCCGTTCAGTGGTAATCGACAATATCGATGATGATCACGCGAGTCACCTGTTGCCAATCGAGCCCGCCGTCCGGTTTTTCTGGCGCTGGATCGTGGTCCGGCTCGAATACGAGGCGACGCGGATGGACCAGATCGACGGCAAGTTGCCCCTTCCGGTCAGCGGTTAACTCGTGGCACCGAGCCCCAGGGACCTTCCCCAGGTCTTCCAGCGTCGGCGCTGCCGCGATCTGGGTGAGGCGCAGCTGGAGTACCTTCGCGAGACGGTCGCCATGCTTCGCCCGCATCTCCTTCTCGGAATTGCACAGCTTCTGCAGCTTCCGTGATCCGAAGGCTATCTCCATCATCGGCTCCTTCGTTATTTTAGTTTACCTGATTGGTAAACGAAAACAAGTCCGACGCATGCAATTTGATGTAGATTGGCGCAGGGTCCCAAACGCAAAGCCCTCAAAGGGACTGCGCTGAGCTGGCGGCAGACACAGAAAGTGGAGGCCGAGGAAGGCGCCTACTGCACCCGGAACCCATCCTTGACCGTAGCCAGAATTTTGTTTAGCTGATCGGCGAGTGTCGCTGACGGCAAGTCGGTCCCGTCCCCAAGTTCGACCCGAACCTGGAACTGGATCGGCACCTTCGATTTCGCCTTCAGGTCCAGCAGTTTCGGGACCACGTCCCCAAGGTCCTGAAGCTCTGCCGGCTCGAACGGCGCGACGCCGACCAATTTCTTCTTGAGACCGCCGGTCCCGGTGTCAAACCCACCACCGCCGCCGCCGCCAGTGCCGCCGCCGGTCGCGACCTTGAGTCGAATCGTCTGGGCAGCGTGATACTCGCATGGCCATTTCACCGTGGCGTCAACCAATTCAGTGAACCGGGCCTGGAGCGCGCCGGTGACCACGTCTCGGACCGTCTTCCACGGCAGCACCTTGCCGGCTTTCTGCGACAACCCCGTTGCCACAGCCAGTGCCGTGGCCTCGTCGTCTTTCCACGCAGCCGGGAGGTTTTCTGGCAGGATCTCCGCTGCAGCGATGGTCGCCGGCGGAACGGATAACTTGGCCGCCGGCGTTAGCACGCCAGCGGGGATCGGCTCACCGAGGATGCTGGCTGGCCCGGACAGCAGCCAGACCGAACTGGCCTCGACGGCTTCTGCGATGGCTTTCTCGACGACGTCCTGACTTGCTTTCGGGATCTGGACTGGCTCGGAGTAACCATCCTTCTCGACTTGCACGACTTTGCCGCCGACGAAATAATCGATGACCGTTTGCACCGTGATTTCGTCGCCCGGCCACAATTCGGACAACTTCTGCGGGGTGAGCAACTCAGCGCTTACCTCGGCAAGTTCGGCACCCTCCGGCAGCACGAGTTCGAGCGCTGGGTCTTTGAGAGCCGTTTCGTCGGGCCGCGAACGCCACCAGGTGCGAAACGTTCCATCCGGTCTCGTCAAGCGAAGGACGAACGCTCCCTGGTCGCAGCCATCGACCAGTGTGTCCACGATGGCATCGGCCTTGAGCATCTTCGGTAGGTGTGGCAACTGTGCGAACGCGCCGGCCAGGTGCGTGATTCGTCTACTCGTTTCGCCTTTTTTCCACAGGTCGTATGGCCCATCAGGAAGGAGCGCTTCCGCCGTGATCGCGGTGTCCTGAATACGAGCGCGCTTGTCGCCCTTGATCGTCGTGAAATGCGGATCGTCGCTCACGGTGATCTTGAACGCTTGAATGTCATTCTTCTCCGAAACCGTGACCACCGTGCTGTACGCTTGGAGGATCGCCTCGGGAACCCTACTCTTGGCTTTTTCGATGTTCATCACCAACGTCTGCATGCGGGCGGCATCGACGCTGCCGCCCTCCTCCTGCTTCTTGAGTTCGTCGCGCACTGTTTCCCATGCCAGGTAGTCGCGGATCTTGGCCTCGGCAACCTCCAACCCGTCCTTGGAAGGACAGAGCAACAGCGCGGCGTTGCGATAAACGCGTGGGTTGTCTGGCCCGGTGTTCTCGTCCAGAAAGCGTCTGGCCTCGGGGCTCGGCTTGCCGGAATCGCAGGCAGCGCCCGGCCCGAGGATCGCGTAGCGGAAGTCGCCGTCGTCCTTCACATCACTTGGCTTGAGTGGCAGGGTGTGGACCTGAACGCCAGCCGCCGACGCCCCAGCCGTCAGCTTCTTCACCTTGCCGATCTCGTCAATGAGCCGGGCACGGACCAACTCGTCGCCGATGCTCTTGGCCGCCACGGCATGCATTTGGTTAAGGTTCGGTCGGTTCCCAAGCCGCCACGTGCCTGGCAACTGATCCCCCTCCGGGGCATAGAGGTCGTCAAGCCAGTGGCTGGCCTGCGACCATCTCAGCAATCCCTTCTCCAGCTCGATCTTGTCGGGCCGAGTTGCCCCAATCAGAATTGTCAGCTCGCGGGTGCGGGCGCTCTGTCCGATCGGCTGCGAGTTCAGGAACGTCGCCACGACCGCCTGCTCGATCTCACGCGACTTCAGGCCCACCGATTCCTTCTGGACATCCTGCGCCCGGCCAAACTCGCCCAGCAGGATCGGCGTCCACGCGGTCTTGCGGCCTTCATGCTCTTCGGTGTCGGCAACGGTCACGAGCTCGCGCATTGCCTCGGACACGTCTTCTTGGCCCGGTGCGCCGAGCAGAACGGCGGGCCCCACCAGCGGGCAGTCGTCCCACTTCGCGGCTTCGCGCAGCGCTAGGGCGAACGTGCGCAGCACGCCGCGGGTCCGCTGGAACCCTCGCATCTGGGTCCACTTGGCGTAAAGCACCTCGGTGAGATCGGGATGGAACGGATAGCTCCTCAGGAACCGATCCTCAGCCGACGAGCCAGCCTTGGCGGTCTGCTCGTCTACCGCCTGAATGCCCTTGAGCGCGGCAATGACGTGCTGGCGGAACGCGCCCTGGTCGTTGATGGACTCAGGCTTGAAGAATCGCCGCCTGAGCACCTCGGCCACGTCAGCCTTGCCAACCGGTTCGACCCCTTCTTCCTTTTCGCGCCGGAAGATGTCGTAAAAGTCGCCGAGCAACTGCCGCCCCTGCTCGTCCCGCGTCTTGTTTGGATCGGTCGCCAGCAGCGAGGCGACGATGCAGCAACGCTTGACCTTCGGGGCCGCCTGCGTGAGATACTGGAAGAAATTGATCAGCCGTTCACGCCAGTCCCGGTCCTGGATTACCTTCTCTTTGGCGTACATCAGCACTTCGTCCATGAGAATTAGAACGCCAAGCCCTTCCTTGCCCGGCAACTCCAGCAATTCGACGAGCGTGTTCTCGGCCGGTGCGGTCGTGCGCTCCTCGGCCTTGTTCTCCGAGTGCAACACCTTCAGTCCTTCGTCGCCATCAACCTGATAGGCGAGGACACTCCACGGGTGCTTGAGACGGCGCGTCTTGCCGGCCGGGCTGCGGACGTCCATCCCTTTCTCGACATCGAGCTTGTCGAAGCACAAACCGGCCACGCGAGCCTTGGGCGGCTTCTGACCGATGGCCTGGGTGAACTCGTGGACGGCGGGCAGGTCAGGCAGGTTATCCGGGTCCTGGGCCAGGTGGTTCAGCGTGATGAGCGTGTGCGTCTTGCCGCCGCCGTAGGTCAGCTCCAACTGGCGCACGGCCTTGTCGTTCTTGTTAGCCAGGCGCAGCGCCACGTCGCGCACCAGGTTTCGCAGGTTGTGCGTCGGGAAGGTCAGGCTGAAGAAGCTCTCCGGATTCTCGTACACCGGCTGCTTGCCGCGCTGCATGAGGACCTCGTACAGGTCGGCCGCGAACATCTGCAATGACAGATCGCCGGATTTCAAATCGTCACGCAGCTTGACTACTTCGTGCCACGGTTTCCAGGGTAGCTTGGCCATGTCGTTTCTCCCGATTATTCCTCGTCGCCATAGGCGAGAGTGGGCTGTTGTTCTTTCTTCTTCGCGCCCTTGGCGCCGATGTGATTGCTCAGGCTTTCCAGCAGCGAGCGCTCTTCGCTGGCGGCCTTTGATAGTTCGATGAGCGATTGCAGCACCCGGCGGAACAGCTCGTGCCGGCGCAGGCCGTGCTCGTCGAGGTACTCGTCTACTTTGTGAACGTCGCCGGCCTTCCACAAGAGCATAAGCCGATGGATGCGGTCGATGAGCGGCACGGGACGACCGCCGGGGGCCTCGTAGCCCATCGAGCGGGCGCGCCGTTGGTTCCACGGCTTGAGCTTTACCTTGTTGCCGGTGCCGGATTCCTCGGATGGTTCGTCGTCGCCCTCGGTGTCGCCTTCCTCTTCTTCGGCGGAATCATCTCCGCCGGTTTTCACTAAGAGATCCCAATCGCGAATTAACTCCTGATCGGATAAACCGCACGCCGTCGCATAGAGGATGCAGGCCCCGACGGGCGCGTCGTCGATCCCAAAATCGTTGCGATGAAGCAAGTAGTATGCGGTCGCTTCGTCGAGCCGATCGACGGCAGCCTCGACTGCGCCGTCGCCGCTCTTTTCCAGTACGCGGCCGACCACGAAATCCACGACCATACGGCGGGCGTGGTTCAGGAACTCCGACACGGTTAGCGTCTTGCCGGGATCATTAGCCATCTTGACGACGGGGTGCTTGCTGTATGCCTCTAAGGCTGGCCCGGTGGCCGCCCAGACGAAGTCGGGGCCACGGATGCCGGCGTCCCAGAAGTCGCGGAGACGCTGAGCGATGTTGGTGCGCATGTCTTCGAGGACTTTGTTGTCCCAGCCGGGGCGGGCGGACTCCAAACGCTTTCTGCAAACTAACCACACCGAAGAGGCAAGCGCTGCCGAGGAGATTCCGCGCATCCGACTAGGCTGTTCGGTCTGAATGGGCCAACTCCCATCGACAACAAAGCCTGAGCGAATAAGTGAACCGACGAGCGTCTCCCACGCATCTGGTTGCTTGTTGGCGAACACAATTACGAGTCGTCCGTTGGGAGTAAGGCTTGCCGCACATCGCTGAAACACTTGGGTCATTCCGTTCTCGTAAGCTTCCTTTGACCGCGTCGTGTCGCCGTCGTGTCGCGTGTCGTCGTCAATGAGTTCACCGTCGGCAGTCTCTTTGTTCCACTTGGGCCCAAGTCTATCTCGCATCGCGTCCGCAAATGCGGGACCGATTCTCAGCGCGACCCGGCGAAGCCAAACGTAGAACCAATCCATGAGATCAGAGTAAGGAATGGCATCGTAGTATGGGGGATCGGTGACAATGACATCAACCTCAGGAAGCAGAGTCGTTGCGGACGCTCTCTGGATCGTTGGCTTTGGAAGGCCCGGTGGAAGGGTACAAAGAGTGGCCAGTCCCGTTGCGATTCGATCCAAACACTTAATGTAACTTCCGGCCATCACACCAACAGGATTCCCCTCCGCAAAATCCCATGTGATCTGAATCGCAAATCGCACAAGCGAATGATTGATAGTTGGAACGTCGATTTTCCATTGCACATTGACATTAGCAAAATCGACGAGCCGCTCAAATCCACAGACGAGATAGGCCGTAATAGCTTCATCCCAAGTCGGGTCATAACCATGTTCACGCACTGCGTGATACGCGTCCAAGGTCTTGAGAGCGATGACGCCTAGTGCAAGCCTCTGTCGATCCGTAAACAGGTGTCGCCATTCCCGCAGGCCATAGCTGTGAAGCGAAAATGCACGGGCGGCCTTTCGCCCACCACCGGCGGGGGTCGCCTCCAGAAAGTCCCCGTCTGGCAACTTTGCGAGAACCTCAGCAACCAATCCTTTCGCCCTCTCGGCGGCCTCATTTTCAGCGTCCGTGAAGGGGCGAAATTCTTTCGACCGCTGACCGTCAACTGCGACTACAGTTGGAATCAAACCGGACCGTGCCGCTTGCGCCTCGACGCGGATGTCTTCCATCGTCATGATCGTCGGGCAGCACGGACATTTCGCTCCGGCTTTCGACATCGTACCTGCGCCAATTCGCTTATCGTGCTCTCGCTTCTGAGCTGCATTACCGCCCTGTGACGGGACATTGTTATTCACGTCGAATATGACTGACGTACCGGCTGAGTTCGGCACCATCGTGAGAAGTACTCGCTCCCGATTGCCGTCTTTTTTCTTGCATAGCCATTGCGTCTTAAGCAACGGCACTGTTGCCCGGCAGTTTTTGCACGTCACCGTTCGCGCCCATAGGTACGCCACCGTCGGCTTGGCGATCCAGCGTGGATTTCCCTTTACTTTGAGGTAATCTTCACCGAATTCCGCGTTCAGCGAGTCAATGTCTGCAGTGCCATCCTCCTTCAAGGGGACGAGCCGCATCGGTTGCTTTTCGTAGGACTTGACATCCTTCACCAGCGGCTCAAAATCGGCATAGACGGGATAGAAGCGGGCCAGCTCGCGTCGGGTCTTGTCCAACACCCATTGGCCCCACGCACGGACGTGCCAGGCGAGGTCTGCTTTGGGCGCGCGGCCGGAATCCTTCTTGCCCATCGTAAACAGATTCTGGGCGTCATCCTCCTTCTGCTTCTTGGTCCGCTTGGTTCGGCCAACGAGGTGCGGGTGCGCCTTGTAGAAGGCGTTCATGAACTCCTCGTTGTCGAGGATGAACGCGGGCAGCGGCAGCGTCTTGCCGGCCAGCTTCTGCGGATACTCCAGCGTGCACTTGAGGATGAACCAGGCCACGGGGTTAATGTCGATAGCCGTCACCTCGCAGCCCAGGCGCATCGCCTCGAGCGGGATCGCGCCGCCGCCCGCGAATGGGTCCAAAACCCTGGGCGCACGGCCGCCGTAGGCCTTGCGAATCTCCTGGCGGAACCATTCCAGCGTTTCGGCGTTCGTGGTCTCGCGGCCCCAATGCAGGATGCCACCGACAGTCTCCTCCTTCTCGCGCTCAACGATCTGCCCGCCGGGCATCTTCTTCTTCTCGATCTTCTTGACGACCTTGCCGGCAATCTTCTCGCACAGTTCCTGTCGCAATTCCGCCGTGCCTGGATCGGGCAAGAGGGTTGCGATGAGCGCCGCCCGGCACGCCGCCAGCGGCCGCCGTGCCGGCCAGATGTGCAAGGTCGAGATGTGCCCATGGCGCACGTTCTTCTCATGCACGCTGTCCAGCGAGGTCTGCTTCAGCGGGAAGGCGAATTCAATGAGTCGCGGCTTATCTGTCATGGATTTCCTGTGTGGTTAATCGGCAGCTTCCAAGATGGCCTTGGCGCTCACCATCATGCTGCCCTTTACCTTGGCAAGCAGCGCTCCAAAGGGATCGCGGACGCGGACCAGGCGCGGGTTCGGCGTCGCGCAATCGAAAACGACATATAGCCAGTAACCGTTGCGGAGATTGCACGCCTTGGCCCATTCGTTCGCGGAGATCTCGACCTCGCCAACGCCGGCCCGGCCCTTGACCTCGATACTCCGCTTCTCGGCCGGCCGGATCGACCAGAGGTCGAAGCCTGGATTGTCGGACAGCCCCGCAGCACGGGCCAGTTCGGGGGTGTGAACATCCTTGACGATCGCGCCTGCGGATTCCTCGAATGCCCATGCCAGGGCCATTGCCACTTCGTCGGTTTTGGCGTCGAACTGCTCACGATCGGCGGGATCGCTCGACGGCACCACGAGGGCGTGAGCGATGAACTCTATCTTGCCTGCGCCGATCAACTCCGGCTCGCGGCGCAGGACGGCAATCGCCTCGTGACGCCGCTGCGTGACAAGCCGCTGCAGATCCTTGACACGGGCAAGTTCCTTTTGTGCCCCGAGGTTGCCGGCGCGGGCTTTCTCCGATTGCTTGGATCGCGCTGCCGCCAACTCCGCTTCCTGAAAATCGAAGCCTCGCTGAATGAAGCTCTCGCGTTCGGATAGCGTGGACAAGAGCGCCTTGCGGCGCGAGACCGCCATTTCCCGCCCCACGCGCTCGCCCAGGAACGCGAGGGCCTGGGGCAGCAAGTCCTTGGCGGTCACCGCGAGCCGTTGCCCCGAGGCCGGCAGGCCGCGTCCACCCTTGAGCAGCAAGAGATGCTCCACAGGGCAGACGACGATCTGGGAACCCTCGAACTGTTTGACGCCGACGAGTGGACATGCCAGAACTTCGCCCTGAGACAGGTCGGCAAATGCCGGGTCGGCATCCCGAACCACCGAGACCAGGGCCAGATGGAAAAGGTAGGGCTTTTCCGCAGCCGGGTCGATGAACACCGCGCCGCGCAGGGCCTGGTCGCCGAGGCGTTCGCCAACAAGCTCGCGGAAGGTCTCGAACAACGGCTCGCCGGGATGAACCCAGATGCCGTCATCGGGTTCTTTCGGACGCACGAACGACAAGCAGGATCGCAGCGGTTCGGGATACGATTCGATGACGTGCAGAAGGCGGTCTGCCTTGGTTCCATTGCGCGAACGCAGCCCGAAGCATTCGCCGGGATCACCGACGAGGTCAATGCCGACCAGCGGGGCCGCGTTCTCGAAATACTGGCGGACGTAACCCGGCAGCAGCCGCTGGTACATCTCGCGGTCGATGTCTTCGCGAAGGCGCGGCAGTTCTTTGGCGACGTCGCCGCCGCTGCCGTATAGCGTCTTCTCTCGCGCAACCAAGGCCTCGACTTGCTCCTTGGTCAGCGTGCCGTCGAGGTCGCGGAGAACTTCGTCGGCCCGGCCATCGACGGCGGCCATCTCCATGTACTGCTTGATGGAGACGCCGTCAAACAGACGACCAATCACGTCGAAGACCTTATCCGACCGCAGTTCCTTGCGGATCTTCTCGAGCTTGTCTAATAGCGTCTGAAGCACGCGACCTTCGCGCGTTTTCGGCGCGACGAGGTTGAGGATGATGACCGGATCGTGCTTCTGGCCGTAGCGGTGGATACGGCCCATGCGCTGCTCAAGGCGCGCGGGGTTCCAGGGCACGTCGTAGTTGATCATGATCCAGCAGAACTGAAGGTTGATGCCTTCGCCGGCGGCGTCGGTGCAGACCAGGAATCGCGCTCCACCCTGGCTTGCGGACCTGCGGAATTTCTCCACCTGGTCCTCGCGTTCGGTGTAGTGCATGCCGCCGTGGATTTGTGCGACCTGGCCCGTGTAACCCATGCCCTCAAGTCGGCGAACCAGGAAATCGAGCGTATCGCGATGCTCTGTGAAGATGATCAGCTTCTCGTCGGCATACTTGGGATCGACCAGAACTTCCCGCAGGCGCTCGAACTTCGATTCCGTACCGGCGCCATAGACGCGCTTGGCCAGTTCGCGGAGTTGCTTGACCTGTTCCAGTTCTGCCTGAAGGTCGAGCAGTGACGCGGCAACGACACCGTGGAGTATCTTGTCTTCGGCGACCTCGTTTCCTTCACGCTCGCCCTGGGCTGTCTCCTCGTCAGCCGTCTCGCTCTCGAACAGGTCGTCGTCCTCGTGCATGCGCCGTTGCATGGTAATAAGCTGCTCGACCGTCAGCCGACCATCCTGAATCTGAGCGATTAGATCAACGAGCTTGTCAATGCGCCGCTCAAAGGAACGCATGAGGGCATAGGTGGAGCTGGCGAGACGGCGCTGGAAGACGCTCATCGCCAGCCGGGCGGCGGTGCGGTTGAGCATCTTCGCCTTGTTGTAGATCAGGCGCAGGTATTCGGTGGTTTCATCGTACAGCGTCTGCTCGCTGACCTTTCCGTGGGCCAGATCGTAACCGAGCGTGTCCGAGATTCGCTTGGGGTACATGGCCCGGCCGTCCAGGTAGACCATTTCTTCCTTGGTCCGGCGGATGAAGTGAAGCTGGCGGCGTTCGCGGGGATAGTCCTGGAACGATTCAAGCGTGGACAACACGTCGGGCTCAAGAAGCCGCCAAAGGGCATAGTAGGGATAGTCCTTGCCCATGTGCGGCGTGGCGGTTAGCAGCAGCAGGTGGTGAGCGCTCCACGGCAACGCCCAGGATGGGTCGATGCCTTTGACGCCGGCAAGCGCCTCGGCCACGCAATAGCGATCGGTCTTGCGGACATACAGGTCCCCTTCCTGTTTGGCCGAGAGCTTGTGCGCCTCGTCGAAGACCGCAAGGTCATAGGGGATGACCGTCGATTCCTTGAACCGACCGAAGACGCGCGTGCTGGCCAACGTATCAACGCTAATGATGACGCGGTCGCTTCCTTCACCTGTGAATGGATTGGCGTTGCGGGCGTCGCCGCCGCTGATGACCTTGAAGCTCAAACTGAAGAGCTTCTCCATCTCGCGCCGCCAGTTGCCTACGAGCCCGGCCGGTGCGACGATCAAAATGCGTTTCATCAGCCGGCGCGACAGCATCTCGCGGATGTACAGGCCCGTCATGATGGTCTTGCCGGCGCCGGCGTCGTCCGCCAGCAGGAAACGAAGGCGCTCTTGTTTGAGAAGGTGATCGTAAACAGCCAGACGCTGGTGGGGCAACGGATCGATCTGTGAAATCTCCGTGGCGAAGGCCGGGTTGGCCAGGTGACCAAAGGACAGGCGCTCGCCTTCCGCCAAGGCCCGCACTGCCGATGGGTTGGCAGTGAAGTCCAGGACTGGTTGAACGGATACTGGCTCGGCTTGTTCCTTTTCTTCGCCGGCGGTCAGCTTGTCAATCTGGGTCCAGGCAAGCTGAGAGGGGCGAGCCTGGTTATTCTCCCAGCGGTTCACCGTGGCAAACGAGACGCCGAGCATTACTGCGAGTTGGGTCTGGGTCAGGCCCAGGCGACCGCGCAGGCGCTTGATGCGATCCGCAAAATCCTTGGGTAGGTACTCCACGCCAACGACTCCATGAATACTGCATGCCCAATCGACTTGATTTCCGGGGTTCGCCCGCGTACAAATAAAATGTGGAGGCGGCGGGGATCGAACCCGCATGACCCGATTAGAAGTCGGGAGTTCTCGCCATTGAACTACGCCCCCACACGCCGGCCAGCCGTTATCGCGGCTCGCCGGCATTTTTTCTGTCGGAAGGGCCTGCATTTTGATTATAGCAAGTGCTACATCGAAAACAATCGTAGCACGCGATCAAGATGTGAATTATCGAGAATTGGATCGTAAATCATTTTCCAGGAATGAATTGAGAAAACTGATTACTTTCGACTTCATCCGCTTCCTTACCATTCTGGACACTTAGGTTATTGGACAAAGCGCAGCTGCATGGACGGACCGCATCCTGCGCGCTTGTCAGCCTCGTCGGGAAACGCCTACTACTTCCCCCGACCTTGTGTGTCAGTCAGCGCTTCCACCGCCGTCAACAGGCGAAAGAGGTCGGTGCGAATCTGCGGATCGTCAACCGTCTCGGCGCGTTGCCACATCGCGGCCAGGTCATCGTCGGTCAGCGGCGGCGGCCTCACGGTTCCCGCGCCACTGACCACCATGTCGGGGAATGGAAAAGTCAGCATGGGCCATTTCTCCAAGGAACGAATCTGATCGGAAACGTCAGGCCGCCGGCTGGGTGAGCGTCAGGCTCGAAATCGCGCACGTGCCGCCGGCGATGAACGACACGGAGTCGAAGTTGATGTCGGCGCCGGAGGTGCCGCACGACCCCTGGAAGACCGTGGTGCCATCCGAGTCCTTGGCGCGGAAGTGGCCGGCGGTTCCCGTGGCGGCGATGTTCGTGTCGCTGGTGATGGCGTTGGCGGTGGCCGTGCCGCCCGAAGCCGAGCCAAACGCGGGATCGCTCGTCGGCAGCGTTGCCAGCAGCGTGCCCGAATCTGGGTCTGTTGTGTTCGTCGGGGCCGCGCCGGTGCGGATGGTGATGTTGGCGTTGGACGAGCCGCCGTCGAGGAGGCCGGCCACGGCGTTGACGCAAGCGTTGCGAGCGGAATCGGAGATCTTCATGGTAATCCTCTCATGGTTTGAGGTCCTGAGCCCAGCCCTCGGCTAGAGCTCGCTTTCAATCGTGTAAACAAGCTGCACGGTGTGTTGCTGTCCATTGGCAGTCATACCGACGGGCGTGTCGTACTTCTTCGCGCCGACCAGGCGACCATAGGCATCGAGAATGAAGTAGCCGTAGATCGTGTTGCCTGTGGCTCCGTTCTTGGTCCAGACCATCTGATCGGCGGGAATCCTGATCTGGTCGGCGACGAGAACGTCGGCCTGCCAGGCGATGCCGACCGCGCCATACCCACTGAAATCCGCCTCGACGCCGCTCGCGGTGTAGGTGGCTGCTGTGTCGGATCGTGATGGCGTCAAGCCGCTGTCTTTGAACAGGTGAAGCGTGCAAGCCCACAGGCCGTCGCTCGCGCCGACGAGGATATCCGCGAACTCCTGCAAGGCGCCGTTACTCCACACGAAGCTCGAAGACGCCGAGTTCTTGATCGCATGATCGACCAACGTGCAGATCGGTTGCACGGTCATGTTGTCGCCATCGTCGTTCATGTCGATGCTGCTGGCGAACTTGCGTGCGCCGATTAGGGAACTGGAATAACGCTGGAGAAAGTAGCCATAGATCGTGTTCCCTGTGGCCCCATTCTTGGTCCAACTGATTGGCGAGCCAGTGGATTGGGCTCGGTTGCTGCTGATGGTCACGGATGTCCAGCTTGGCGTCGCCGCGCTGTATCCGCTGAAGTCCGCTTCGTTCGGCGTGTAGTCACCGAGAACGTCGCTATGCGCCGGCGTAATGTTCGACTTGAAGAGGCGCAGCGCGGCTGAGCCCAGGATGTTGTCTTTGAGGACACCCATCTGCCGCAGGAGCGCGTCGTCACAAATAACCAGTTGATTGGGCATCTCCGTCTCCTAACTGTCGCCGCCGCTTGCCACGCCGCCGTCCGTGCCGAGGTCCGACAGAATCTGATGGCTACCACCGGCAGCCACGCCGCCTTGCGTGCCAAGGTCCGCAAGAACCTGATGGCTACCACCCGCTGCCACGCCGCCGTCGGTCCCGAGGTCCGCGAGCGCCTGATGGCTGCCGCCCGCCGCGATACCTCCCTCGGATGACTCCTGCGTATTGATCCATGCTTCGCCATTTCCGACACAAAGCATCGCCGTTAGCTGCAGAGTGCCTGCACCAATCTTTTTGGGAATGAACAACCCGCTGCCGGCGCCGGAGTGTGCGGTGGTGTGCAGATTGCCGGTGCCGAGGTGGACCGACTCTGCGCTCGACAGTCCGATTCCCACGCACTGCATCGATCCACTTTGAAGAATGGCCTCGCCAGAGTAGACGGGCGCGACCACCGTGCCGCCCCCAGCACAGGTCATTGCAGCAGCTTGTGGCCCGCCTTTGCCGACGCTGACGGAGTACGCGCTTGAAAGCCCAATGCTCGCACATGCCATCGATCCCGGTTGGAAGCTGCCGGCGCCTGCAAAAACAGGCGCATCGACGAGGCCGCTGGCCGCACATGCGATCGCGCCGAATGGCGGCTTGCCCCATCCGACATTGACGGAGTACCCGCTCGCTAGGCCGACGCCGGCACAAGCCATCGCAACAAACTGCGGGCTGCCCGTTCCGATGTGAACCGAGTAGGCGCTTGCATAGCCAGTCGCTGCACATGCCATCGCGGGGGTTACGAGGTTGCCCTCTCCGAATACAGGCGGCGGCGGGTCTGCCGTCCCGCTACCCGTGCAGATCATCGCGCCGAGAATGAGCGCGCTACTGGCGGTTTCGGCTCCGTCCGTGCAGCAATGCTCGAAGTCGTAAAGCGGTTGAGCGCTCCACGGCCCCCGCAGCCGGGCCAGACTGTAGAGCGGTGTCTTGACGAGGTTGTTGTTCCGCTCGCGCATGAAGGGGCCGGACGTCGTGTTGCCTGACTTGCCACCCGACAGGTCCTGATAGTCGCCGTTCGTAGGGTTGATCGTCTGCTCGATCCAATCGTAAACCCACCGGCCCGTCGATCCCTGGAGGAGTGGATTCGTCATCTTCGCCACGAACATGGCCGCAACCGTGACGCTCCCACCGCCGCTACCCGCGTTTGAAAAACAGGAAAGTGCAGGCAACGCACAAGAGCCGGACCCCGACCGAGTCGGCACTGAACGTGCTCCGATACCGGCGCAGTTCATCCCGACGGCTTTCAGATTGCCATTCCCAGTCGGCGGCGTCGTGCGAATGCCAACGCCGGACAGCGTCATCGGTGCCGTGTAGAGGCTTCCCGATGGAGTCGGCGTGTAGACGTTGCCGTTGCCGTTGGAACGCATCACGGCAAGACTCGGTGCGCCGCTTCCTGTTCGGGCGGGATAGGTGTGTGTGCCGGCCCCGGTGAGGTTCATCGCGCCCATGATGAGCGCACCGCCAGGCCGATAGATGAACTGGGCGACGCCGTCGCAGGTCATGGCAGGAATCGTCGCGTCGCCCGTGCTCGTTGCTACGGGCAGCGTGAGGCCCGAATCGCAGCAAAGGCGGACGACAGCCCACTGATTGCCAAGGCCTCCCTGACGCCAGAGGATTTCAACGGGACCGTCAGTCGCGCTTTGCAACTCGCCGCCGGCGATCTTGGCGTGCTGGTGGGCGGCCTGTTTCACATTGAGCCAGGCCCGCGAGACCCCGTCAATGATGATGCGACCAAGCTGCGGCTCGACCACGACGTCGCCGGGCGCATACGTGTCGCCCTTGCTCCAGACGCCACGGTGCGGCCCGCTGGGAAGCCAGTAGGACGGATTCGTTGGCGGCACCTTGCCAGCGTGGTTGACCAGCGAGATGTATTTCTTCCCTTCATACAGTTCCCAATGACCGGCCTCTGGTGGCGCGTTTTCTGGGCTGGCGACGTGCGCGGCGACGCAGCGATAGACAATGCCGCCAACGTCAACGCGGTCGCCAACAACATAGCTGTTGCCATCGGTCCATGGGCTCGCCGGGCCGATGTAGATGACTTGCTCGCCGTGGAGGTAGGTGCGAAGGACATCCCACAGTTCAGGATCGCCGACGAGGCGCATCCACTTCTTGTTCGGTGGCTGACCGCCGGGGCCCGCCGCGAGCTTACAGGCGTAGAACCTGCCAGCGCCCACTGGTTGTTGCACAATCCCGAAGGGGCGTCCGCTCTTCAGCTTCTGCGTCAGGAAGCACAGCCGTTCGCGGAAGTCACCGTCATCAGACGGGTAGATCGCCAGGTCGCCGAGGCCCGCGGGCCGGTACTCGTCGATGTCCACTTCGGTGATGTTGGCAATCCAGATCTCGGTATCGCGTTCCTTGACGACCTCGTCCGGCGTCATGCCCGGCGGCGTGGCGCGCTGGCTAACGCGGATCGCTTCCGTCGCCATGTTGTGCCACTGGGCGTTGAACGGGCCTTCGCCCGCGCCCAACGGATCACCAGGCGTCAGGACTCGAAACGGATCGCCCGCCATGCTCAGCACCAGGCTAAATGCCAAGGA
>SYHD01000186.1 GCA_005799265.1 Planctomycetia bacterium | reverse complement strand
TAAGCGAATTTCGTTTAGCGCTCGCCTGGCGCCAGGCGAGCGCTAAACGAAATTCGCTTACTTACTTGGACGATTCGACCACATTCGTGTGGGCCATGTTCGCCCCCCAGGTGTACCAGCCCGTGAAGCAAGCGTCGCCGGTGTTGATGCAGACGATCTTGCCGTCCTGCGTGCCGACGTAGATATGAATTGCCGCTTGCGGCGGGCGCCTTGTCCCCCGCGACGGCCCCTTGAGCGACCAACTCCTTGCTCAACCCTTCCGCAGGCAATACAGGTATTCCTGCGTCCGAATCAGCATGTCCCCGTTGCTGGCGGCGGGGCTGGCGTTGATCGCGCTGGTATCCCCCAAATCGTTATGCGCCAGGACGGTCATCTTGTCGTCGGCGGAGAGAACGTAGGCGCCCTGGTTGCGTGTGAAGAGATAGATCTTGCCGCCGGTGACGATAGGCGACGAGTAGAGATTCGAGATACCGTCGAGGCGGTTCTGCGCGAGCACCTCTCCGGTGTTGCGGTTCATGCAGGTGGCCTGACCGCTGAAAAAAAAGAGGCGTTCGCCGATCAGTAGCGGCGAGCAGTAGCTGGCGCCCACTTTGGAGTTGCTCCAGAGCACGTGCGTCTTGGTCACATCGCCGCGGCCGCCCGCCCGAATCGCCGTCGTGGCCTTGAGGCCGAAGTTGCTCCCCATGATGTAAAGCACGTCTTTGGCGACGAGCGGCGTGCTGCTGACATAGCCGCCGATCGTTTCGCATTGCCAGAGTTGTTTGCCGGTCTCGGCATCGAGGCCGTAGACGCCTTCTTGGCCATTGAGAACGATCTCCGGCCCCTTGGCGGTCTCGGCGATGACGGGGGTCGCCCAGCAATCGCCGGGGATCTTGGCACGCCAGACCGTCTCGCCCGTGTCCTTGTCGAGGGCGAAGAGTGCGCCCGCCTCGGTCGTCTGGTTGACGAGCAACAGCTTGCCGTACATCGACGGGCTCGAGCCGGAACCGAAGGAGTTGAGATATCTGCCGAGTTCGCGTTTCCAGATCTCCTTGCCGTCGAGATCGAACGCGAACACGCCGCCGCGGCAGAAGTTGACGTAGACGCGCGCGCCAGCGATGAAAGGTGTGCCGGTCGCGAAGCCGTGCTGCAACAGATGGCCAGAGTAATTGTTCTCGGGCTGCGGCGCGGGGCGTTTCTGTTCCCACATGAGCTTGCCGGTCTTGCGATCGAGACAGAGCAAATGGCGTACGATCTCCTTAGCCTTCGTGCCGGTGAAAGCGGTGACGAAGACGCGCTCACCCTTGACGACGGGGCTGGACGCGCCTGGTCCCGGCAACTTGAACTTCCAGGCGACGTTCTCGGTGGGCCCCCAGCGAATGGGATAGTCGCCCGCGTCGGCGTGGCCCTGATGCGCGAGGCCGCGGAAGCCGAGCCAATCGGCGTGCGCAGGGCTGCAAGTAAGCAGAAGGGTGAACGCGATTAAGAACGAAGTTCTCATGACCAGGGCCTCGCGGCGAGATTTTAGGCGGCTGGTTCTGGTCTATGGGGCAGACATGGAAACGTAAAGCAACGCGACGCGCCGTGTGTATCAAGTTGCGCCGAAAATGCTCCCCGTTAACGGGCAAACTCCACCGAGCGCGTCTCGCGCACGACCGTCACCTTGATCTCGCCGGGGTAGTTCAACTGCTGCTCGATCGACTTGGCGATTTCGCGGCAGGTCTTCAACGCCTCGCTATCGGAAAGCGTCGCGGCGTTGGCGATGACGCGCAGTTCGCGCCCAGCCTGGATCGCGTAGGCGTGCTCGATGCCGGGGAAGCCCTGGGCCAATGCCTCCAACTCTTCGAGACGCTTGACGTATTTTTCCAAGGTCTCGCGGCGGGCGCCGGGCCGAGCCGCCGAGATGGCGTCGGCGGAGGCGACCAGCACCGTGTAGATGTGATCGACCGTCACGTCGTCGTGATGGCCGATGATCGCGTGCAGCACTTCCTTCGAGGTCTCGCCGTAGCGTTTGGCTAATTCGGCGCCGATCTTGGGATGCCCGCCTTCCATCTCGTGATCCGCCGCCTTGCCGACGTCGTGAAGCAAACCGCAGCGCCGTGCCAATCGCCCATCGAGGCCGAGCTCGTCCGCCATCAGGCCGGTGAGATAGGCGACTTCGAGGCTGTGGTTGAGCACGTTCTGGCTGTAGCTGGTACGGAACTTGAGCCGGCCCAAGAGGTGGACGATCTTCTCGTGGATGTGGCCGACGTTCGCTTCCATGACCGCGGCCTTGCCGATCTCCATGATGTTGCGATCCATCTCTTCCTGTGATTCCTTGACGACTTCCTCGATGCGCGACGGATGGATACGGCCGTCCTGGATAAGCTTGCTCAAAGAGATGCGGGCGACCTCGCGGCGGACATTGTCAAAGGCGCTGACGATGACGACGCCGGGCGTGTCGTCCACGATGACATCGACGCCCGTCGCTTTCTCGAAGGTGCGGATATTGCGGCCCTCGCGGCCGATGATGCGGCCCTTCATGTCGTCGGACGGGATATCGACGGTGCTGACAGTCGTGTCGGCGGTGTGCTCGGCGGCGTAGCGGTGGATGGCGGTCGCCAGGATGCGGCGGGCCTTCTCCTCGCTGACGGATTTGATCTGCTCCTCTTGCTTCTGGATGCGTGAGGCGACCTCGTCGGCCAGTTCGCGATCGATCCGTTCGAGCAGCAGCTTCTCGGCCTCGTCGCGCGACAGGCCGGTGATCTCGTGCAGCTTCTTCGTCTCTTGCTGGACCAGCACCTCGGCTTCCTTGATTTTGATTTCCAGATGCTCGCGGCGTTCGTGGTGTTTTTTCTCGGAGTGCTGAAGATGCTTTTCTTTCTTGATCAGTTCCTGATTCTGCTGTTCGAGCGAGTCCTCCTTCTTTTCGAGCCGGCGTTCCTGGTCTTTTTGTTGATTGCGTGTCGCGTCGGCTTCGCGATTGAAGTCCTCGCGCCGCTTGAAGAATTCGTCCTTGGCCTTGAGTTCCGATTCCTTGACGATGTTCTCGGCATTGCGTTCTGCCTGGCTGATAAGCTCCTTGGCGCGCACGTCGGCGCTGTGGAGGTTTTGGCTTTCGAGCTTGCGCAGCCAGAAAAAACATGCAGCAACGCCGAGCGCCAGTGCTGGGACGGCGCCTACGACGATGGACAGAGAATCCATGAAGGCCACTCCCGATCGTGGCCCGCGCGTGTGATGGGAACGACGTTTAGCCCCGCGTCATAGACGCGGGTGGACTGCATACCGACCGTCCGCGTCTGCGACGCGGAGCTAAACATTACTGGCAATCAATCGCGCCGAAACAGAGAAGACCGAGGACACAGGGTTAGATCGGCGCGACTCGGTGGAGGAGCCATGATCGGATAATACCACCAGGGCAGTGCCGACGTCAAGAATCGCCGCGCCGGTCGCTGCGCCAGGGCAGGCGTCGGCCGAACGGCGAGTCGATACATCATCTCGAAACACTTGGGATCGGACCAGAGAATGAATCCGGCCACGATCAAAAGCGCCAAGAAGAAACCCAAGAGTGTCAAAAGCATCATATGTAGCTCGGTGCAGGTTTCGGCGGTTGATACCTTCCCACAGCAAACGTTACCTTCATATCCGACCCCTCTCCCAAAAAGGCGAGGGGCGAAAGGAAAGCGCGGACCGTTCGATGCGATACCGTTAACCACCCCCATCCCTGGAACCTATTCGGGCCATTCCACGAACGGCCACTGGGGTCCTCCTGCCTTGGGGACTCCTGGAATTATCTTATTATGATGGAGGCAGGAATCCCAGGTCAACAAAAAAGAACAGCCGTGAGTGGATTTTTGTCACTTTTTCGCGCGGACCGTCCTTACAATGTGGCGCGACGCTCTGCATCGCGAATCACGACGCGGAGCGTCGTACCACAATCCATACTGGGAACGATCAACATCTTGCTGGAGACATCATGAATCTGCGTGCCTGGATTCTGACAACGATAACCTGGTTCGCGCTCAGCATCAACCTCGCGCTCGCACAAACGGGCCCCACCGAGCACAAGGTCGCAGCCGCGACACGCCTCGACTGGGAACTTGCTAGCCGTGGCTTCCCGCTCAAGGAAGCGAAGCTGCCGGCAGGGTACGATTCCACCAAGCAGAAATATCAACTCTACGTGCCGAAGGGCTACACGAAGGACAAACCCGCCGGCCTGGTGCTCTTCATCTCCGCCGGCGATAACCCGACCGGCTGGACGAACTGGCAGAAGTTCTGCGAGTCCCAGGGGGTCTTCTTCGCCTGCCCCTACGGCGCCGGCAACGGCACCCCAGCCGGGCCACGCACGCGCATCATTCTCGATGTCCTTGACGATGTACGCCGGCAGTACCAGATCGACCCCGATCAAACCTACGTCACCGGCTTCTCCGGCGGCGGACGCATGGCCTGCGCGATCGGCTTCGCGCTCCCGGAATACTTCGGCGGCGTCATTCCGTTGTGCGGAACCAATCCGATACCCGGCCCGGCCTGGCAACGGCATCGCGTCGAGGAGCGGTTGTCCGTCGCCTTCGTCACCGGTGCGAAGGACTTCAATCGCAAGGAAAATGAAGAGTACATGTTCCCTTGGTTCCAGGAAATTAACGTCCGCTCGAAGCTCTGGGTCATGCCGAACGCCGGGCACGTCATCCCGCCCGCGGCGACCGTCGTCGAGATCCATGCCTGGTTGGCCGAAGACCTCGATCGTCGACGCAAGGGCGCGCGTAAGCTTGCAGTCGGACCCGATGATACGCCCAGCCCTGTCGAACAATCGAAACGCTGGCTCGAATCGGCGCAGGACGACCTCAAGTCGCCCGCCCGCACCTATCGCGGCATCGCATTGTTGCAAGGCGTCACCCAGCGCTGGCCGAAGTTCGACGCGGGCAAGAAGGCCCAGGGTTTGCTGCGCGCTGCCGTGAGCGACGACAAGCTCCTCGCGCTCATCGAAGTGCAGGGTACCGAGGACGAGGTGAAGTCGGTCTCCGCTCAAGCGAAGGCCCTCGAACGCTTCGGCAATGTTCCCAAGGCGATCGAAGCCTGGGGCCTGCTCGCGATGAACTACGAGGGGACACCGATCGGCCGCGCCGCATTGGACAATATCAAGCGATTAAGGGGCAAATAGCCGCTCGCCGTTCAGCGCTCGCATGGCGTTGGGCGAGCGCTAAACGACAAGCGGCATGAGTTGCGTTTCCGTCGCCTTTGCGGTTGGCAAGATATGACCTCCAAATCCCACGTCCTCTACGACGGCGCTTGCGCCTTTTGCTGCAAATCGGTCGAGCTGCTGAAGAAGCTCGACTGGCTCGGCAAGCTCGCGTACGTCAACGTGCGCGATGAAACGCAGGCATTCCTCAAGGCGCCGCCCGTCGCGGGCGCCCCGCTGCTCGAACAGATGCACGTCCTGACGCGCGACGGGCAACGCCTCCACGGCGGCTATCACGCGATCCGCTTCATGGCCTGGCGGCTCCCCGCAGCCTGGCTGGTTGCGCCATTCTTGTATTTGCCGGGCATGACCTGGCTCGGTCAGAAGATTTACTTGTGGATCGCACGCAACCGCTTCAAGATCGTGCCGTGCGAACATGGCGTGTGTTCGCTGCCCCATAAAGATTGAGTCGCTTGCGGTTTGAGATGATACAACAAGGGATACCATCCTCCTTGTTGAGACATCCCCATGGCACGACGCGCGATCCAGCTCCTCACCGACGGCGAATCCATCGACGAAACCTACATGGTCACGGACAAACAGCTCCGCACCAATCGCACCGGCAACTTCTATCTGCAGGTCGAGCTGCGCGATCGCACCGGTCATATCATCGGCCGACTGTGGAACGCCAACGAGCCGCAATTTCGCTCCTTCAGCGAAGGCGATTTCCTGCGCATCAAGGGCAAGGTGCAGCTCTTTCAAGGCTCGCTGCAAGTTCTCTTCACGCAGTTCGAGCGCGTCGATCCGAACAAGATCGCCCTGGAAGAGTTCGTGCCGCGCGTCGAGCAGGACATCGGCAAGCTCTACGATCGCCTGAAACAGCACCTGCTCAAGCTCGGCGATCCGCACCTGCGCGCCCTCGCGGAATGCTTCTTCATCGACGACCCGTTCGTGACCGCGTTTTGCAGCGCTCCCGCCGGCATTCGCAATCATCATGCATACATCGGCGGTCTGCTAGAGCACGTCGTCACCATGCTCGATGCCGCCAGCGCGCTCGCCCCGCTCTATCCCGAATTGAATCGCGATCTGCTCCTGATGGGCGTCTTCCTGCACGACATCGGCAAGGTCCGCGAACTGAGCTACGACAAAGTGCTCGGCTACACCGACGAAGGCCAGCTTGTCGGCCACATCGACATCGGCGTCGAGATGCTCAACGAGAAGGTCGCGAAGGTTCCCGATCTGACCGGCGAACCGTTCCCGCGCGAGCTGTTCCTGCGGCTCAAGCACATGATCGTCAGCCATCACGGCAGCTACGAATTCGGCAGCCCGCGTTTGCCGCAGACGCCGGAAGCGATCGCGCTGACGCATCTGGACAATCTCGACGCCAAGCTGCACGTGTTCCTGCGCGACATCCGCGAGGACAAGAACACGACATCCGCGTGGACGCCGTACAACCAGAGCCTGCAGCGGCGTTTGTTCAAGGGGCTGCGCGAGGGGTCGGAGCCGGTGGCGGATTGATCAGAGAGTGCCGTCTTGCTTTCCAAGATCCTCGTGCAAGCCCGACCGTGTATAATACGAAGGCGGGAGGAGTAATTACATGGCGGAAAAAGCTCTTACAAATATCGACGTGGCGCTGATTGCCCTACTACAACTTGGCGGTTTCGAGAGGAGAGTTCACACCGAGCAGGTCGCCGTGAAAGCATTCGAGCTTGATCCTGCTCGTTTTGGTTGGCGTCTCAAGGAATTTCGGGAAAAAGGTTTCCCTGACAAAGAGCCGGTTCGGATAGCACTAATGGACGCGGCAAAAGAAAAATATGGCGCACTGGTCGATGGACGGAGCGGAGTTGAGAGCAGCGGGAAAGACGCCGACGGATGGACGTTCACGCCCGCCGGCGCAAGATGGATTCGTGAACGGGAAGCGAACATCGGTCGTAGGCTGGGACTTCAAAAATCAAAACTGCCGCAGACAGAGACAGCGCGATTCGTGAAGCAGATAAAGAGCCAGCCGCTTTTCACGTCGTTCAAAGAAAACCAGGAATTGGTAGATGAGAGCCCGTTCGCGTTTACGGACATGTTGAACGTAAGTCCGGACGCCTCGCGAGCAGTAGTTAACAGAAAATTCCAACGCTTGCGCTCCACCGCAGAATTGAGCGGTGATGACGAGGTCTGCGGGTTCCTTGAAGCCTGCGCACGGAGATTTTCGGCACTACTGTCCAACAATCGTGTCGAGCACAACAGCTAGGGGACGGAGAATGAAACCGAAGGTCGGGCAAGCCGTCGATATTCAAACCGACATTAGGTACATTAAGCACAACCGCGAATATGCGATTGGCGATGTGTATGATGCGCTCGTAGAACTTATCACCAACTCAGACGATTCCTACAATCGGCTCTTTCGCAAAGGAAAACGGGAACAAGATGGCGGGCCAATCATCATCGGCCATCTTGAACAGCGGAAGGGAGAATCATCGTATCTGGAGGTGCAAGATAACGCAGAAGGGATGAATAGCGACGACATGTTTCGGTCGCTCGGCAAGATCGGCGCCCGTGAAAGTGCGGAGGGCAACCGGGGATACATGGGCCGCGGTGCGAAGGATTGCACGGCGCTCGGACAGCTTACATACCAGTCGGTGAAAGACGGCCGGTTTTACCAATGCAAACTCACGCATGATCTGAAATACGTGCTTGAAGTAGACGGAAAGGCCGCAACCAAACAACGTCGCAAGGAACTTGGCATTATTGATGGAAATGGAACCCTAGTCACTTTAGAACTCGGCGACCACGTCCGGCTACCACGTTTCGACAACCTTGCCATAGATTTGCCATGGCATTTCGCGCTTCGCGATATCGCCTCTGTAGACTCTGCGTCCTCTCTCTTTTTGCGGAAGCTGAAAACCGATGAGTCGCAACAGCTGATTTTTCGCGCTCCAGAAGCGAAATTGATCGTTGACGAAAAATATGAGATACCGGGGTATCAGGGTGTTTTTGCATGGCTACGAATATGGCGAGCCGAGGAACCGCTCGACGAAAACACCCCGCGATTTCAGCGTTATGGCCTGATTGTCAAGGGAGCCCGCGCTGTACATGAATGCAGTTTGCTGACAGACGAATTGAAAAAATCACCGAATGCAAGGAAATATTTTGGTCGCGTCGATTGTCCATACCTGGACCAACTCCTGCAGGAATACGAAAAGCGGCTCAAGACGAGTGCTCGACATCCTGTGGAAAATCCGTGCCTGTTACTCGATCCCAACAGGCGGTCGGGCTTGGAACGCCGGCACCCATTCATAAAAGCAATGTTCGAAACGCCTATTAGCCGCCTACAGGCCTTGGTTGCAAAGGATACAGACGAAGAAAGAGCTCAACAACGCGAGGTAGCAAACGAAGAAACAAAAACACGCCTCGAAAAACTCGCGCGGCTCGCCGGACAATTCCTGCGTGATGAACTCGAGGACGTAGACATCGCCGGTGACGGAGAGGATGTTGATGCGGACGATTTTGCAAAAAAGGGCGCGTTCATTTATCCCAACTACCTGAACTTACCGGTGGGGAAGGAACGAACTCTTACTCTTTATGTGCATCGTTCGGCAATTCGAGACTCCGGCCGACCGATTACCGTCGTGACGGACAACGATCAAGCCGTTGAAATCGACGGATCGCCGATAAATCTCCGGCCTCACCGCGACAAAGATGACCAACTCGTCGCAACCTTCAAGATACGTGGAATCCAGGTCTGTAGCCGTGTGCGTCTCGCGGCGGTTGGAGAGGGACTTCCGAAAGCCGAGGCGCTTGTGCAGGTCGTGCCCAACGTGATTGAAGAACATGATTTCCGCACACCGCTCGAATTTGAGCGTGACGAGTATCGCGTGCGTCTGGGACGTCGTAAGACGATCCGTTTGCTTGCCAAATACCCAGAAGTGGTTGCTACGGAAACCAGGGTAGACATCAAGTCTGAGGATAGCGAGAAAGTTGCAATACGGGGCAGATGCATTCTTGTGCCAGTGGTCGGATCGAACTATGCCGAGGCAAGTATCATCCTCGAAGGTAGGACCCTGCGGTCACGATGCCGAATTGTCGCAGAATTAGGTGGCCACCAGGCGGTCACCACTATCCGAGTAATAGACACTAAAGAGGAGGAGGGTGTCCCACTGAAATTCGAATTGAGGGATCAAGATTTCGGTCACTTTCGCGCTATGTGGGCGACTCTTGAAGGCAAGGCCAACCTTCTTCTCATTTCAGCTCGGCACAAATCTCTGGCGCGATACTTGGGACCAAGTCCAGGTTTTGAAGGTCAGGACTCACCGCATTTTCGAGTTTTGCTTGCTGAGATCGTTGCGGAGCGAGTTTGCAGAAGATTGTTGGAAGAAGAGGCGAAGCAACGGCCTCGCGATTTTGAATTCTCGGCGACGTCTCATGAAGTAATCGATGAGGTTTTCGGGTATTTTGCTCGGCGAATGCGCGAGTTCCTGCCGCGCGCGCACGCCGCGATGTTGAGCGAATCCGAACTCCGTGCGCGAACCTGACGGCGCCACATCATGTCATATTAATATTCACAACGTCCGCGCACGCTTCCGGCGTGGCGGCCAAACCTCACGAGACAACATGTCCGACCTGCAAACCCGCATCCTCAGCACACTCGCCCATCCCAGCTACCACCCGCTCAAACCCAAAGCGCTCGCACGCAAACTCGGCATCATCGGGTCGGCGGCCAACGACTTCCG
Source organism: Planctomycetia bacterium (assembly GCA_005799265.1). GTDB lineage: Bacteria > Planctomycetota > Planctomycetia > Gemmatales > Gemmataceae > SIAQ01. The sequence goes on along the minus strand of SYHD01000186.1, from coordinate 5,980 downwards.
CGACGTCATGAAGGCCCTTATCGATCAGGGCCGCATCGAGGTCGGCAAAGGCAATCTCGTCCGTCTCCTCGGTGGGCACGGCACCCTCACCGGCATCTTTCGCAAGGCCAACGCCGGCTTCGGCTTCGTCCGCCCCAATCCCGACGAGGGGCACCAGTTCAACGAAGTCTTCATCCCCGAAGAGGGCATCCGCGACGCCGCGACCGGCGATGTGGTCCTTGTCCGTCTACGGCAATCGCGCAAACAGCACGAACGGGGGCCGCGCGGCGACATCATCCAGGTGCTCGAACGCGCCACCCGTCAATTCGTCGGCACCTACTTCACGCGCGACGGGCTCTTCTACGTGCGCATCGATGGGACCGTGTTCGCCCACAGCGTCCTCGTCGGCGATCCCTCGGCCAAGGGCGCCAAGCCCAACGACAAGGTCGTCGTCGAGATGCTGCGCTTCCCAACCGCCGACGAACGCGGTGAAGCCGTCGTCATCGAGGTGCTCGGCGCCCACGGCAAGCCCGGCGTCGATACGTTGTCGGTCATCCGCGCTCTCGGCCTGCCCGATGCGTTTCCGGAAGACGTGCTCGAGGAAGGCCGCCAGGTCGCGGCACGCTTCACGGACGAGATCCCGCCAGGGCGCGAAGACTTCACCGACTGGCTGACGATTACGATCGATCCCGTGGACGCGCGCGATTTCGACGACGCGATCTGCCTGATGGTCGATCCCAAGACCAAGCATTGGATGCTGGGCGTACACATCGCCGACGTCGGCCATTTCGCGCCGCTGGGGAGCGCGCTCGATCGCGAGGCACGCCGGCGCGCCACCAGCGTCTATTTGCCGCAGCACGTTATTCCGATGTTTCCGGAGATCATCTCCAACGGTCTGGCAAGTCTTCAGCAGGGCAAAGTCCGTTACGTGAAAAGCGCGATCATGGACCTGACGCCGACCGGGCAGAAGACCGACGTACGTTTCGCGAACGCCGTCATCAAGACGCGCCGGCGCTTCACCTACGAGGAAGTCTCCGCGGTGATTGCCCAGGAAGAAGGCCGCACGCCCGACATGACGCCGCCGGAGATCGACGCCGACGTGCGCGAAATGCTGCTCAAAATGCGCGACCTGGCGTTGATAATGCACAAACGCCGCATCAAGCGCGGCGCCCTGGAACTGGCGATGCCGGAGATCGCGCTCGAATACGATTCGAACGGGAAAGTCTCCGGGGCCCATTTTCGCAAGCACGACATCAGCCATCAAATCGTTGAAGAATTCATGCTCGCCGCCAACGAATCGGTCGCCGAGCATCTCGATCGCAAGGATCTCTACTTCCTGCGCCGCGTTCATCCTGCGCCGGAGCCGACCAAGCTCAAGAATTTCGCCGAGTTCGCCCGCATCCTCGGCTACAAGGTCAAGCGCGAAACCGATCGCTTCGGTCTACAGCGCGTGCTGCAAGACTCGAAGGACAAGCCGGAGATGCACGCGGTCCATTACGCTCTTCTGCGTAGTCTCAAGCAGGCGACGTACAGCCCGGTGAAGGACGATCACTACGCGCTGGCGAGCGAGAACTATTGTCACTTCACGTCGCCGATCCGCCGCTATCCCGACTTGCAGGTGCATCGGCTGCTCGATCACCTGATCAAGCGCGGCAAAGCCTCGAGCAATCTCGACGAGCTGACGGTTCTGGGTGAGCATTGCAGCAAGATGGAACGCCGGGCGGAGAGCGCCGAACGCGAGTTGGTCAAGCTGCGGCTGCTGGTGCACGTGAGTGAACGCATCGGCACCGACTTGAAAGCGGTCATCACCGGCGTCGCGGACTACGGCTTCTACGCGCAGGCGGAGCCGCTGCCCGTTGAGGGGTTGGTCCACATCAGCACGTTGCCGGACGATTATTACTACTTCGACGAAACCTCGCACAGCCTGGTAGGACAGCGCACGGAGCGCCGTTTCCGGCTCGGTGACAAAGTGGAGGTGACGGTGGTGCGCGTCGATCTGCAGCGGCGGCAGCTTGACCTGCGCATTAAAGGGACGATGGGGAGTTTGCCGCCGGTGAAGCGGCGCAGGTGATTCGATTCGCTTGACCCACACGTCTACTCTGGTATCATTCAATCCAGGCTCTTGGACCAATTCAGGGATATTGCAATGAGTACCCCTTCCGTCTTCGATCTAAGTCCTTCCGAAAAATTGCAACTCGTTCAGGATCTTTGGGACGACCTTGCCGCCAGTCCCGATGACGTGCCGATTCACGATTGGCAGAAGGAAGAACTCGCCCGGCGGAAGGCCAACTTACAAAATAATCCGGCGTCAGGGCTGTCGTGGGAGGAAGTGAAGCGTCGCATTCGGAGCCGCCATGGCCGCTGACTTGGTGATCGCGCCGGAAGCCGAGTCGGACATCGACGAGGCCTACACGTGGTACGAAAAGCAACGTGTCGGTCTCGGAGAAGAGTTCTTGACCAGCGTCGATGCGGGCATCGAGTTTATCTGCCGCTTCCCCAAGATCGGCAAGGTCGTTTTCAAAGACTACCGCCGCGCATTGGTGCGGCGGTTCCCGTACGCAGTCTTCTATGAATACACCGGCGACGCGGTGATCGTCTATTGCGTGATGCACACGTCGCGTGATCCGAAGAAATGGCGTGAACGATTGCCTTGACGATCGCGAGGCTGGATTTGTTGAACGTTCGCGCGGCGCCGCGTGAACGCTCAACGAAGAAAACGCTACTTCTTGTCCAACAATTTTTCCAACAACCGCTCCAACTGCGGCCCGCGCGCCCGGAACGAAACCACGTTACCCTCTTGGTCGATTAGCACTGGGTACGGGATCGAATTCACCTGATAGAGGTTTGCGAGCTTGCGGCTGTCCTCGATGTTGATGCACGGCCACGGCATCTTGCGTTTCTCCATGAAGGTCGCGAGCTTCTCGTCGTCGCCGGCGCGGTCGAGGCTAATGCCGATGATCTCGAAGCCCTTATTGTGATACTTGGCGTAGGCGGCCTCCATGTTGGGAAGCTCGGCGATGCACGGGCCGCACCAGGTGGCCCAGAAATCGACGAGCACGACTTTGCCCTTGAACTTGCTCAGATCGTAGTCCTTCCCGTTGGTCAGCTTGCCGGTGACTTCCATCGGTTTGCCGATCTTGTCGAGGCTCTTGAGCGACTTTTCGAATTGCTTGCTCAGACCGGCGAGCTGCTGGTTGGGGGCGGCGCCGAATATCTTGATGTAGTCCTTGAGGACTTCGCGGGCGATGGCAACGTCGTCCTCGACTGCCATCGAAAACTGGAAGGCAAGACGCGCGTCGTTGATGGTCAGGTTTTCGCCCTGGGCCTGGAAACGCTTGGAAAGTTCCTGAACCAGGTTCGTGCGCTGGGCCGGGGGAAGCGACGCGAACTTGTTGATGCGATACTTGAGGTCGGCTTCCTTGGCTTCGGCGGCGCTGGCGGGGCCGACTTCCAGCGAGAACTTGCCGGCCTGCTTCGCCGGCAGTGTCGTGGTGATGATGCGAAACGTGCTGGTCTTGGCGGCCTTATAGATGATGCGGGAATTCAAGCCGCCGCCGCCGTCGTCGTCGTTTTCGATCGAGGTGCCGCCAGCGTCTTCGAAAAAGAGATAGGGATCGAATTGCGGATCATCGCCGGTGGCCTTGTAGTCGATACGGTAGGTTTTGCCTTGTTCGAACTGGACGGTGAAGATCTTGAAGTGATGGTTGCGGACGGCGAGATCGGTGTCGCTCAGTTCGCCGGTGAACGACGCCTTGCCATCCTTCATCGTCAGCGCGATGGTTTTGCCCTGAAAAATGCTGGCGCCGACCTTCTTGTCGCCGCCGGCGTCGGCCGTGACGCCCGTCAGCGCGAGGCCGCCCATGCCGAGCAGGAGGACCATCGACCACGAGTTGCGAATGTTGCACATATATCAGCTCCTCAAAGGGTGGAAACACATTGATGGATATTCAATCCCAGGCATGATCGCCTTGTTCTATTTCGATTCTCCTGCCGGAGCAATGTCGAGCGTGAATCTGCCCAACCGTCTCTCCTGGATGCTGGTCGCAATGACGCGGTATGGCCCCGACTCCTCCGCCTGGATTACGATGCTCGGGTTGCCGAGCTTGCCGCTGCCGCCGTCGGCCTTGAGCAAGAACCCGGCCGCGGTTTCGAGGAAGAGATAGGCGTCGAGCAGCTTCGGATCGTCGGCACGAACTTCCAGGCGATAGGTTGTGCCTTTTTCCAGCTCGACCGTGAACAGTTTGAAGCTGCGTTTGAAGACCGAAGCGTCCTTCTCGTTGAGTTCGCCGGAGTACGAGGCCTTGCCGTCCTTGAGCTTCAGCTCGATCGGTGTGCCGGCGAATCGGCTGCCGGTCAGAAGCGCGGCCTTGGCGCCGGTCTCGATGGCGTTGACGGAAAACTTGCCGGTCCTGCCGTCGAAGCTGGTGACGACGATCTTGAATGCGCCGGTTTTGGCCGGCTCATAGACGATCCGCGCATCGAACGTTGTCAGATCGAGATCGTCGTTGTACGCAACTTCCTTGTCCTCGGCGTCGAGCAGACGAAGGTAAGCGTCGAAGGACCTGCTCGCGAGGTCGATCTTGTATCTCTTGCCCCCCTCCAGCGTGACCTTGTAGACCTTGCGCGGCGACTTCGTCCGCTTGGTATCCTTCTCGTCCTCGGCCGTCAGTTCCGCGGATTTGCTGAGGATCGGCTCCGGATTTTTCTTCGGTTCGTCCTTTTTCTTCGGCTCCTCTTTCTTCTTGTCTTGCTTCTTTTCGCCGGCGCCGCTGTTCACTCCGAACACGAAAAAACCGGCCGCCAGGACAAGGCACGCCGCGATGCTGGGGTTGCGAAATCCGCACATTAGAAGCACTCACCGGAGAAGGACGGAAAAAAGGCCTGGAAGGGAATGTACGACACGGTAACGCGGAACTCAATCGCGAAACGGCAATTCGCACAATTTTGCTACGCTCAATGAACCACGGGGAGCACGGGGGGCACGGGGAATACGAGAGTGTGATTTCAGGGAGAAAGCCATCAGAACGCGGCGCGCCGAGGACGAAATGATTCACGACAATCATGAACACGGTATTTCTCTGGCGTTTCCCCGTGACCCCCGTGTCCCCCGTGGTTTACTCTCACGCCTCCGCGACGAGCACGATCAGCGAATGCGCCGCGACGTAATACACCATCTCGCTCGGCACAATTGGGCCTTCGTCGAGGCCGAGGATGTCCAACGGCGATGGCAGGGACGTATCGATCGCACGGCGCCACGCCTTGCCGTTCGGCGCGCGCGGGATGCGGAACGAGACCCCGTCCACCCAGGCGTTGCAGGCGACGTAGAAGTCGCGGTCGTTCTCGCGGCAAGTTTGCGTGCCATCAAGGCAAAACGCCAGCGTGCGGCTCGAGTGCGCGAAGTCGGGGCAGTAAGGCTCGACGCCGTGCCAGATCACGTCGGGCCGCAGACAACCGTCGGGCCCGCTGCCGCGGAAGAACTCGCGGCGGCGCAGCGCGGGATGCCGGCGGCGGAGTTCGATCAGCATCGTGGCGAAGCGGTAGAAGTCCGCGTTTGATTCGCGCAGCCGCCAATCGATCCAGCTGATGTCGTTGTCCTGACACCAGGCATTATTGTTCCCCTTCTGTGTGCGCAAGAATTCATCGCCCGCCAGGATCATGGGCACGCCTTGCGAGATCAGCAAGGTCGTCAGCAGGTTCTTGGCCTGGCGCTTGCGCAGGCGGATGATCTCCGGCTCGTGCGTCGGGCCTTCAGCGCCGCAGTTCCAGGAGAAGTTGTCGTCCGAGCCGTCGCGGTTGTTTTCGCCGTTGGCTTCGTTGTGCTTGTGGTTATAGGAGACGAGGTCCCACAGGGTGAAGCCGTCGTGGCAGGTGACGAAGTTCAATGAGTGATTCGGCTTGCGTCCCGATTGTTGATACAAGTCGGAACTGCCGCAGATGCGCGTCGCCAGCGCTCCGGTCATGCCTTCATCGCCGCGCCAGAAGCGGCGCACGTCGTTGCGGT
>SYHD01000185.1 GCA_005799265.1 Planctomycetia bacterium | reverse complement strand
GCTCCCTGCGCTTCGACCGCGGGGCGCCCCTCGGACGCCCCACGCTGCGAAATGCCCCCTAAAGGACTCGAACCTTTGACCCGCTGATTAAGAGTCAGCTGCTCTACCAACTGAGCTAAGGAGGCGGATGGATCGCTGTCATAAAGACACCGCGATGCGTCCCAGGTTCCATATTATCGGTGAATGGCGTCGCCTGACAAGGGCGAGACGCGGAAAAATCAGCAGACCTTGGTTCATTCAGGCTGCGTCATCGGCTTGTTCACTTCCTTCCGGACTTGACCCAGACAACGCAGACGTCACGCTTACACGCCGAGCGCGCGGCAAGCGTGACGTTTTCATTTCGGGAGCCATCTTCAGCGGCGGGTGTTGCGATACGAGCGATCGTCAACCTCGGCTACGGCGTCCGGCCGAATCGATGCGGGAAGGGTCGGCCCAGAATGAGCGACCGGATTTGCGACCGGAGCCGGGGCCGCGCCGCGTTTCTCGCCCTTGGCGATCTCGGCGCGGATGTACTCGACGGCCTTGTCGAGCACCCGATCGCGAAATTCTTTTTTGTCCTTGTCCTCCACTTTTTCCGGCGGCTTGGCATCACGTCTAATGATGTCACGCTCGCGTCGCCATTTGTAGTATTCGATCCGCTCTTCGTCGGTGAGTTCGACCTCGTAGCCCTTATCGGGTTTGACGCCCCAATCGTCCTTCTCCTTGCTGTCGGGGAAGCGATGGATGTTGCGCCCGCTCGGACGCCAGTAACTCGCGGTCGTCAGCTTCAGAGCGGTCGAGCCGTCTTCCATCTCGATGAGATTCTGCACGCTGCCTTTGCCGAAGCTGCGTTCGCCGATGATGACGGCGCGGGCGTGATCCTGCAGGGCGGCGGCGACGATCTCGCTGGCGCTGGCGCTGTAGCGATTGATCATGATCGCGATCGGGTAATAGACATCGGGCTTCATGGCCTTCTTCATGCGCGCGGTGTAGACCTCTTCGATTTTATCGCCTCGTCCCTTGGTGGAGACGACCTCCTTGCCGTCGGGGATGAACATGGAAGAGACTTCGACGGAGCAGCGCAGGAGCCCGCCGGGGTTGTTGCGGAGATCAACGATGAGGCCCTTCAAGCCATTCTTCTGCAGGGCATCGACGACGCGCGTGAGTTCGTCGGTCGTTGTCTCGGTGAAGGCGTTGACGCGGACATAGGCGATGCGAGTGTCCTCATCGATCCAGAAGTTCCATTTCTTGAGGTCGACCTTATCACGTTGATCACCCATGACGCTTTCGATCTTGATCTCGGCTCGCGTCATCTTGAGATCGACCGGAGCCTTCGCCCCTTCGTGGCGCACGGTCAGCGTGACATCGGTGCCGGGCTCGCCTTGAATGGCTTCGACGACTTGCTTGAGGCTCCAGTTGTCGAGGGCTTTGCCGTCCACTTTGAGGATGAGGTCGCCGGGGTTGACGCCGGCATCGTAAGCGGGGGTGCCTGGCATGGGGCTTTCGACGAGGAAGGCGCCGGTCTTGACATCGATGCCGAGGCGGATGCCGACGCCGCCGAACTTGCCGCGGCTGGCCTGACGGAAAGATTTGTACTCGTCGGCGCCGATGAAGGCGGAGTGCGGATCGAGCTTTTCGAGACCGCCGTTGACCATGTGCTCGATCAGGTCGCGCATCTTGTCCTGATCGAGTTCCTTGACGTAGCGCTTCTCGACTTCATCGAGGACGTCCACGAGCAGCTTGAGGTTTTGATGCTTCTTGTTCTGCGTCCTGGGAGCGCTATACGTGATCGAGATGCCGATGAGGGCGGCCGCGGTGATGCCCAAAAGCCAAGAGAGATTCCAGCGTGACATGGTTGAGCCCTTCCTGGATGGATGATCGTCAATGCATTGGGGTGGATTATACTCGCGGTGGTCGATTTGGTGCGAGGGCAATTCAGGTAACAGCCCGTTGACATAGTCGTTATTTCGCCACCGTTGTGCTCGCTATGATCGGCGGGGAAATTACGACTATATCAACGGGCTGTTTGGTGTGACATCGCTGAGCTGAGTTCTTCGATCATGCGATGTTCGCCTGAAAATAATACGACGCGGAGCTTCATGCCACAATGTGGCAGGACGCTTCGCGTCGCAGCGCGTTCGCAGGTGTTAGTTTCTCGCGAGGATTTCGGAAAACTCGCCCGTGTTTTCGGCGAATGAACGGACCGGGATGTCATAGCGGTGGAGCATCGTCACAAAGAGATCGCCGAGCGGACGCTCGGTTTGCTGCTTGATGAAGCGGCCGTGACGCAGGCCGAGGTTACCGCCGCCGGCGAGGATGGTGGGATAATTGCGAGCGTTATGGGTGGTGCTCGTGCCGCTGCCGTAAAGGGCCATCGTGTTGTCAAGGAGCCGTGCGTCGCCTTCGCGGATCGAGCCGAGACGATTGAGGAAATACGCGAATTGCTCGGCCAGGTAGCGGTCGTAGCGGGCCCAGTTCAGCGAGTTGTTGTCATGGCTCAGACCGTGATGGCCGCCGCCGCCGATGCCGACGATCGACGGGAAACGGTCGCAGATGCCGACGCCGTCCTCGGCACAAATCTGATAGGCGGCTACGCGCGTCGTGTCAGTTTCGAACGCAAGGACAATCAGGTCGAGCATGGTGCGGATGTAGTCGGTCGGGCCGCGCGGCGAGACATCGAGATTGATCGCGTTACGATTGACCTGTGGCATCGCCCGGCCGAGCCATTCTTGTGATCGCTGGAGCCGGTTTTCGACCTCGCTGAGCGATTGCAGGAACTCGTCTAGCCGCTGTTGGTCGGGCCGGCCGAGGTTGTTGCGCAACGAGCGTGCGTCTTCCTGCAGAAAATCGACGCGGCGGCGTCCCGACGCGAGAGCCCGCTCCCGTGCGGCGCGGTCTCCTTCGGCGGGCGGCTCGAATAGACGTTCAAAGATTCGGCGCGGAATCGACTCGGCCGGTATCGCGCGGCCTTGAGCGTCAAAGGAGATCGTCGTCGATCGGCTCTTGGTCCCGACGCCGCCCTGGCTCGACAGGACCAGCGAGGGAATGCGGGTCTGTGCTGCGTACCGGCGGGCGATCGCCTGGTCGATCGAAATCGAGTTTTCCAAGTTGACGCGAATGTCCGCCCCCGAGAGCCAGATGTCCACTGTATTGTGCGCGACGAGCTGTCGGCTCGATGGATGCGACAAACCGCCGAAGATGGTGAAGTCGCGGCGATGCGGCTCCAGCGGATCGAGCGAACGGTTCAAGCGATAGTCGGCGCCATCGGTATGCGGGAACCAGTGCCAGTCCTGGAAGTGGGCCTGATTTCGCCCAGGGAGCGCGACGCCATTGCCGAAGAAGAACGCGCAAAAGCGTTTCGGCCGCGCCACCGGCTGATTGGCGTTCGACATGGCTTCGAGCCACGGCAAGGCCAGCGCCACGCCGGCGCCGCGGAGGAAGGTTCGTCTATCAAGATGCCAGGAGGCTTGAGGCATGGTGGGGTTACCTTTCGTTACTTGGTTCGACTGATTTTTACTTCGACTGCGCCAAACGATTCTCAAGTTCCTTGCGGTTCAATGTCTTCTGGTTCCTTCGTTTTCGGAGCATAGCCCACAATTCGTCCGAATGGCCGAGTTCGATTTGCTCTAGATCGGACCCCGCCACGCCGAGAAGAAGAGCGACAGGTTTGCCCTTTCGCGTCAATACCACACGTTCCTGCTGCGCGTCACGGAGGCACTTCTCCATGTTGGCCTCATCCAGGCTGATGACTTTCATAAAATTTCTTCCGTGGTCTTGTGCGGCGGCTTGGTCCGTACCGCACGGACGATGACCCGTTGTTCTTGCTCATCCACATCGTAGAAAACCCGAAAGCTGCCGATCCGCAATTCCCACACCGGTTCCTCATGCTCCCAGGGCGGCTTGAGACCTACGAGCATTTTCTTGTTCCGCGTTTGCTCCGAGGGATTGCCCTGCAACTGTTCTTCGATCTTGTCCAGGATGCGTTTTCGGTCTGTCGCCCTCAGTCCTCTCAAATCTTCTGACACGCCTTCCGCGTATTCTATGGAAAACATAACCCGATAATACGGCACGCAGTGGCAGTGGTCAACAGCGCAGGCGTCACTTCGACTGAAACGGCTCACTGGCCGCAATCAACTCGATGAGAGCCGGCAACCGGTCGCCGCGCTTCCGAAGAGTCGGCGCGAGTGCGTCGGCCGCCTCGATGTCGCCGAGCGTGAGCGACCGACCCAAGGCGTAGGCCATCACCTTCCGCAGCATCGCCCGGCGGAATTCGTCTGACTTCGAGCGCAGCAGCTCGTTGCGTAATTCGCTCATGCCGTCAACCTTGACGCCACTGGGTAATTCGGCCTTGGCATCGATCGGATGCTGGGTCCGCTTTTTTCGGAACGATGCGCCAATGCCGTCGCGTTGCCAGTTGCCGACGGCGTCGTACTCCTCGAAGGCGATGCCCCAGGGATCGATCTTGCGATGGCAGCCCATGCACGCGGTGCTATTGCGATGGACGGCGAGCGCCTGCGGGATCGTCAGGTTCTTCACCTGCGGATTCTCGCGGTTCAACTCCGGCACGTTCGGCGGCGGCGGCGGCGGCGTCTCGTCGAACAGATTCTTGAGCAGCCACATGCCGCGCTTGATCGGATGGCCGTCCTTGCCGTCGGAGAGGCCCGTCAGGATACTGGCGTGGGTCAAGACGCCGCCGCGGTGGTGCGCTTCGTCGAGCTTCACCTTGCGGAACGCGAGGCCTTTCACGCCCGCGATGCCGTAATGCGCCGCCAGGGTTTCGTTGACGCAGGTGAAGTCGGAGGCGAGGAACTGGAAGATGCTCAAGTCGCCGCGTAGGACCTCGCCGAAAAAATGGATCGTCTCTAGCCGCATCGCCGCGGCAAGCTGATCGTCGAAGCCTGGATAGTTGCTCTTGCTGATGGTCACGCGTTGCAGGCGATCCAGGTCCAGCCATTGCTCGGCGTACTGTTCGATGAACGACCAGGCCCTGGGATCTTGAATCATGCGGCGAATTTGCGCGGTCAGCACGGCGGGGTCGCGCAGTTTCTTTTGGTCGGCGAGACGAAAGAGCGTCTCGTCGGGCATGGTGCTCCAGAGGAGGTACGAAATCCGCGCCGCCATTTCATGATCGGTCAGCTTCTCCTTGGTCCCGCCCGTGCGGCTCGCAGGCAGACCGAGAAAGCGCGGCGAAGTCAAAACGACGCCGAGCGTATCGCGTAAGCTGCCTTCCAACGTATCGGTGTTGGCGCGTGCCTTGGTCCAATAGTTCATCAGTCGATCGAGTTCGGCTGGAGCGAGCGGGCCGCGATAGGCACGCGCTGCGAAGCGGGCCACGACATCTCGAGCATACGCTGGCTCGGTACGGTCGTCCCTGGCGACAAGAATGTCCGTATGTGTCTTCGGCGGCCATGTTTCGAAATACGGGTTCTCGAACTCGATCCACTCGATCTTTAGCCGCGGCGGCTGTGTCTCGCCTTTGACGGCCTTGGCGGAATTCCATGCGGCCACCACCGCCGAGTTCCTGTCGTTCAACGGCCCCGTATTCGGGACCGAGAAATTCTCCATACGAATGCGAAATTCGTACGTGCGGTAATCGGCGTGATCGATCTCGATCGGCGTACCGACGGTTTTCAACTCAACGCCGTGGAAGTTTGTCGAGCCAATGGCGAGCGTCAAGGACGGCAAGCGATCGGTCTTTTCGGCTGGTAAAGCGTTGGCAGCGCGGACCTTGATGAGCGTCTCGCCTTTACGGAACGCGTGATTGAATCCGAAAGCGTAACAACGCTCCGGCATTTGCACGGCCGCCTCGCCGAAACGCCGGACCGCCGATGGCGCCAGCGTACCGTCCCATACCTTGTCTTTTTCCTTGTTGGGCGCCGACATGTTCCAGATACGGAACGCTTTGCCTTTCTTGGTGTCGTAATCGAACGGCTCCCCCGGCCTCCCCTCAGGCTTTGGTAAACTCGTGACACTAAAATTCGAGTGCTTCTCGCCGACCGAAAGCCGATAGCGATGCACCACCGGCGCCGGGCCTGACACGATGGCCTCGGCGAGAGCTTCATCCGCGATTTGCAAGTAGGTTTCATATTGTAGCGGCGACATCCGCAGCGCGTCACCGTCGTTGCGGAAGCCGTCCTTCGAGCGGCCGTCTTCCGGAAGTCGTGAGCCGAAGTCAATCGAGATGCCGAGCAGATCTTGCAGCGTTCGCTCGTATTCACGGCGAGTCAGGCGGCGGAAGTGCGTGGTCTGGTTTTTCGCGAGCGCGGCACGCCGGTGCTCCTGTGTGAGCCAGGCCGTCATCAACTCGCGATCCTCTTTCTTGAGGGGCGGCTCCTTCGCGGGAGGCATGTCGCCGAAATTGAGCCGATCGAGCACGTCGCGCCAGTGGTCGCCGTCGTTGCCTTTGAGGAAATCGGGATTGAGCTTGTCGATCCGCAGCTTGCCCTTGGCTTTCTCGGAGCCGTGACAACCGTAACAGTGCTTCTGAAAAAGCGGGGCCACGCGCGTGAAAGGAACCTCGTCGGCACGAAGCGCCGTCGGCGCAACGCTCGCGACCAAGGCGGCAAACGCAAACATCCATCTCGGTGTGAAGCGGCGCGATGCGATCATGGGCGAAGATCTCGAAGGCGTATGGTCAGGTAAGAGAATCGAAGGAAGGCGAGGCGGCAACTGGCGTGTGTTGTATGTATGTTGAATCATATCGCACGTAGCGACCAGAAGCAATGCAAATGTCAGCGGAGTGCGGCTATTGCGGTCATGAAAGGAAACGACTATCAAACCTGCCCGACGACGACTTGCGATCGGTACACTTTCCTGAGGGATTTGGGCAAGAAATGAAAGCCGAGGGCTCATGTAATGACTATTCCTGATTCGCGCCGTTTGCCACTGATCCTCGCGGATCTTCCGGTGTCGCCATTCATCCTGGAGACGCTGAGGGACCATGCCGTATTGATCCCCTGGGAATCTACGGCAGCCTCTCACCGCGAAGATATCGAGGCGATCTACACCTACGGACATCCGATAGTGAACGGCGAATTGCTCGAGCGCTTGCCCGCGGTTCGCGTCATCAGCAATTTCGGCGTCGGCGTCGATCACATTGATGTCGCGGCGGCAACGGGGCGAGGCATCCCGGTCGGCAACACACCGGGCGTGCTCGATGGCGCCACCGCGGACATGGCGTTCGCTCTGCTCCTCGCGGCCGGGCGCCGGCTCGTGGAAGGCGACCGCTACGCGCGCGGGCCGAACTTCCTTCGCTATGATCCTTCCTACATGCTTGGCCGCGAGGTGCATGGCGCGACGCTTGGGATTTTCGGCCTGGGCCGCATTGGCATGCAGGTTGCCCGGCGTGCTCGGGCTTTCGACATGACCGTGCTCTACCACAATCGGCATCCTCGGCCTGATGTTGAGCAGGCGCTGGGCGTGAAATACGTGTCCCGCGACGAGTTGCTGTCGACCTCGGACTACGTCGTGCTCACCGTGCCGTTGACGGCCGAAACCCGCCATCTCATCGGCCGCCCGGAATTCGCGAAGATGAAGCCGACCAGCATTCTTATCAATGCGGCGCGCGGTCCGGTTGTCGATACCACGGCGCTGACTGAGGCCTTGACCCGGCGCACGATTTACGCGGCTGGCCTCGACGTCACTGATCCGGAACCGTTGCCGCGCGATCATCCGCTCCTTCGGCTTGACAATGTGATCATCGCGCCGCACCTGGGCAGCGCCACCGATCAAACGCGGCAACGGATGGCCGAGATGTCGATCGAAAATCTGCTTGCGGGCCTGGCGGGCACGCCTCTGCCTTTTCAGGTGGCCGCGCCGAAAACTCCCAGCGTTTAGGCGTGCCGCGATACCGGCACAGTGCTCTTCCAGGAAACACTTCGTACGATTGGCTCCGCACAAGATCAAACACCAGACATGGGCCGAAGACGTGGATATCGAGTGTTTGCAGTATTGCTTGACGGAAAAATGAACGCAGAAGGACGGCTAACATCACGGGCAAATTCCATCGTTTGCGAAAGCAATTCCCGGGATCTGCGCGGCCCAGGCAAGCTGGGGCCGCGGCGCGAGGTTCGGATTATGCCGATCAGCTAAAGACTGCCGATTATAACGCCGATGCAAAGTGCAAGGTGGAAGCGCCGGGCCTTGCGCATTGAGATGGATGCGCTCTTTGCAGCGGCAACTCGGCCCCCAACGTGGCACAGGCCTGATTCAGGGACACGCATGCGTCGTTCACGCAGATTACTTGGGCTGCTGGTTGGCATCCTGGCAAGCGTCAGCGGAAGTGTGTCCGCCGTGCGCGCCCAGGACCCGCCGCGCGGCAGCGAGTTTACCATACCTGCGGGAGGCTCAGGACCGATTCGGCGTTGGCCGGCACTCACCGAACTCTCGCTCGACTACGTTTTCTTCGCGTACACAACCAGGCAGATTCCAAATTTGGCGACAACGGGTCCCCCCGATACGAGTTCCGGTGCGATTCCCGGCGCTCTGGGGCAACCGAACACGCAGTTTCTCGGCGGCGACGCGAGCAGTTCGCAACGCCCCGCGTTCTTGGCGACTTTCACCTACTGGCTCGTCGATCCGGAAGCGGCCAATATCCAGGCGACTTTCTTCGGCATGGAGGATCGCTCGAGCAAACAAGCCTTCACCTCCGACGCCAACGGGGTTCCCGTCCTGTCGCGGCCTTTCTTCAATCCCAACACGAATGCACAAGACGCCGCGACACGCGCTCTGCTCGAAAGCCGCAGCGGTTCGATATCCGACAGCTTGACGACGCGCATCATGGGCGCCGAAGTCAACCTGAAATTCTACACGCCGTCCGTTTACGCTGAAAGCTCCGGTTTGAATCTCTTCCTCGGCGCCCGCTGGCTTCGGCTCCAGGAAATCTACAGCAATTTCGACACGGAGAATTTCCTTGACGGCGGCGGCTTTGCCACGACTTACTCCGATACATTCAACGCCCAGAACCAGTTCTGGGGGGGCCAATTCGGCGGCGAGCTTCAGTATCAATTTCTCGGCATCACGTTTTCGGTAATGGGCAAGCTCGCGATGGGAGTCGTCCGCCAAACCGTGGTTGTCAGCGGCCAGACCGTGCAGACCGATCTCACAACCGGCGCCGTGGTGACCGACAATCGAGAAGGACTTTACGCCCAGCCGTCGAACGTGGGGACTTACAACCGGAATCAATTCGCGATCATGCCTGAAGCAGGGGTCAAAGCGCATCTGGATGTGAACAGCGCTCTGCGAATTCACGTGGGCTATACCGTATTCGCGCTCACGCGGACGGTGCGGCCCACGGATGAGATTGACACCACGGTCAATGTGCAGAGTCTAAACGTGGATGTACTGGCGGCCCCCGCGCTGCCGGCACCGCCGAGTTTTCGACAGCAATTTTTTCGCGGGCAAATGTTCAACCTTGGCTTGGAGCTTCGCTACTGATGCCATGCGAAAGCTATGCGTTGCGTCGAGGCGCGTGAACAGTCGGTTGCTGGTGCGATGCGCCAGCAATCGAGCATTCACGCGTTTCGGCTCTCCCTACTACTGTTGCACGATGATGGCGAAGCTATGGTGGCCCGTAGGCAGCGCCCGGCGAGTTGGGTTATTGAGGCGCAGAAGCATGTTCAGCGATTGTTTCGGCCCGAGGGTTCCGCTGAAGGTATCGGTGAAGGTGGCGCCGACCTGGCTCCCGGTTGACGATACGACCGTGAGCGTCGGATCGGGCAAGGTAATGTTGAGCTTGAAGGATCCCGTGAGGAGGGTTGTGTTGCCGAGATTCGTGATCGTCATATACCCGTAAAAGGTCTTGGAGTTGGGATCGAAGGTCCAGCGCGACGGGTTCAGAACGCGGATGCCGCCGCTGGTGCCGCCGCCGCTGCCTCCAGGGGTGTTAACAATGATGGGCGTCATCGGCGGGACACTGCCGGTGATGCGATAATTGCCAAGGCTGCCGTAGCTCGTGTATCCATCGCTGACGCCGCCGCGGCCGGTTCCAGAAACGCGCAAATGGTAGGCGCCTGGACTCAAGATGCCGCCTGTAAATTCGGCGTCCATGGATGTGGCGGTCGAACGCGTGCCCGACGCTAAAAAGACGCCTGCGGCGCTATAAATTTCCGCTTTGACATCCAGGTTTGGCGCATAACTGAGCGGCTCGACCTTGATGCTGCTGGTGCCTTGATCGGCGTAAAAGACGAAGATATCGACGTCGGTGTTCTTTTCGATGATTCCGTAGGTTGTCGTCAAGGCGCCAACCCCTGCGGTGTTTAGCGCCGTCGGACTCCCTACATTATCGCCGCCGGCGTGATCATCTATGCGATAGGTCAGCCCACTTGTGCCGCCGACGATGATGGAAAGGTCGTCTTCGTTGTTGTTGGCGCCTGGATAAGTCTGTCTGCTCCATTGGTCGACGTTACGACTAAAGGCCCCCCCCATGATAGAGCCCCAGCCGCCGTTATTGGTGACATGACCGAGATAGTATTCGTCATTCGGCGCCGTCTTGGTGCTATCGCCGTCGTGATTCAAACCAAGAGTATGTCCAACCTCGTGACTGATAGTGGTGGGCAGGGAATTCTCCGGGGTAGCGCTGAGATCGCCATTCCAGGCCCAGCAGCAGATATCGACGCTGTTCTTGAAGGATGGCCGGTACGCGATTCCCCCCGCCGTGCTCCAGTCGTTTTTTGGGGTCGGCGACGACGGCTGAACCGGCCGGAGGCCAATGATGACGCGAATGCCCCATTTCGTGTCGGCTCCACCTGAGTTGACCAAATCCGCGGCGGCCGGCGGCTCTGTGGTCACGTCCACGTCAAAGGGGGCGAAATCCTCGGCAACGCGCGCCCACATGAGAATGATCTTGTTGCGTTCGGCCGTGCTGAACGTAGTGCGATCTGCGTCCATGCTCCATGCCACAGCGGTAATTGCAGCGCCGTTGTTGAAATCGATGGCCCATTGATTGGTCGCGGGAACCACATGGCCGTCGAAGTCCAGGTAGATAACAAAATTTGAACCCGGCTTGCTGTGCAATATGAATGTGTCTACCGCAGGGTCATAGGTGGTTTTCCAGACCGGCGGCATCGCCGGAGCACCGACAAAATGCATGTCCCGCAGCCCATAGGTCGGCGCGGCCGTGAAATGGAGCGGTGCATGACTCCCGTGATTTGCCGCCCGTGTGAGATAGGCATCCAGCGCAGCGCCGGCGCGCGTCAACGACGGCACGTAAGGCGTGTGTGGCGCAACTGGAGACGTGCCGATCTGTTGATATCCGTTTGGACCACCCTGGGGCACGTAGGGGCGCCGCTGCGGGAGAGGAATTGCCGTAGTCGGCGTGGCCGGCGGCATCCGTTGCATTCGCGAATTCGCGCTGACGCGCGCGATGGCCGCGCTCGCGTCGGTTTCCTGCCGGCCCGCGAATTGCCGGGCGGAACTGAATGCATAGAAGCCGAACGACGTCAACGTGACGATTATCGAGATGACTGCAAGGAGTTCCGTCATGGTAACGGCACGGCGTCGCACATGGGATCGATTAGACAAAGAACTTGAGCGCATCGAAAATCCCTAGATGGGTGAAAACGCGCTGGATGAAGAATCGGATCTATTAAGGCCACCTTCCCTCTCCACCTGTACCCAGGGGCGCAGAGGGGTGAACGGTTACAATTACTTTTAGCATCTCGCCTGTGCAAATGCAAAGGCATTTCTGCAAAGATGTCCACTATCCGCGCGTTGATGAACGTCTTGAACTCGATGCCCAACAACCAGGCCTTGTCCGCGCGATGTTGGTCGGCCCAGCACCCCGTCTCCGGCAGCATCAGGGCCGCCCACGCTTTCATGTTCCAGGCCAGACTCGTCATCACCATGTACGCCCAGTTGCTCACCAACGTATCG
>SYHD01000184.1 GCA_005799265.1 Planctomycetia bacterium | reverse complement strand
GGCAACTGGCGATCGGTGATATAGCGATGGGAAAGCTTGACGGCGTCCTCGATCGCCTCGTCAAGCACGCGGATATGGTGATGCTTTTCGAGCGTCTTGGCGAAGCTGCGCATCATGTGAATCGCTTTTTCGGTGTCAGGCTCCTCGACCTTGACGACCTGGAAACGCCGTTTCAAGGCAGGGTCTCCTTCGAAGTACTTCTTGTACTCCAACCACGTCGTGGCCGCGATGGTGCGCAACTCACCGCGCGCCAGAGCGGGCTTGAGTAGATTCGCAGCATCGCCCTGCCCCGCGGCGCCGCCGGCGCCGATGAGCGTGTGGGCTTCGTCGATGAAAAGAATGATTGGAACGGGCGACGCTTTCACTTCGGAGATGACCGACTTGAGCCGCTGCTCGAACTCGCCTATCATGCCCGCCCCCGCTTGCAGCAGGCCGAGATCGAGCGAACGCACGGTGACGTTCTTGAGCGTTTCCGGGACATCGCCGGAGACGATGCGTTGAGCGAAGCCTTCGACGACCGCGGTCTTGCCGACGCCCGCTTCGCCCGTCAGAATCGGATTGTTCTGCCGGCGGCGCAAGAGAATGTCGATCATCTGGCGAATCTCGAAATCGCGGCCGATAACCGGATCGATGCCGCCTTTTTTGGCGCGTTCGGTGAGGTTCATGGTGAACTGATCGAGCGACGGCGTCTTGGAGCCGGCGGCGGGGCCGGGCTGCCCGGATGCAACGGACATCGCATGCTCCGGCGACGCTGCGAGATCCGGGACACCCACGTCGTCCTCGCTCGAACCAACGATGACGACGGCCGCCTCCTTCATCAGCTTGTCGCCGGCGATCTTGTTGAATTCATTGCTGATGCTTAGTGCGGTGTCGGCAAGCGACTTGTCGGCCATGAGGGCAGCCAAAAGATAGCCGGAGCGGATCTTGAAGGCGTTGAACTGCAGCGTGGTGAGCGACCACGACTCACGTACCAGATCCTCGACTTCACGCGACCAGCCGGGCCGCGACCCGCTGCCTCGCCGCATCCCCTCCAGCTTGCGAGCCAGATCGCGGCTCAGACGCGGTCCGTCGATGGAGTACTGCTTGATGATCCGCGCGACGTCGCCGTCGGGCGTTTCGAGCAGCTTGGCGAGCCAGTGGGCCAGCTCGACGTAATCGTGCCGCATGCTATTGCACAAGCCGACGGCCGCGGACAGGCTTTGCAGGCACACGGGGTTGAGTTTCGAGAATAAGGCTTTCATGTCGATTTGAATCACAGAAGCTCTCCCAATACGTAAAGGTGTTGCACAACTCTATGCGAGCGGTCCACACGCTAAGTGATGATACGACTCTTCCTTGGGCGCGTTCCAGGATAAAAGCGTGAACCGGGCAGATTTTTCCGACACGGCCCGGCGCGAGGCTTCACAACGCCGAAATCGAAACTTGTCGGCGTATTCCTTCAAGTTTGGGGCAAGGCGGGTAAGATGTGATTGATAAGGAAAGCTCCGCGACGTCCTGAACCGCTTCGGGACGTGGCATACCGTTCCAATCGTGTACTTCCTTTGCGCTCGAACACACAATTGGAATGGTATGTCACATCCTCAAGCGAAAAATTGGAAATACCGCCATGCCGATGGAACCCGCTTCCTCGTGGAAGCAAGCGACTCAATCGCCGCCGACCGCCAAACCGATCGTGCCTTGGCGGAAAGGGGCGGCGGCAGCGCAGCCCCCGGGTAAGCTCACTGGCCGATTGGCGCTCGGCATCGTTTGGTTCTCCTTCCTGGCCTTGTGCACGGCACTGGTCTGGATCGCCACCTGGATTTCGCCGCCACGCGATGTCGCCCTGTACGTTCTCGGCGCTGACTATTACGGCAACCTCGTCTTCCCGCCTGATTGCGCCGGGCAATCGTTGCAGCGTGAACTCGCCGGCCTGACGCGCAAAAAGCTCGTCAAGCCCGGACAGCCCGCGACTCTGCTGCGCCTGGTGCAAGATCGCGTCCACGAATTGCGCACCGACGCCGCCTGGGATGTCGGTCTCGACACCTTCTCTGAATCGACGTTGCTGATGGTCGTCACCGGCCACGGCGGCGCGGACATCCTTGGCCCATACGTCATCCCGACGAATGCCGACGCACGCCCGGAACCGCGGCATCGTCTGCGCGTCGACACGATTCTCGACCGCCTCGACACGCTGCCAACCTCCGTCAAGATCGTACTCATTTTCGATGTGACGCAGATGCCTTCGCATTGGCCGCTGGGCATGTTGCACAATGATTTCGCGCACGGCGTACAGATGCTCAATGAACGCATCATGAAAAGAGCAAACCTCGTCGTCATCGTGTCGAGCGGGCCGGATCAGCTTTCCTGGACGACCCACTCTTGGGGTAAGACCGTTTTCGGTCACTTTCTTCTCGAAGGACTGCGCGGCGGCGCCGACCGGGACGACAAACAGAAAATCGACGCCTGGGAACTCTACCAATTCACGAAGGAAAACGTGACACGCTGGACGCGCGTTAACCGCGCCGCCGAGCAAACGCCGATGATCCTGCCGAACGAGGCCGAGACACGAGCCAGGCCGATCATTTTGAATGTCGGCGACCCGTCTTACATGCCAATGAATCCGGAACAGCGTCCCAAGTTTGCGTTACCGGACGCCTGGTCGTCGGCGTGGCAGGAATGGCAACGGCTGCGCGCAACGGCGCCCCAGGTGGCGGCGCCGTATCTGTGGCGGCAGTACCAGGAATGTTTGCTCCACCACGAGACCGCGCTGCGTTTCGGCGATACGGCGGTAGGGGAAAAAAAACGCGCGCAGCTCAGTGTGTTGGCGTCCGCCATCGCCAAGGCGCAAGAAGTCCGTTTGCGTTCCATTGATGCCACACTGACGATGAACACGTTGACTGGGATCCCACACGTCAAGGATGAGGCACTCGAAACATTCCTCAAGAAGTTCTGGACCGCCGGCGACGAAGAAGATGCTAGAAACGTGTGGAACGACGGCAAGAAAACGCTGTGGAATGATTCCCCTGTCCCGGTGCGGGCTCTTGCCGAGGGGATCGTCGAGCGGATGCGTCGAGAAAAGTTCGCCGGGCTTGAACGCGCGGGCCATCGTCTCCGGATGATCCGCCAGCCCGAAGTGCTACTGCCTGCCGAAGCGCACTGGCTCGTGATGATGGATCGCGATTTGATTCCCTTGTGGACCAAGCGCAGCGAGAGTGGATTGAACACACGCGGCGACTCGATCACAAACGCCCCCGCCGAGGTCACCGACCTGTTCGCTCTCGCGTTGGACGTGCGCACCCTCGCGGAACACGCAGCCGTCAGCGATCCGTGGCCGAGAGACTCCGAACTTGCCGGTGGGAAAACACGAATCGCGCCGGCGTACAGCATCGAGATCCAGCCGTGGATTGGGCCATCCCTTACGGAAGCCGACGAGAAACGCCGGTTCGGCCAAGATTTGCTGCTCAGCTCGCGTCCCAAGGATTGGCAAGAGTCGCGCATGTTGCTTCTAAAAGCGCGCGCCAAATATCAAGAGATTCAACACCACGCGGCAATCCTAAGAGATGCCTTGGACATACGTGACCGAGCCCTTGTGGAACTGCCCGCGTATGCGCATTGGCTCGCCCAGCGGCCCGATCTTGGCAAACGGCCGGTCCAGGATCCCTCGCTCGATGAACCCGTCAAGAATCTCTGGCGCGACACGCACGCGCTCTTGGCAACTTTGCAAACGCCGAACGCGGCTTCAATTGACGCGTGCAAGTCGCTAGCCGAGAGCATCGAACAACGTCTCAACGATCTCGGGCGACGCTTCGATCTTTTCGTTGGTTCCCTTCTCGACGCGTCCGGCGACGAACGCCACGTCTGGCTCGAAGCCGAGGCGGCACTTGTCGTTCTACGCCCGAATCTCGAACGCCGCAAAGAGCTGGTGATCCGGCAGCACATTCTCTCCCGGCGTATCGAGTTCCTGGCGCAGGCCGAGGAACTGCCGGGGCCAACCGTAAGCGCGACGGAGTCGGCCAAGCGCCGCGCCAAACGCGAAGGCGAGTTGGCGCTGGCGTTTCTAGGCACGACGTGGGTCAATCGTTTTTCCGACGGCAAGGACGAGACCGCCCTGCAGATTCAGCGCCGCCTCGAGGATGCCATTGCCGAGGAAAGCGTCTGGCATAAGACGATCACCCGCGCCGGCCGGCAGATTGGACTGCGCTATCGAGTGATGGCCGGGGAGATCGAGCGTCTCCTCGCCGTCAATCCGAGAGCCGATCTCGCCAAACATCGCGGCGACGTCGGAGCGGCCGACCTGCTCGCACGCCGCATGGAGGCGACGTTGAACATGCCCGATGGACTCGACCCGGCGGGCGATTATCGCCGCTTCCAGCTCGGCATGTTCTTGGCCGCCCAAACGAAACGTACCTTGGACGATCATTGGTACGACGATAACCCGACCACCGAACCGTACTATCGCCTGACGGGCCGGGTGTTTCTGAGTGACGCGCAGGCGCAGATGCCCGCGGGTAAACGCGATCGTTGGAAGGATTTGTTCACGCAAGTCCTGGGCGATTTGAGCAAAAAGCTGGAGGCCCCCGGCGATTGGACCCTCGTCGAAACGACCCTGCGCACGACCGACGTCGCTGGCCGCTTGATACCCGATCCCGGCAAGGTCGGCGTCGTCACCAGCGAGCAACAGATCAAGCGCGAATTCCGCCTCTGGCCCGCGAGCAAGGACGATCGCCCTCCCGCGGGCTTTCCGGTGCTCTGGCCCGAGGATTCGCCCGACCTGCGTGCCATCAACCCGCCGGCTCTGGAACGCGGCGCGGTGAGCATTCCCGCATCCCCCGCCGCCGGGCAAGCGGCCGGCAAGTCCGAGCATGTCGATCTGGAGCAGGCGCCTACATTCACGTTCCAGCTCGCCAGTCCGCTTGTGGACGAAGCCGAACTCAAAGGTTTCCCCAGTCCGTTCGTGCAACGGGCGCCGTTCAAGGTGCGTGGGCTCTTTCGCGGGCAGCAGATCAAACTCGAATCGCCGGTCGATCTGCATCCGCAGGCAACGACCATCCTCAAGCAGTTCCCGGTGCCGGCGAAAGCCAGCGTCGCCGTCCGCACCGACAAGGACGTGACCACGCGCGTCGGCACCAATGACAGCGGCATCGCCTTCATTCTCGATTGCTCCGGCAGCATGCGCGCCATCGCCGACGCCGACACAAAACAGAATCGCTATCAGCAAGCGCTCGACGCCCTGCGCCTCGTTCTACAGCGCGTGCCCAAGGACACAAGCATCAGCGTGCTCACTTTCGGCCAGGCGATCGGCATGGACAAGACGGCCAAGGCGGAGCAGACCATCGAGCACGCCCTCAAACCGACGCTGTGGAACCCGCAAGATCCCAAGCAGCTTGACGAGTTGATGACGCGCCTGCAAGCCTTGGAGCCGTGGAACGAATCGCCGATCTCGCGCACGCTGCTGTTCGCACGCGAGGATCTCGTCCGCGTCAAGGGTGCCAAGACGATCATCGTCATTAGCGACGGGCACGACAACCGCTTCGATGAGGATGCCGAGTTGACTGCACGTTACAAAAACGTCCCCGCCCTGCTCAAGTCCGTCTTCGACAACGGCGCTGTCTCGTTGCACCTGATCGTCTTCCCGACCAACGACGCCGACGAGAAGAAATCGATCGGAACTTACAAGATCATCGAATCGTTCAACCCGGCCGGCAAGGTTCACTCAATCCGCGACGCCGCCAAATTACCGTTGATTCTTGACGTAATCCTGCGCCAGCGACTCAACTACTGGATCGATCGCACGGGCCGCAATGTCACCGTCAACGAAGTCCCCGAAACCGGACTCGACGTCAGCACCTCCGACAGGAACGACCGTTGGTTCAGCAAGGGGCTTCCCGTCGGCGGGCACAAGGTTCGCGTCCAGGTTCCCGAACGTGTCGAGAAAGACATCCTCCTGCATCGCGGCGATCTCTTGCTGCTCGATCTCGTCAGCACGCCGAAGGGGCTCGGCTTCGAGCGCTATCTTTTCTCGGACGACTATCCGTGGAAACGCCGCATCGAGGACAAAGCGAAGGACTGGCGTCTGAGCGTGCTGCAAAATCAACAGACCTCGTCGGGCGGGCTAGAGATTCTGCTCGCGCTCGAAAAGACCGTCGATCGCCGGGAGACGGTGCTCGAACAGATCAAGCCGCGCGAAACCTGGATCGAGCTGAAGGTCCCGCCGGAGGTCGAGACGGGGACAAGCGTGCGCATCGGCGCCATGGTGGGCTATCCGGCGCCGGCGTGGTCGCTCGACGTGCCGGCGTGGCCGAACTTCGGGAAGACGACGACCGCCGCCCGCCCCGTGATCGACCTGTGGTGGAATCCGGACGAGGCCGCCCGCGCCGGCGCCGAACTACCGCTGCATCTGTTACTCGACGAAAGGCAACGCCCGGTCGTCATGAAGGGGGAGAAAAACGTCATCATCGAAAGCGTCAATTGGGAGAGACATCGCGTCGAAGTCGAGCGCGGCGTGTTCGATACGCGTGATTGCCTGGTCGTTCGCCTCCGTCATGACAACGCCCGCCCGATTCTGACGCGCATCGGCGGCCTGGAACTCGCCGGTGCCGAGCATCGCTTCTACGCCAACGCCAACAAAGTCGCCGCGCTGTACTGGTTCGCCGACAAGAACGCGAAGGCGCAGCTCGACGAAGCTCGGCTGCGGCTGATCTCAGTGAGCGCATTCAAGGACGAAGCGACGCAGCGCGGCAACTGGCTGCAAATTCGCGACTTGAGCTCGCCAGAGCCGACCGACTTCCGCCCACGCCCACCGATCGAATTGAAATAAAGAGTGAAGCACAGGGAACACGGGGATCTTGGGAAAATGAACCGGTAGAGGAATCGTAACGCGTTGAGCGCTGCGATTGACGTGAGTGGAATGCAATCTTGAACAATTCACGATTGCCTCCGTGTTCCCCGTGGTTATTTTCATGCTAAGGAACCACCGATGGCACAGGAAACGCCACCTACTGAAGCGGACGTGGTCTTCGCGCTCTGGCGCGACGAAACGCCGGCCAAATTGCCAGGCATTCCTCCGAGCGCTACCCCGCGGCGCGCCGCCTTCTTGTGGCTCCTGGCGCTCCTTGTGGTGGCGGGCGTAATCGTCGACGTGTTCGCGTGGATTCGGCCGACGCCGAAGCCGTACTTGGCCCCGGTGTGGATTAGCGTGTACCAGTCTCGTCCTCTCCACACGCCGCCCTTCAGTGCGCAGGATTCCAAGGCGTTGCGCGAGGGCGAGTATTTCACGAAGGGGCACATTCAATTCAAAGCGATCGCGAATTCCTCCGCCGGCGATACCGTCCTTCTCTATCTCTCGGGCCAGGCGATCTGCGACGAAAAGGGACACGTACTGATCCTCCCCGACGACGCCGAGCTAGCGTCCGCCGCGACGGCGCGGACCTTACAAAGCGTGCTGCAACACGTCGCGGATTGTCGCGCGCAGAAAAAACTGCTCATTCTCGATATCTGCTGGACGATCGACGACCCCTACGTCGGCGGACTCGACGACATCGCCTCGCGCATTCCCGATGAGCTGGCGGCCGTTCCCGATCCGGCTCGCCTCGTTCTTGTTCCCTGCGCGCCGGCGCAGATGGCGCTGGCTTCGCCGGAGTTGGGCCGTTCCGTCTTTGGCTACTTCCTTGAAGACGCTCTGCGCGGCTGGGCCGACTACGACGCCAGCCAGCCCGCACGCCAGGGTCTCGTCACCGTCCACAAGCTCGCGGAGCATGTCCAGACCAGGGTCGCCGCGTGGGCACACGCGCACAACGCACGGCAAACACCGGTGCTCTACGGCGAGACGGCCGACTTTCCGCTGGTCGCCATCGAACGCAGCAAGCCGGCGACGCACCCAAGCCGAGCCGAAGAGCGAATACAGCCCGACTGGCTCAGCGGCGCATGGAAAGCGCGTGAACGTTGGTGGACCGAGGAACGGCATCGCGCCAGTCCCTGGCTGTTTCGCCGGCTCGAAAGCGAAGTCTTTCACGCCGATCAAAGGTGGCGCGACGGCACCGACCCGGATGTGACCCAAAAGGACTTCGCCGACACGCTTGAGCGCCTCGATAAGCAATACGCTCGGTTGATCGACGAGGTGCGCCCAGGGTCGTTATCGCTCGCGCAGTATCGCGCGGCCGGGAAACGTCCGGACGATAAGCTCAAGCCGATCGTCAAGGATTTATTCAAAAAGGTCGCCGAGGCGAGAGCGGCCGCGCCGAAGCCTGATGAAGGCGAGAAAAACGCCGTGAAGCTTATTGACGAGTTCGTCGAGAAAAACAAGCACGTCCCCGACTTTGAATTGACGTGGGCGTTCTTCGATTACCTGGCCAATGATCCGTTCCCACGCCGCGACACGATTCAGCTTGGCGCGCGCCTACTCACGACCAGGCAAGGCGAGAAGAAATACGCCGAGGCCAATGCGGTGCAACGCCTGGCAAAGCTGGCAGAGCGCTTTGACGACGCGAGCTGGCCGGTCGCGCTGATTCGCACGGCGATCCTGCTGATAGAACGCGGCGAGCAGGCGTCGAGCCGCTGGCGATCTTCAGTATGGCTAACGAGCCCGCTCCAAACTGCCAGGCAAAAACGCCATGACGCCGAGCTGATGCTGCACGCCCGGGGTTTCGCGAGGTTAAGCGATGCCGAGCCGCTCTTTAACGAGGCTCTGCGCGCGGTCGATGGCGTTCTAAGCCAGCAAGACACGATCGAAGGCGCCGAACGGCTCATGCAGGACGCCCTCGTCCTCTTGCCCGGATACGTCGCGTGCCTGGAACACAAACCGATGGCCAATCCCTTCTGGCACCAAGCGGCGCACGTGACGGGCGACTTGCAAACGCTCCTCAGCCCGCCTGACAACGAACTCGCTGTCGCCGAGCGCAACGCACGTATAAACGAAATACGCGTCCAGGAGCAAAAGCTGCGCAACGCGCTCGCTCGGCTCAGGGATTTGCACAGGGCTGACGTGCTCGACGACCTTTTTACTCGCCTCAAAAGGCCCGACGCGGATGTGAAACTACTCATGGAATTCGAGGCACAACTGGCGATCCCTTTTCACAACGCCGAGACACGCTCGAACCTCTGGCAAGCGCGCGGCACGCTGGCCAAAAAAATCGCGGACAAGCTGCCCGACGACACGGACGAGCCGACGGCCCTGACGGCACGGTCCGAGACAGAAGAATTGCAGGAGTTGGTCGCGGCGCGCAATCTGCGGAAGGCGCGGGCTGCGCGCTCGTTGACGCTGCTGCGACTGGCCGGCGTTTCGGAGGAGGACTTCGATGGCATCGAGAAACATCTCACGGATTTCGCCAGCATCAAGAATGCCGACCTACACAACGCCCCGCCGGAGATTCGCGACGGCTGCGCCCTCGCCGCCGCGCTGCGTCATGTGTGGGCGAACAACCTCGTCAGGCAAACTGCTGACGCCGAGCCGCGCGTGTTGGAACAAATCAGCCGCGGCGCGCCGGCATGGCTGCGGTTCGGTGCGGAGGAAGATCGCCTGAGCAAGGCAGCGTGGCTCGCGCAACAAATTCGCGAACGGCGCTTGAATAGCATTCTGGCGGATCGGTATCGTCATGAGAGCACGGAGCCGCTGGCATCGCCATTCGTCGGCCGCGCCGCCTTCGCGCTGCGCGAGTTCGCCCCGCCGGATGTCGGCCTGACGCTTCCCGCAGCGGCCACACGCGTCAACTTGACGCCGATGGCGCCAAGCGCGACCGTGAATATCCCGTTGCGCTGGCCGAGCTTGCCGAAGATGACGCCGCCCATTACGGTAGACGTGCTCACGGCCGACGACGATTGGCTGATCGTGACGCCCAAATTTGACGCGTTGAGCGCGCTGGCGACGGCGCCGCGCGACCAGCCCGGCATGCTCGAATTGCCGGTGCAAGTCACCCTCAAACCACAAGCGGAGTTGAGCGCGTCGCCGCGGCCGTCGGGGTTCCTGCTACGCTTTGAGTCAGGCGGACGTTCTTATCACCACGCAATCGAGCTGCCGCTATTGCCGAGCGCGGAGCGATTGGAGGTCATCGTTAGTGCCGACCCTAAAGATCCGAGCGTGCCCTTCGGTGATTTACGGCTGCGACCCAGCCAGGAACGCCAGGCGTATTTCGTCTACGTCAACAATCGCGGCAAATTGTCGCGGAATCTGACAGTCGAATTGCGCGCCGGCGACCGTGTTTTGCCCGGCGGCACGGTGAACATCATTGCGCCGCCGGAACAGGCTACGCGGGTCGTCTTCGGCTTGCCCGTCCCCTCACCCTCGGCCCCTATTCCAAAGGGAGAGGGGGCACCGGCTGCCGTGAAGACGGCGTTGCCCGAGCTGATGGGCCCGCTGCTCGTACGTTTGCTCGATCGCGAACGCAAGGACGAACAGGTGGCGACACGCGAAATCCGCGTCGATCTCGCTGACCCGCGCGAGTACGTGCGCGTGCCGTCCATTCGCTTTGATCCCGGCAATTCCGCGAACAAGGTCAAAAATCGGCTCGACCTCACGGTGCAGACCGCACGCCATTTGACAGGCCGGCCCGTCGCCGTGGAACTGATCGTTCCCAGCGCGCGCATCGTCGGCCTCAAAGCGGTGCGCGCCGGCATTTTCCGCGGCGAACTGCCCGGCGACGGCGAACCGCTCAAACTGTTCGCTGGCGAGTTCGAGTTCGACGTGTTCGCGGACGACACCGGCCCCGTCTATCTAACCGTGGACGGCATCGAACGCGCGTTCATCTTCCGCACGACCTTTGCTCCGGTCGGCGAACCGACGATCCCACGCGAGGAGCTGCGCCCGGCCTTGCGCGTGAGCGCGGGCCGCTTTTACAAGACGAACACCAAATTCGAGGCCGTCGCCGAGGTCGATCAACCGCCGGCCAATGCGCAGCTCCACGTCAGCCTCGGCCAAATGCGCGGCGGCGTCTTCGAGGCCGAGATCAAAGCGCCGGTGCGCAGTGCGCGCGAAAAACGCATCGGCACGGCCATTCGCGGCATTGACGGCGGTGTCGAGTTCGACACAGTCTCCCGCGACTGGCGCGTACCGTTCGATGCCGTTCCTGTGCGCGGCCAGCGCGTCGTGCAAGCCCGCCTCGTCGATACGGACGGCCAGGACATCGTGCCTCCCGCGTACACCCAAGTGCTGTTCGACGATCGTGCACCCGAACGAGTCGCATTCGTCGAACTTCCCAAACAGATAAAACGTGATGTCCCGTTCTTACTCAAAGCCACCGGCATCGATCAGGCGACCGGCATCAAGGAAGTCAGCTTCTTCTTCGGCAAACCGACCGAAGACGGCAAGCTTCCGCAAGGCGCCGTCAAGATCGAGGCCTCGCTGTCCAAAAAGGAGCCGAACGTCTGGCAAGCGAGCATCAATTGGCAGAGTGACAAGAAAGG
This sequence comes from Planctomycetia bacterium, assembly GCA_005799265.1. Lineage (GTDB taxonomy): Bacteria > Planctomycetota > Planctomycetia > Gemmatales > Gemmataceae > SIAQ01. Next base: position 5,657 of record SYHD01000184.1, on the reverse strand, counting down.
GCCGATTGACGTGTCGGTGATGTTCACGAACCGGCTTGATCTGAGCGCGTTCGTGAAGGAATCCATCGAGCTGGTCGATTTCGATCCGGTCAAGTCGGCGCCGGGCACGATCGAAGGGGTGGTCGTCGAAGGCACACGCATTCAGGTGGGAGTGGCCGTCGTGCTCCTCGACGCCAAGGGCAACACGCTCGCGGAGCAGAAGACGAAAGCGGGCGGCGCGTTCGCATTCACCAATCTCGCCCCGGGCGTCTACACCATCCGCGCCACCAAGCCGACCGCGGGCACGCCGCTCGTCGGCGCCGCGCGCGTCGAGCTGGCGCCGGGCAAGTCGAAACGGCTGACAATCGCGTTGTTTTTGTAATACGGCCTTTCACACGCGCTGACTCTGCCAGGCGCCATGGGCGAAACGATAGAAGAAAAAGACGCCGCGCACAACGATGTCGGCGACCATCGCGATCCAGCAGCCGTACAGGCCATAATCCATTCCCTGAATCGGGTCGACAGAAATCGGAAACAAGTCAAACGGCGCGATAAGATGTATTTCTTTAAGAGAAAGGTAGTAGGCCAGCGGAATACGCACGGCGAAGAATCCGATCCAGGTGAAGACGACCGGCACACGCGTGTCGCCGGCGCCGCGCAGCGCCTGCGTGAAGATGATCGTCGAGGCCAACGGCGGCATCGCGAACGCCACCAGTTGCAATACGGGCACCCCCGCAGCGATGATTGACGCTTGTTCCGGCTGCGGACAGAACACGGCGAACATCTGCGGCGCCAATATGGAAAACGTCAAGCCCATCGCGCTCATGACGACGCAGCCCAGCCCGCACGCCATCCAGCCGGCCCGCGCCGCCTGCTCGGGTCGCCTGGCGCCGAGGTTTTGGCCGACGAGCGTCATCGCCGCCGTCCCGAACGCCGCTCCGGACAGATAGCCCAGTCCCTCCCACACCAGCGCGATGCCATGAGCGCTCGCGGCCACGTCGCCGAATTGGTTGACGATGGCCAAGAACCAAAACTGTCCCACCACCACCGACAGGCTGTCAAACCCGGACGGCACGCTGATGCGCAACAAGCGATAGAGCAAATCCGCGCGCGGCCGAAACAGCGCCATTTCGAGCTTGAGGCCGAAGCGTCCGCGGATCAAGACACCGATGACGACAAGCCCACCCAGCAGGTGGCTGAGCGCAGTCCCCAGGGCAATGCCGACAAAACCGAGATTGGGCAACGGCCCGATGCCGTAGCCGAAACCCCAGGCGAGCGGCAAATTGATGACCGCGACGCCGACCATTACCCCCAGGCCGGTGCGCGTGTCCCCTGCTCCGACCAGACAGGCGATGCCCGCCACCTCGATCGTCTGAAAGACGAGCAGGCCGAACAGGATGAGCGCGTAATCGGCAGCGAAATCGGCGGCCCGGCCTTCGAGGTTTAGCGTGTGGACCATCCAGCGCACGCCGCCCAGGAACGCCCACAGCGTCGCCAGCGCGCCGAGGAAGACCGCGAGCAGCAGCGCTTGATGCGTGACCTCGACGGCCAAACGGCGCTCGCCCGCGCCGATGCAGCGCGCCACCAGCGCCGTGCTGCCGACGGTGACGAGTACGGTATAGCACGTTATGAACCAGGCGAGATAGTGGGCGGTCGTTTGGGCCGCCTGCACCGCCTTCAGCACTTCCGGATTCGGGACGTCGAGATGCCCGGCCAGATAGCGATCCGACAAATTGACGACGAAGTACAACCCCTGCTGCGCCAATACGGGCAACGACAACGCGAGCACCAGCCGCCAGTTCGGCAACGGCAAGGCCGACTCCAGGCGTGAAGCGGAGAGTGCGGCCGATTCCTCGAAAGCTTGCTGATTCATCGTGACCGGGAACGGTTGAGGATGCGTCGTGGGGTGATGGGAATTGTTTTATCGAAATCACGAGGCACATTGCCAATGGGCCTCTTCGCATCGGCCCATTGGCGACCTGCCACAGAAACATCAACCTTATTTACTCTCCTCCTTCTTCATCGGCGGCGCCGGCGGCAACTGCCCCGGCGGGATCAGGGTCTGCCATTCGCGCACTGCCTTCTCGCGCTCGACGCGCGGCATCACCGGATCGTATGGAATTCTCTCGCCGGCCGGGGCCAGACGCAGAAGGTGCCCGTGGCTCAAGGTTCGGATCGGCGTCAAATCATTGCTCAGCCCATCGATCAATTGTTGATACCGCTCCGGCATGCGCGTCATTTCCTTCTGCGAGATCGAATGGAATAGCTCCATGATCTTGACCGGCTCCGCGCCCCGGTAGTTTTTCTGCAGCACTTTCAGCAGTTGGTAGTCGTGATCGCGATTCCAGGCAAGCCATTGCCGCAATGTGTGCATGCACAGGCCGCGCACGAAGATCGGCGTCGTGTCCTGCTGAAACTCATCGAAGACGCGGGCAATGTCATCGACAGCCGCCGATGCCTGGATCGCGTGCCGCCACTGGAAATAGATGTCGGGCGTGATTTGCATGCTGAGGGCCAGGTCCTTCTGCGCGCCCTGGTAGATCTCTTCGACTGCCACATCGATCGCCTTGTTATCGAGGCTGCGCGCCAGGCTGTAGGTGACTTCAAGAGCCTTTTTGCGCTGCTGAACTTGGCTTTCATTTTTCGCGGGGGAGACGCCCGTGAGCCACGCGGGCAGACCAGGCAACACCGGCACACCCAGGTTCCCCCTTCGGCTCTGCCATTCAGCCACTGGCTTGTCCGTCTGTTCGATCGTGATCGCAGCCTGCCCCGAGCGAACACGCGCCGCCTTCGAAATGGCATAGACGCGTACCATCGCCGTCGGGCCTTTGCGCATCTTGTCCTGCGGATTTTCGTAAAACGGCTCGTCATCCTCCAACTCGCACGAGCGCTCCAGGACGACCGCGGCGTCCTGGTCGAGCACCAGATCCAAATGATGTTCCTCCGCCAACGTTGGGTTCTCGAAGCGGACGCGCACTTGGGCGTTCTTGTCCTTCTTGAGATTGCGCAGGACGATACGGCCACGCTCGAGCGTCACATCCGCGTCGAATTGCTCGTGGGCGTGAACGACGACGCGGCTCTCCGAGAGAAACGGATCCAGCGTCAGTTCAGGGAGATTGCCCCACAGCGTCAATTCGACGCCAGTGTCAAGCTGAATCGCGCTCTTGCTCCCCGCCAGACTCAAGAGCGGCCGGCCGGATAACACCGCGGAATTCTTGCCGACAAACGTATGCCAGCCGGGTTTGTCCGCCTTGAACTGAAGCAGAACGCCAGGCTCCTTGAGGCTGGACGTCTGGTACTTCCCGATCTCTTGCTGTTTCGTACTGGCCGGCTTGTACTCGAATTGGCCGGGGACGACTTCAGGCTTCTTGATCTCAGGCTGTTTCTGTTCGGGCGGTTTCGCGACCGGCGGTTTCGGCTCCGGCAGCTTCGTATTTTTGACTTCCGGTTGTTTCTTGTCGCCATCGCTTTCGGCTTCGTCCGCTTTGACGTGCTGTTCTCCCTTGGGAATCGCTCCACTCGGGTGGAGGCTGTGCACAAGCTGCCAGATCGCGAAAACAAGCAGACACGCCGCTATCACGCCGCTGCCGACGATGAGCAGGAGCTTGTTGCGCTTGCCGACGCCCGCCAAGAAGATGCCCAAGCGCGGCGAATCGACGGCAGCGCCATCGACTGCGCTCGACGGATCCTGATCGGCGACCTTCCGCGGCTTCTTGTGCTTACGCGTCGTAATCGATTCGGGGCCATTTACCAGGCCATACATGCGCTGCTTGGCGGTCGGCGGAACCAGGGCCGGCTCGCCGAGGACCAACGTCAGGATCTGATGGCACGCGGCAATCTCGGCAAGATGCACATCCGAGGCGAGGCAAATCTGCTCGACCTCGGCGGCCTTCTCCGGCGTCACCTCGTCGTTGAGATATTCCGCGATGGTGTTCGGATCGATGCCGCCTGGACCCGACGCGGGAGGCGAGGTCAACCGGCGCCGGCGCGTCACCTGCTTGATGCGCTCCATCAGCTCGCGCGCCGGCTCGCTCTCGGCCACTTTCGCGCCGATCAGCTTCGCCTGCGCGGGTTCGAGTGTGTCATCCAGATACGCCAGCAAAGTCCGTAAAGTCAATCGCATGAAAAATCTCCACGCGCCGCTGAAGGCTTGGTATTCGCATAGCGTCACGCGAACGCCAAGCCTCAAGCCCAAAATTCATCACCATCATATACGTGGGACTTTTGACCGGACTTCGTGCAACATTTTCCCATTTTCGTCGAAATTACTTCGCCTTGCATCATTCTGCATCACCCGCTATCCTCCCAGCCCTTGCATTCGGAGGATTACTCATGCGCATAGTCGCGATAGTCATGATGCTCGCCTTCCCCGCGTTCGCCTCGGCCCAACTTCGCTTCACGCAGCCCAGCGTGGACCTGCGCGAACTGCGCGGCGGGCCAAGCTATGCCCAACGATTCGACTTCATCAACGACTCCACTCAGCCGATCGAGATCACCGACTTCCGCCTCGGCTGCGGCTGCCTGCAACCGGTGCTCGACAAGCGCATCTATCAAGCCGGCGAAAAGGGCACGCTCGTCATGAACGTGCGCACCCTCGGCCAGCAGGATGGACCGCGCACCTGGCGAGCCCACGTCCAATATCGCCATGGCGACAAACTACTCGAAACCGGACTGGTGGTCGCCGCCGTCCTGCGCAGCGAGGTGACGGTGGAACCGTCGATCCTGGCGATGACGATCGAGACAACCTTACGCCAAGAGGTGACGATCCGCGATCTGCGCGCGACGCCGATGAAAATCGTCGCCGTGCTAGCCTCGTCACCGGCCCTGCGCGTGATGACGCAGCCGATCGGCAATGGGGCGACCAAGGTTATCATCGAAGTCAGTGCCACATCACTGAAGACGCCGCGACAAGAGGAAACGCTCAACATCTACAGCGACGATCCGAACTATCGCCATCTGCAAGTGCCGATCACGCTGATGAAGACGACGCGTGCCGACGTGAGCGCGACGCCGGAGCGCGTCGAGATCATCGGCGCCGGCTCACAGCTCGTGCGTTTGCGCAGCGCCAGCGATCTGGCCGTGCGTATCGACAAAGCCGAAGCGAATCATCCGGGAATCAAATGCACATGGGCGGCCGGGCCCGGCAACGACACGACTCTGAAGATCAGCGCGGATGCGTCTGCGCAAGGACTGCCTATGAGCACAACGCCGAGAGTGCACATTTCCTTCGCTCAGCCGGCCGGCGCAACGCTCATCATTCCGATCAACTGGCGCAAAGAGTGATGTGTCAGGTCCGTAGGCGACGCAAGAATCTGGGTGGGTTGCGTCTGCTCCGCACAGACTCCTGCGTCGCCTGTAGGCCCTTATGGATTCTCACCTATTAACTTCTCCGCAAAGTGCAGAGAAGTTAAGTCGCGGATCCAACCGGGATGCCGGGAGACGGAGAACCGAGGACCGAAAATGAGCGAAAGACACAATGCTCGCGTTTTCATTCTCGGTTGTCAGTCCTCGGTTCTCCGTTACCCAGTTGCGGCTCTGCCGCGTTAGTATCTTTCTTCTCGCCTTCTCCTTCGCTTGCGGAGAAGATTTGAAGCCTCTATGGTGTTGTCATTATGCGGTTTGCGTGCTGTAGCGGCGATACGTGCGCAGTGTGTCGCCCAGGATGGTACGGCCGCGGT
>SYHD01000183.1 GCA_005799265.1 Planctomycetia bacterium | reverse complement strand
TCGCCAACCGCACGGGGCCGCCGAAGAAACCTCCGAGTTTGCCGAGCTCGATGATTTGGGCCGCCGGCAGCACGGCCACGACGAAGCTCTTGGGGCCTTTGAGTAGGACGCTTTTCACGACGCGTCGGCCGGATATGTGCAGCGAGCGCGCCAACTTCTGCGAAGTGAACGCCGGCGCGTGCAGCACTTCCTCGAAGGTAATCTTTTCATCCGCAAGAAACTGGGAAACGCGCATAGTCGTGGTATCCGAAGGAATGGCCCGATTTATCGTCCCATCCATTCAAGCATGTTTTCATCGGCACATCGTGAGCAGTTTTCCAGAATTGCCCAGATTCGAGGTTGCCGAGGTTCCGATCGTGCGGAAAATAACGATTGTCACGACGCGTGCGCCTTGGACCTCGCATAAGCCATGCGAGCACCAAGCCGCCATCCGAAAAATCAGGACCCGGTACATGACCGACATCGAAATCCTCCGTCCCGACTTTCCGCGCGGACGCTTTCGTTTTGTGCTGTTCGATTTCGACGGCACTCTGTCCTTGATCCGCGAAGGCTGGCCGCAGGTCATGATTCCGATGATGGTCCGGGTGCTCCAGGAGACCGGTACGTCTGAAGGTGAAGCCGCCTTGACCGCACATGTCGAGGAATTCGTGATGCGCCTCAACGGCCGCCAGACGATCTATCAGATGATCCAGCTTGCCGAAGAAGTAAAAAAACGCGGCGGCCGACCGCTTGAACCGCTGGCATATAAGCACGAGTACCACGCCCGACTCATGCGCCGCATCCAGGGTCGGCTCGACGCACTCACCTCTGGTCAGGCTGCTCCGAGCGACTGGACGGTCCCCGGCAGCGCGACCTTGCTGACGCGCTTGCAGGAACGCGGTCTGACGCTTTATTTGGCGAGCGGTACGGACGAAGCCTTCGTGAAACGCGAGGCGGCACTGCTTGACGTGGCGAAATTCTTCGAGCCGCATATCTATGGGGCGCTCGACGACTACCAGAATTTCTCCAAGAAAATGATCATCGAACGCATTCTCAAGGAAAACAATTTGCGCGGCGAAGAACTGCTCGGCTTCGGTGACGGCTTTGTCGAGATCGAGGAGATAAAACGCGTCGGCGGCGTCGCAGTGGCCGTCGCCAGCGAGGAAGCGGCGCGCCAGGGCATCAACGCCTGGAAGCGCGAGCGTTTGGCGCGCGCGGGGGCGGATATCGTGATCGCCGATTATCGGTTGGTGGATGACGTGATGCGTTTGTTGTTCGATGTTTAGCGGCGGTTCCCAGAACCGCGCGGGTCTACGACCCGCGGCTAAACAAGCCCGGCCTGCGCGAGCGCCGCCTTCACCTTCTGCATCTTGTCCGGCGGCAACGGCGCGACCGGCGACCGACACGGCCCGATCGACAAACCGAGCACGTCGAGCGCCGCCTTGACCCCGCCCGGCGCGGTGCCGAGCGTCAACGCCATGCGCACCGGATGCAGCTTGCGCTGGGCCGCCAACGACGCAGCCAAGTCGCCGCGCATGAACGAGTCGTAGATGTCCGCGAGAATCTTCGGCGCGATGTTGCCCGTCGCCGGCACCGCGCCCTTGGCGCCGAGAATCATCGCCGAGTAGATCAGCGTGTCACGTCCCATCAACACGCTGAAACGCTCGGGCGTGACGCGCATGTACTCGATCGTGTTTGTCAGATCGCCCGACGAGTCCTTGACGCCCAGGATATTGGGAATCTCCGCCAGCCGCGCGACGGTATCGACGTCGATCTTGACGCCGCCGCAGGTCGCCGGGTTGTTGTAAAGCACGACAGGCAATTTCGTGGCATCGGCGATGCGGCGATAGTGATCGAAGATTTCTTGCTGATTGGGGATGACGAAATAGGGCGTGATGACGGAGACGCCGTTGGCCCCTTCCTTTTCGGCCATCCTGGTCAGACGCACTGCTTCGCGGGTCGTCTCGGCGCCCGTTCCCGCGTAGACCGGCACGCGGCCGCGCACGTGCTCGACGGCGGTGGCGATCACTTGTTGCTTCTCGCGTTCGTCGAGGGCGTAGAACTCGCTGTTGGTGCCGAGCACGAAGACGCCGTGCACGCCGCTGTTGATGAGGTGATCGAGAAACCAGCGTAGCCGGGGCAGGTCGAGATCTTCATTGGCCTGCATCGGCGTGGCCACGGGAGGAATGATGCCGCGAATTTGCATGGGAGGGATCCTTGTATTTGTTAAGCGCGCGCATGATGCCGCGCGATCTCCACCTTCTATTATGCAAAACCCTCTCCGCGCGAGGAGGCCAGAAACGCGCTCGCCCAATCGCGAAACTCGATCGTCACCGTGCTGCCTTTCGGCTGCTGTACGGCGACAGCCCCGCGATGGCGATCACCGAGCGTGAACTGCTGAAAGTGCCATTCGGGCGAAACGAAGTCGGCAAGCGGTCGAAACGCCTTGAGCAGATCTCTTTCGAGATCGAATGCGAAAGCCTCAAGCGGGAATGCCAAGCCGCGGCCTATGCCCTTGACGAACGCTTCCTTCAAGGTCCAGATGGCGAAGAACGCATCGGCTCTTTCTTCCTCGGCAAGTTGACGCAGATGAATTGCTTCCGTGGCTGCGAAGAAGCGTTCCGCGAGAGCCATATGCTCGACCTTGCGCCGCCGATCCTCCACGTCGATCCCGACCTCGCGCTCGCGACTGACGGCCAAGGCGGCCGCGCCGCGGCTGTGCGTCAGGTTGAATCGCAATCTCTCGCGATGGCGGTCCGCGTGCAAGGTCGGTTTGCCATGATTGTCGCATGCGAAGCAAACATCGCAGCCGGGGCAATCGAGATAGCTCGCAAGGACGCTGCGCATCAGGACACGCGACAGCAAAAATAGTTCGCGATCCTTGGCATGGTGCAGGCAGTTCATGCGGGCAAGTTCAGTCTCCACGAGATGGGCGCGCAACCCATCCGTGTACGGCACGTTGTCCGCGAGGACTTGCCAGACGTGTACCTGGTCCGCCTCGATCTGATGCTTGGGCCGCAACAACATCGGCAATCGCCAAGAAAAGCATGGGAATCGTCTCGTCTTGGTTCTATTCTATAGTCCAGTACGACGAACTCGCAACTGGAGGATGATTATGGACCTTGCCGAATTGACCTGGCCGCTCGTCGGCGCTCTTACCAAGGACACGCCCGTCGTCATCCCGATTGCCGCGCTCGAGCAGCACGGCAGGCACATGCCCGTCTTCACCGACAGCATGCTCCTGGGCGAAGTACTTCGCCGCGTCAAGGAGGCGCCCGTCAAGGAACGCGTGCTCTTCACGCCGCTCATGTGGTTGGGTAACTCGCATCACCATCTCGACTTCCCCGGCACCATGACCGCCTCGCCGCGCGTGTACATGGATCTCTTGATCGACATGGCCGAGAACATGATCTTCCATGGCTTCAAACGTATCGTCTTCATCAACGGCCATGGCGGCAATATTACGCCCGTCCAGCAAGCCCTCTTCGAGTTGAGGCAAAAACTGCGAACGCGCAGTGATCTCTTGCTTCTGAGTACGACCTACTGGACACTCGGCGGCAAACCGCACGAAGTCGATGCGACCCTCAAGCAGCAGCAAGTCGGTCATGCGTGCGAATACGAGACCTCGATGATGCTGCGCATCGCCCCGCACCTGGTGCGCGATCACCAGAAGGTTGACGAAATCCCATTCGGAAACGCGTTCGCCCCGGCCCACCGCGCCTGGATCACGAAGGATCGCACCGCGGCGGGCCATATTGGCGACCCGCGCATCGCCACTGCCGAGAAGGGTGAGACGATCTTTCGCGTGTTCAGCGCCGATGTCGTGAAGTTTTTGGAGCGTGTCCTCGCCTGGGACGGCAAATCGTGGGAAGGCTAAGCCGCAAGCGGCAAGGGGGGGCCATGACCGAACGTTCGACATCCTGGCGCTACGGTGTCTGTGGTTTGCTCCTTTGCGCGACCATGCTCAACTACATGGATCGGCAAACACTCGCGCAGCTCGCCAAGACGATCTGTGATGAATACACCCTTTCAAACGAGCAGTACGGCTGGCTCGATACCGGCTTCAGCCTCGCCTTTGCATCCGGAGCGCTCTTCTTTGGTTTCGTCGTCGATCGGCTCGGCCCGCGCTGGCTCTACCCGGCTGTGCTCATTGGCTGGTCGTCCGCCGGCCTCGCCACCGCCTACGCGGACAGCATCGGCGCCTGGTTTTTCCCCAACGCGACCTTACCCGAACAAGCGTATCACGGATTCATGGTTTGCCGCATCGTGCTCGGATTCTTCGAGGCGGGACATTGGCCGTGCGCGCTCGTCACGACGCAGGTCATCCTCACGCGCAGCGATCGATCGTTTGGCAACAGCATCCTCCAATCGGGCGCGGCCATCGGCGCCATCGTTACGCCGATCATCGTCATCGCCATGATCACCGAGGTGCCCGGCGGCTGGAGGCCTCCGTTCGTCGTCATCGGCTGTCTGGGCATCTTCTGGGTGATCCCCTGGCTGATGATGATTAACGGCCACGATCTTGATCGACGCGTCTCAGCTCAGGAAATGCTGGCTGTGCCGGAAGGGCAGACGCTGCCGTCGCGCTTCGACATCATCCGCATGTTTGCCGTCCTGGTCGTCGTCGTCATGTGCATCAACATCACCTGGCAGTACTTCCGCGTGTGGCTGCCGAAGTATCTGGAAGAGACGCACAATTACACCAAGACGCAGGTCGGCTTCTTCACCTCGGCATACTACATTTCGACCGACGTGGGCTGCATTGGCGTCGGCATCCTGGTGAAGTGGATGTCGAGTCTTGGCTGGGACGTACACCGCGCCCGTCTGGTCACGTTCACGGCTTGCGCGGGCCTGACGCTGCTTGCGGTCGCCGTCGCGTTCCTGCCGACCGGCCCGGTGATCCTCATCCTGCTCCTGCTGGTCGGCATGGGCGCTCTGGGGTTCTATCCCAATTACTACTCGTTCACGCAGGAGCTCTCCAAGCAGCATCAGGGCAAGATCTCCGGGGTGCTCGGCACGATCGCCTGGATCGGCTCCGCGATCATGCAGGCGCTGGTCGGTCGCAGCATCGATGAAACGAAGTCGTACGCCACCGGCATCATCCTCGCGGGGTTGACGCCGATCCTGGCATGTGCGGCGTTGTGGTTGTTTTTTCAAAGCCGTGCCAAGCCGCCGACACCAGAGAGCAAACCAACGGAGGAGGCGTCCACCGGCATCAAGGAGATTTCGGATCGGATTCGCGAGGCGTGACGGCTCTGCGTGCATTCGTTTGGCGTTCGCGCGGCGCCGCGCGAACGCTAAACGAATTAGGGGGTATAATGACGTAGAAGCCCCGCGAGGACCATCCCATGCATGACGCCTACCTCATCGCTGCCGTGCGCACGCCGATCGGGAAATATCTCGGCGGCCTGGCCGAGCTCACCGCACCGGAACTCGGCGGCCGCGTGCTTGCCGAGACGATGAAGCGTGCGCGCATTCCTGCCGCCGCCGTCGATGAAGTCATCATGGGCGTCGTCCTGCAAGCGGGCCTTGGGCAAAATCCGGCCCGACAAGCGGCACTCAAGGCCGGGCTGCCCGACACCATCGCGGCGCTGACCGTCAACAAGGTGTGCGGCTCCGGCTTGAAAGCGGTGATGCTGGCGGCCCAGGCGATCCGCGCGGGGGATGCTGACGTGGTTCTTGCCGGCGGCATGGAATCGATGAGCCGGGCGCCGCATCTGCTGTTTGGCACGCGCAACGGCTGGAAGATCGGCGATCAAAAGGCTGTCGATAGCGTGATTCACGACGGGCTCTGGTGTGCCTTCGAGAACTGGCACATGGGCGAGGCCGCCGAGCACATTGCCTCGAAGTGCGGCGTCGCGCGCGGTGAGCAAGATCGCTTCGCCGTCCAAAGCCACCAGCGCGCCGCCTTGGCCTGGACGCAAGGCGCGTTCGCCGCCGAAGTAATGCCGATCACAATCGGCTCAGGCGTAAAGGCGAAGACGTTGGCGCAAGACGAAGGCTTCCGCGCCGATGCGAGTCTTGACGCATTGGCCAAGCTCAAGCCCTCGTTTCGCACCGACGGCTCCGTCACCGCCGGCAACGCGTCGATGCTCTCGGATGGCGCCGCCGCGGTCGCCGTCGTCTCGACGCGCGGACTCGAAAAGCTCGGCGCCAAACCGATGGCGCGTGTCGTCGCCTACGCCACCAGCGGCATCGCGCCGAGGGACATCTTCCTCGCTCCGGTCGGCGCGGTCCGACAGGTGCTCGACAAGGCGAAGCTCACGCTTGGCGACATCGATTTGTTCGAGTTGAACGAAGCCTTCGCCGTCCAGATGCTCGCGTGCAACCAGGATCTCAAGATCGATGAAGCGAAGATCAACGTGAACGGCGGCGCC
>SYHD01000182.1 GCA_005799265.1 Planctomycetia bacterium | reverse complement strand
TGCACGATGGAAAGGAGTGAATCGAGCCCATTAAGCGCTTTCGACTGAATCGGCACGCCCAGGACCGGCAGCGTCGTTTTCGCCGCCGCGACGCCCGCCAAATGGGCCGCCCCCCCTGCCCCAGCGATGATGACCTTCATGCCGCGGCTCTCGGCCTTCGCGCAGTAGTCAAGCACCACGTCCGGCGTGCGATGCGCGGACATGACTTTTGCTTCATAGGGAATGGCGAACTTGCGGAAGATATCGGCCGCGTTCTTCATGGTGTCCCAATCGGACTGGCTGCCCATGATGATGCCGACAAGCGGCGTGGCTGGCATGAGTGACTCCTGAATGATAACGTGCCCCGTCGTCGCTTGCGGTTTCGCGCAATGCCAAGATCATCCGCGAAACCGCCAACGAGTGGGACACAATCGCTTTAATGAGCTTGGAAAATTATATGGCTTGTCAGGAGCCTCTTCACGTCTTAATGTAACGAAAAGCGATTCTTTCAGGGTGACAGTATGAAAAGCGTTTCGGCGAGCACGGGCGTTGGCACTGGGCACTCGATGCTTGCCGCCGCTATTGCTATCGCCGCCGCTGCCACGGGATGAACCTGGGAATCGTGATTTCGATGTGAATCGTGAACCCCAGGTTGTGCAACCTGGGGTTTTTTCATGGCCGCCGCAGATGCCTAGCCGCGCGCGGCGGAATAGGGGAAACTCTTCGATGTCGGCGCCATTATCCCTTTCGACTCGGGCGCACCAGACCGCGGTGCCCGCGATCAGCTACTTCATGGAGCAGGGTGTTCAGAATCCAAACCTCATCAGCCTCGCTGCGGGGCTGGTCGATCCCGTGTCGTTGCCTGCCGAGGAGGTACGCGCGGTCGTCAACGAACTGCTGGCGGAGCGGACGTCCACCCAGGCCGCCATGCAATATGGGACCACGCAGGGCTATGCTCCCTTGCGCGACAAGCTGCATCGCCACATCCTCACGCTCGATGGGTTGACGCCGAACGACGCCGCGTTTGGCCCGGACGACATCGTCGTGACTACCGGCTCGCAGCAGTTCCTCTACATGCTCGGCGAATTGCTGCTCGATGCAGGCGATATCGTCATCACCGAGGCGCCGTCGTACTTCGTCTACCACGGCATCCTCACCAGCCTCGGCATCCGTACGCTCTCCGTGCCGATGGACGAAAACGGCATGCAAACCGACGCGCTCGCGGAACTGCTGACGCGCCTGGAGCGCGCCGGCGAGCTGCCGCGCGTGAAGCTGATCTACACGGTCGATTACTTCCAGAACCCGACCGGCTTGACGCTCTCGCTTTCTCGCCGGCAGCTTTTGCTCGAGCTGGCGCAGCGATTCAGCAAGACGCAACGCATTCTGATTCTCGAAGACGCGGCGTATCGCGAGTTGCGCTTCGCCGGCGATGATATTCCGAGCGTCAAGAGCTTTGATCGCGCCAATGAGCACGTGATCCTGGCAATGACGTTCTCGAAGCCGTTGGCGCCAGGGCTGAAGACAGGCTATGGCGTATTGCCGCGCGATCTGGTCGGGCCGCTCTTGCGCTTCAAGGGGAATCACGATTTCGGGTCGAGCAACTTCAATCAGCATGTACTCGATCGCTTGATGGCGAGCGGAGCGTATGCCCAACATGCCGAGGGCTTGCGTGCAATCTACCGTGCCAAACGCGACACGCTGCTGTCGGCCCTCGCGGAGGAGTTTCCGCCGGCATTGTCGCCGTTGCGTTGGACGCGCCCCGACGGCGGCATGTACGTTTGGCTCACGTTTCCGCCGGAGATCGAGGCGGGCATCGACAGCCGTCTATTCAAGGCCGCTCTGCGCGAAGGGATGGTGTACGTGCCGGGGGAGTTCTGCTACGTGAATTCCTCCCCTCTCCCCCTGGGAGAGGGGTCGGGGCTGAGGGCAATGGGCCGCAACGAAGCGCGGCTGTGCTACGGCGTCGCAGCGCACGACGAGTTGCGCGAGGCGATGCGTCGGCTCGGGCGGGCGGTGCGCGAGGTGTTGCCGATGGAAAAGATCACCGTGCGCAACTTCGCGGGCTGCAAGGCATAGAATTGCCCCATGCCGCTTGCGGCTTGGCGCTCGCGTGGTCCATGCAGAGGCTACGCCGCCAGCGGCGCAACAAGGGCGAACATCATGGAAAAATCGCAAATCCATTCCAGCATCGATTGGCAGAAGCCCGGCAAACAGCACGGCCACCTGTTCATCCCCTACTCCTACAACCTCGCCGGCTGGGCAAATCTGATGGTTCCCGTCACCATGCTCAAGAACGGCGACGGGCCGACGGCGCTCGTGCTCGCGGGCAACCACGGGGACGAATATCCCGGCCAGGTGGCCATCCTTCGCTTGTGCCGCGAGCTGGCGTTGGAGCAGGTGCGCGGCCGCGTGATCCTCATCCCGTGCCTGACGATTCCCGCGTCCAAAGCCATGACGCGCCTGTCGCCTCTCGACGGCAAGAACTTCAATCGCGTCTTCCCCGGCAGCGCGACTGGGACCGTCTCCGACATGCTCGCTCATTATCTCACGACCGTGCTGTTTCCGCTCGCGGACATCGTCATCGACATTCACACCGGCGGCCGCAGCATGGATTTCGTGCCGTGCGCGACCATGCACCTCGTGGCCGACAAGACGCAGCGGCGCAAGATGATCGAGGGGACCGAGGCGTGGAATTCCGACATCGCGTTTGTCTACGCCGACGTCGCCGGGACCGGATTGTTGCCGGTCGAGGCGGAACGGCAAGGCAAGACCGTCGTCACCACCGAGATGGGGGGCGGCGAAATTGTCACGCCGGCGGTGCATCGGCTCACGCAGAGCGGACTACGCAACGTGCTCGTTCACTTCGGCGTCGTCAAAGGAGAGAAGATCCCGCGCACCAAGCCGGTGCGCTGGGTGCAGGCGCTCGATCGGGAGGATTATCGCTTCGCGCCCGAGTCGGGCATGTACGAAAACCTCATCGACGTCGGCGGCGACGTGAAAGCGGGGCAGACAATCGGCTTGATCCACTTTCTCGAACGCCCCGACCGCGATCCGCTGCCGGTGACAGCAACGACTGCGGGCGTCGTGATCGCGGTGCGCGGGCCATCGCTGGCGGCACAAGGGGATTGCGTGGCATGCATCGCGCACGACGTGGATGTGCGGGTACTATAATGCCGCTTGCGGCTTAGCGTTCGCATGGCGCCACGCGAACGCTTGGCCGCAAGCGGTCGTCGGCTGGGTTTTACTGGACGTTGACGAGAATAGTGGGTAGGCTAATCCAACTGGACCCAGCTTGGCTGATGAGGCTCCCCTTTTACTCGCCGGGCGCGGAAGCGACCGGTTCCGGCGGAGCACCCGACGCGTGGGCCGCGTGTTCTGGGGCGTATTCAAATGCTTTACGAAGTCACCTCGTTCGAGTGTTCGCGCATCGCACAGGACTTGCAGATCCGCAAGGTGCAAGTCGAGAGCGTCGTCCAACTCTTCAACGAAGGCAACACCGTTCCTTTCATCACGCGCTATCGTAAAGAACGCACCGGCGGCATTGACGAGGACGTGATTCGGCAGATCCAGTCGCGTCTCAACTTCGTCAAGCACCTCAACGAACGCAAGCAGACCATTCTCAAGAGCATCGAAAACCAGGGCAAGCTGACCGAGGAACTACGCCACGAAATCCTCAATGCGCCGACCGTGCGCCGGCTCGAAGATCTGTACATGCCGTTCAAGCCGCGCAAGAAGAGCCTGGCCATGGCCGCCCGCGAGAAAGGGCTCGAACCGCTGGCATGGGCGATTTGGCATAGCGACTCGGCCATCGGAAACTTTGAAGAATTGTTGCCGACGCTGGTCAATCCGGAAAAGCAACTGAACACAATTGCGGACGTGCAGACCGGAGTGCAACACTTACTCGCTGAAATGATCAATGAAACGGCCGAGGTGCGCGCGCAGGTGCGGCGCGTCCTGTGGAAGGCCGGGGCCCTGACGGCGGCCAAGAACGAGAAGGTCCCGGAAGGACAAGGCAACGAATACAAGCCGTACTTCCAGTTCAAGGAGGCGGCCCAGGAAATTCGGCCGCACCGAATTCTGGCGCTGAATCGCGGCGAGAAGGACGGCGTGTTGAAGGTGAAATTGGATTGGCCGGCCGATGTCGTGAGGCAAGCCACATTGGAAGCGTTGGCGGAGCGCTTGCTGCAGGCGGCGAGAACCCCGGCTCCCTCGCAACCGTCAGCAGCGCCACAGTCGCCGGACGCCCCCGCGCCGATTCCTCCAACGCCGACTGCGGATATGCCGCCTGCGCCCGCTCAACCGGAAACAATGCCAACAGCGCCCCTCGAAGCGCCGCACGCAGCGCCGCTCATCGAATCGGTCGCCACCGAGATCAAGCCGACGCTCACGGGCGATCCGCTCGTCGAAGGGAGCGAATTTCGTTCGCCCCACTCGGCTTTTCTGAAGATCTGCATGGACGACGCACTGAGCCGGTTGTTGTTGCCGAGCATCGAACGTGAAATCCGCAGCGAGTTGACGGACGAGGCAGAGTTGCACGCGGTCAAGGTGTTCGCGCACAACATCAAGAGCCTGCTGATGCAGCCGCCGCTGGTAGGCCGCCGCGTGCTGGCAATCGATCCGGGCTTTCGCACGGGCTGCAAATTGGCGGCCCTCGATGAGTTCGGCAACCTGCTCGACAACACGGTGATTTACCCACACGGCGGTGGACTGGGCGAAGGCAAGAAACGCAAGGACAAAGAGAAGAAGCCCGCGGAGCAATCGTCGGCTGCGCCGCCGGGCGATCAGGCCGCGTCAACGACCGAGACTCCGCCTGCGCCCTCGACGGAGGCGCCCGTGACGCCGCCGGAAGCCACGGTCGCCGCGCCGCCGCCGCCCGAATTGGCCGCGACCGCTGAGACGCCGATTCCCGCGGCGCCGCCAGCTGAAGTCCCGCCCCCGCCAGAGCCGGCAACGCCGCCTGTAGACAAGCGTGCCGAAGCCAAGACCAAGCTCGTCGAGTTCGCGCAGAAGCACAACCTCAACGTCATCGCCATCGGCAACGGCACTGCCTGTCGCGAGACCGAGGAGGTCATCGCCGAGGCAATCACGTCGAGCCTCCCCGAAATGTCCTATGTCATTGTCTCCGAAGCGGGCGCAAGCGTCTATTCCGTCAGTCCGCTCGCCAAGGAGGAGTTTCCGACTCTCGACGCCACTTTGCGCAGCGGCGCCTCGATCGGCCGGCGCTTGCAAGATCCCTTGAGCGAGCTGGTCAAAATCGATCCGCAGAGCCTGGGCGTCGGCCTCTATCAGCACGACATGGGACGCAGAGAGCTGAAGGAAGCGCTCGAAGGCGTCGTCGAATCTTGCGTCAATCAGGTCGGCGTCGACGTCAACACGGCGAGCGTGCCGTTATTGCGCTACGTGTCGGGCCTCAACCAGATGGTCGCGCGCGAGCTCGTCGAACGCCGCAAGAACCAGGGGCCGTTCACGAATCGCGAGGAACTGCTGCAAGTAAACGGCATGGGCCCGGCCCGCTATACGCAGGCGGCCGGCTTCCTCAAGATCCCGACGGCGACGAACCCGCTCGACCGCACCTGGATCCACCCAGAGAGCTATGGCGTCGCCGAGAAGCTGATCGCCGAGCTGGGCCATACGCCAAGCGTGCTTGAAGACAAGGAAGCGCATCCGGCATTTCGTGCGAAGTTGAATCAAGTCCATTTGGAAGAGATGGCCCACAAGCTCGACGTCGGCGTGCCGACGTTGGACAGCATCATGCACGCCCTGGCGAAACCGGGGCGCGACCCGCGCGAGGAATTGCCGCCACCGATCTTCAAGAAGGGCATACTCAAGCTGGAAGATCTACAGCCCGGCCTGGAGCTTAAAGGCACGGTGCTGAACGTGGTCGATTTCGGCGCGTTCGTCGATGTCGGCCTGAAGGACAGCGGGCTGGTACACATCAGCCAGATGGCGAATAAGTACATCAAAAGCCCGTATGACGTGGTCTCGGTCAATGACATCGTGACCGTGTGGGTGCTGAAGATCGACAAGGACACCAGTCACGTGTCGCTGACGATGATCCAGCCCGGCTCCGAGCGCAAGCCAATGGAGCGCGGGCAACGGCCGCCGCGACAGGAAGGCGAAGGGGATCACGGGCAGCGGCCGCCGCGTCGTGAAGGTCCGCCGCGCCGCGAGGGTCCGGGAGGCCCGCCGCGCGATCAACGGCAAGGCGGCCGTCCGCC
>SYHD01000181.1 GCA_005799265.1 Planctomycetia bacterium | reverse complement strand
TGTGGCGGCACGTTCGTCGGACTCGAAGACATCATCGCACGCCGCCTCGGCAAGAAGACGATCGGCTTCGGCTCCAGCCCCGAACATCGCGACCGCAAGCTGGGCGAGATCCTCAGCAACGTCACCAGCGACGACCTGCTCGACTTCGGCATGATCCCCGAGTTCATCGGCCGCTTGCCGGTGCTTGCGCCGCTCGACCCGCTCGACGAGGATTCGCTGACGCGTATTCTGACGGAGCCGCGCAACGCGCTGGTGCGTCAATACAAGAAGCTCTTCGAGATGGAAGGGTCGGAACTGGAATTCACGAGTGGCGCCCTGGCACTGATCGCGAAGAAGGCTCGCGAGCGCGACACAGGCGCCCGTGGTCTGCGCAGCATTGTCGAGGACGTGATGACCGACCTCATGTATGAGCTTCCCGAGATGGAGTTGAAGAATAAGTTCACGGTCACGGAAGGCGTTATTCGCGGCACAGAATCGATGTTCGAAAAGGCGCCCGACAAGAAGAGCGCGTGATCCTATCCGTCTTTGTTTAGCGCTCGCACCCTCACACGCGAGCGCTAAACAAAGACGTCGCTTGTCCTGCCTGCCATCTTGTACCCCCCTCTTCCACCACTACACTACAAGCAAGCGTCACCATTCCCCGATCAGGGAATCGCCATGTCCAAGGTCAAACCGCCTCTGGTTCGCCTTTCGGAGTTGGCTGCGGGCCAATCTGGCGATTTCTACGCGCTCCTGACTGAACGAACGCGCGGCGCACGCAAGGACGGCAAGCCCTTCTATATCTGTCGCTTTCGCGATGCCAGCCGCACGGCCACTGGCATGATCTGGAGCGATGGGAATTGGTTTGCCAACTGCGATTGCGACTGGCGCGTCGGCCAATTCTTCAAGATTCGCGGCGTCTACCAGGAAAATTCCAAATACGGCCCGCAGATCGAGTTCGCCAATGTCCGCATGGTGAAAGACGAAGACAGGGCCGACGGCTTCGATCCGCGGCATTTCGTCGAGTCGACGCGCTACGATGTCGAGGCAATGTTCCAGGAGCTTCTGACCATCGCCGAATCGCAAATCGATGACGTCCCCTTGCGCCGCCTGGTGATGACGATTCTCGATCGCAGGAAAGCGCAGCTCATGCAGGCGCCCGCCACGCTCAAGCACTTCTTTTCATTCGCCGGCGGGCTGCTCGAACACGTCCTGTCGGTGACGCATACGTGTATACACCTGGCGGACAAATACGTGGCCCACTACCCTGACCTTCAGCCGCCGCTCAATCGCGATCTCGTCGTTGCCGGGGCGATTTTGCATGACATTGGCCGCACGATTGAATTCAATGAAGATGTGATGAACGTGCAGCCGACGACGGCGGGCCGCCTGTTCGGCCATCTGTTGTTGGGGCGCGATCTGGTGCGCGACACGGCGTGCGAACTGGGCGATGTGAATCCGGAACTTGTGCTGATGCTGGAGCACATCGTTATCACGCACTTGAGCTTGCCGGAGTGGGGTTCGCCGAGATTGCCGTTGATTCCCGAGTGCTTGATTATCCACCACGCAGACGATCTCGACGCCAAGCTAGAGATGTACACCCGCTGTTTGAGCCGCGATAAAGAGCTGGGCGATTTCACGGCGCGCGATCCGGTGCTGGGGCGGCAATTGTTGAAGGGACGAAAGGTCTGAGGCCGCCGTGGATTTGCGCTATGGCGTACCGAATCACGATAACCGATGACGCCGCCCGCCATTTCCGTGGGCTCTCGGCACGGGACCAGCGAAAACTTGAGGCAGCCATCTTTTCGCGTCTGGAACATCAGCCGGCGGTTTTGACGAAGGCGGTCAAGCGCCTTCGCCCCAATCCGTTCGCGGAGTATGAACTGCGCGCCGGCGATTTGCGGGCATTGTATAATGTCGAAGGTGATGAAGTCGTGATACTCGTGGTTGGACGGAAAGTCGGCAACAAACTGATTGTGGAAGGGGAGGAATTTCATGGCCATCAAGACGATCCCGCTGAGCCGACTCGAAACGGACCTGCAAAAGACCCTGAATGAATGTGCCGACACTGGTGAGACCGTGGTCATCGAGATGCCGGACCAGCGATTGTTGGCAATCCAGTCGATTGATCCTCGGGAGGATGATTCGTTGATGGACGAATTGCTCGAATTCAACCCGAAATTCCAGGCGCTAGTTGCGGCATCCAAGGCGGCTCCACGGAAGCCGTTTCTGCCGGCGAATTCGGGAAGCTAAGCGTCCATCCGAGGTATGATAATGCCGCTCCAAATACAGGACCAAGGTGACGTCACGGTCGCTCGTTTCGTCGGGTACCGATTGCTTGGCGACTCGGACATCCAAGGTCTCGTTGACCTTCTCGACGAAGATAGAAATCGGCGTAAGATTCTTCTGGATTTCGGCAACATTGAGTACATGAACAGTTCGGTACTGGGCATGATGATAAAGTGCTACAAAAAACTCACGCCTCGTGGGGGTCGAATCGCCTTTTGCAATGTCATTCCCGGTATCTTTGAAGTTTTTACGATAACGAAACTCGACAAGATTTTTCCGGTCGAGAAGGTTCTTCCCATCTGGGAAGAGCCGCCGGACGAGGACGAAGAGGGGTTAGCCGGCGTGAAGTGTCGCCTGATACCACCGAAACCGTCGGGCAAAGGCAGTATCGCGTTGCCGCCGCCATCAATCGACAAGGACTAAAGACGATCGATTTCGTTAGAAGTTCCCTACGCGCGCGAACAAGGAGCCAGCGATGCGTTTTATTTTCATTGTTACCACTATGGTCGTCGGCCTGATGCCGCTCGCGTCAAGTACTCAGGAATCGACAAAACCGAAATTCAGCGTCAAGATCCACGACGAAAAAACCGTCGTCGTCAATACGGAGATGGAAGACACCGGGCCGATCGACTCCCAGCAACGCATCAACTTTCAGGCGCAGGGAGGCGGTCTCGGCGTCACCGTCAACACCCTGCAGAACCAGCTCCTGCACCTCAGCCACTTTCCGAGCTTCATGATCAATGGCCGATTCTATCAACAGGCCGTCGGCGGCCGAGTCACCAATGCTCCGTTGCCCAAAAGCCCCAGCGGCAAAAATCGCGTCGGCAGCATGTCCGTCTGGCTCGTCGACGACCTGAGCATCACGCAGATCGCCGAGCTCCATCCGTCCAAGGCAAAAAAGCCCGGTGAGAAACGGCTCATGAACAACGTCCTGATCACCTACACCATCGAAAACAAGAGCATGCGCACCATTCCCGCGGGCGTGCGCGTCTACATGGACACCTTCGTCATCGACAATGACGGTTGCATGTTCGCCGCCCCCGTCACGCATCCCAACAGAATCCTCGATGGCGTCGCCCTGCAAGACAAGACGCTCCCACCCTACCTGCAAATGCTGCAGCGCCCAGACCTCGCGAACCCCGGCTACGTCTCGCACTTGACGCTCAACCTCGGCGGCAAATATGAAAAACCGAGCAAGCTTGTGTTGACGCGCCATGGCGCCGGCTTCGGCAACTGGGACATGCCCGTCTTCGCATCGATGGGAGACTCCGGCATCGGCATCTTCTGGCAGCCCAAGGACATCAAGCCAGGCGGCAAACGCGAAATCGGCTATGTCTACGGCGAAGGCGTCGCCGCCCACGCCGGCGCCGAAGGACGCTTCCAGCTCGACCTCGGCGGCTCTTTCGAGCCGGGCAAACTGTTCACCATCTCCGCGACTGTCGCCGATCCGGGTCTTGGCCAGACGTTGACGCTAGAGTTGCCCAAAGGCATGGAGCGACTGGAAGGCAAGGAAGTGCAGCCGCTCGCTCCACTGGCCGAGTCGCAGGAATTCAGCACGGCCGTATGGAAGGCGCGCGTCCTTGCACCGGGTCAACACACGATCCGCGTCCGCTCGTCAAGCGGCGTGACGCAAACGAAAGTCATTACGATCACGGCGGAAAAGTAATCGCCTCGTATCCTAGCAGAGAAAAACATGCTGATGAATCACTTTATCGCAAACGTTATCCGTTTTAGCGCGGTCGTCTTCCTTGCCGTTCTCGCATCCCAATCCAATGCGGGTGAGCCAGCAAAATCGAAATTCGCCGTCAAAATTCAGGACGAAAAAACGCTTGTCGTTGACATGGAGCATTCGGGCGCGATCGATCCGATGCAGCGGATCAACTTTCAGCCGCAAGGCAGCTTTTATGCCAGCATCACTACGATGAACAAACAGATGTTGCATTTGAGCCATTTCCCCCAATTCCAGATCAACGGCCGAACCGTACAGCCCGGCTTCGGCGGCCGCTTCGAGGCCATGAACGCTCAGCTCCCTAATGGGCCTGGCAACAAGAAGCGTACAGGCTACATGAACGTGTGGCTCAGCGACGGTTTACGTATCACGCAGTCCGTGGAACTGCATCCGTCCCGAGCCAAGGGCCCCGGACAGAAGCGCCTCTTGAATACCATGTTGATCGCCTACACCGTTGAGAACACGACGAAGGAGGCCCAGACCGTGGCCGTGCGGGTGTGCATGGACACCTATGTCGTCACCAACGATGGCTGTCTGTTCGCCTCGCCCGTGACGCATCCGGGCAAGATCCTCGATGGCATCGTTCTGAAAGACAAGACGCTGCCCCCCTACTTGCAAATGCTGCAAGTCCCCAATCTGCAAAACCCCGGCTATGTCTCGCACCTGACACTCAATGTCGGCGGCAGGTACGAAAAAGCCGACAAGCTCGTTCTCTCCAGCTTGCGTGCCGGCTTCGGCAACTGGGAAATGAACGCCATCCCCGCCGGCTTCGATTCGGCGATCAGCTTCTACTGGCCGAGCAAGGAGCTAAAGCCCGGCGCCAAACGTGACATGGCCTACGCATACGGGGAAGACATCGCCGTGCCGGCCGAGAGCGAAGGCCGATTCCAGTTCGATCTGGGCGGATCGTTCGAACCGGGCAAGATCTTCACGATCTCCGCGACCGTCGCCGATCCGGGCCTCGGCCAGACGTTGACGCTGGAGTTGCCCAAGGGCATGGAGCGTCTGGAAGGCAAGGAAGTTCAGCCGGTCGCGCCGCTCGGCGAAACGCAGGATTACAGCACGGTCCTTTGGAAAGCCCGCGTCCTGGAACCGGGCCAGCACGCGATCCGCATCCGGTCGTCCAGCGGCGTGGCGCAGACCAAGGTCGTCACGGTGACCGCGGCGAAATAACTCCCTTTAGCCGCGGCTCGCAGAGCCGCGCGGGTCTCCGACAAATAGTCGCGCAATTGAATTCGTCGGAGATCTCCGCGCGAAACCTGATCGCGGGCGTGACGGGACAGCCGCGGCCGTGGGTGAACCCCTAAGCGCCGTGTGTTGAATCCCCACGCGCTTGCGGTTTTTTGCCGAGACACCCATTAATTGCGCTGCGCCGCCGCCATTAGCTCCTTGAAGTGCCCTTCCAGATCGCGATTGTTGGCCTTGATGGCCGCAGTGTGTCCGTCCTTGGCAAACTGGAACGCCTTGTCCTTCTGCCGGGCCGACAGCATCGTTTCGGCCGCAGTCACTCGCAAGCTTAATTCCGTCGGCACACGCGCGATAAGGCGCACGAAGACGGCCTGCGCGTCGTCGAATTCACCGCGCTTGGCGTGAAGTTGAGCGCGACGCAGTTCGTAGTCATTGCGGCGTTTGCCCTCATTGCTCTCGCAATCGTCGCGCTCGCCGTCGTTG
The DNA here is from genome assembly GCA_005799265.1 of Planctomycetia bacterium. GTDB lineage: Bacteria > Planctomycetota > Planctomycetia > Gemmatales > Gemmataceae > SIAQ01. The sequence goes on along the minus strand of SYHD01000181.1, from coordinate 1,785 downwards.
AGATAATTGAGCGCCGTGTCCAGATCGCCCGCGGCCATCGATTGATTAATGAGCAACTGAAAAAGCGGCAAGCGATCGGGGCGTTCGGGATAAGACGGTTTGCCCACGAGAATGGCGGCAAACCTGCCCGCGACTTCGCGCGCATCGAGTTTAATCGCCGTTTGATAGGCCGATTCGAGTTCCGCGTTACTCAGGCCATCCGTCGAAAGACTGGCGAGGTCGGTCGCTCCGAGCGCCGTGATGTCCGGTTTCGCGGCGCCAGTCGTGACCGCCGCCGGCGTGGCTCCTTCGCCTAAACCGAGCTTCCGTCCCAGGCGGTCGAATTCGTAGGGATAGCGGGCCATGCTCGCGATTTCGCCCATGAATTTCAAGAGACCACGCAGCTTTTTGCGCGCGACGCCCTGCCCTGCCGCATCGATGGGGGACAAGCCGCTGAGGCTCTTGAGCGGGCGATGGATCCAGACGTCTTCGTAGAATTTCTCGAAGCCTTCGCGCACGCGAGCTTCCGCGTCTTCGTTGCTGAGCGCGTTGCGCGGGAAGCCGACCCCCTCCGCCAGCGCATCGACGAACTTGGCGGGGCCGCGCATTGACTGCGTTTCGACGATGAGGTTGCCGAGCTTTTGCTGCACCGAGGCCATGAATTTTTCCAGCGCCGGCTTGTCCGGGCCGGTGAGATGGATGAAGTTGCCCATCATGGCGACGTATGCCGCCGACTTCAAGTTTTGCCGGGCGGCAATCTCCGGCGTCAAGGCGGGACCAGGTGGTTCGAGCACAATCGCTCGCAACACGCCTTCTTCCTCGCTGACACGCGCGCCAGTTAGAAGCCCTTCCTTCTCCAATTCGCCGAGAAAGCTGACGAACGCGCGTGGATCGCGCGCACCGAACGTGCATGAATGTTCCACGAGATCGGCTTGATCCTCCATCCCCTGGCCGTATCGCAGAACCTCGGCAATCGCCCACGCCTGAGCCGCTTGCGCTTCGTCGGTTTCCAGCGTGACATACTGATCGAGCGCGGCCAGTGCGGAGGCATTGTTGCCCGACCACGCGTGGCAAAGGCCGAGATTGAACCACGCCGCCGGCTCGACCGCATCGCCTTGCGTCAATTGCTCGAATGCTTTGGTGGCGTCGGCGAGCTTGCCCGTCGCCGCGCTCTTGAGGGCGCCATCCCATGAGGCGCGGTGTTTTGGTGCCGCGTTCACGCCCAACGGTTTGAACGCATGTGATTCCCACGCGCTCATGGGGAGGTTCGGATTGTCCTTGCTGAAGACGGTGCTCAAGCCCTGACGGAGATTGTCGTTCGACGGTTGCAGCTTCAACGCCAGTTCTGCCGCGGCGCGGGCCGCGATCGGGTGGTTGAGTTTCATTTCGCAGTCGAAGACGTCGACGTGAATCTGCGCGACGATGTCGACCGCATTTGAATCGTAAAGCCCGGCCGCCTTGCGGAGCAGCATCAACGCGCCAGCGATCTCGCCTTCGTAAAGCCGAAAACGCGCCTTGAGGAAGAAGCCAAACGGATAATTCGGAAACTGCTCGAACGCCTTGTCCAGGGCTTTCTCGGCCTCCTCGACCTTGTCGTTCTGGAAGAGCAACTGGGCCTTGCGGCCATGGGCTTCGGGATTGGCCGCGTGCTGGACGACGACGTCCTCCATGGCGCGTAGGGCCGCCTCGTGCTGGCCTTCCTCGTCGAGCGTGAAGATCTTGGCGATCTCGGCATGGATTGGCTGACAGCACCATTTGAATTTCTTGCCGCTGCCGCACTGACAGGGGGAATACGGGTCATTCTGC
>SYHD01000180.1 GCA_005799265.1 Planctomycetia bacterium | reverse complement strand
TCCCGGGCTGGTACACCTGGGGGGCGAACATGCCCCACACGAATGCGGTCGAATCTTCCAAGTATGTAAGCGAATTTCGTTTAGCGCTCGCCTGGCGCCAGGCGAGCGCTAAACGAATACGGCGTCAGTTCACGTCCTTCTTCTTTTTCTTCTTCGTTTCCTCAAGCTTGATCGTCGTCACCACTTCCTTGCCATCGACTTTGTCCGTCGTCACCGTCGCGGATTTGTCCTTGACGGCGGGAAGCGTAATCAAGATCTCGGGCGCCGGCGTGCCTTTTTTCGCCTTGCCGGTCGTGAAGATCTTTGCGTCCTTGGTGAGGTTGAATGTCTTGTCTTTGCCATCGACCTCGAACGTCACGGTGCGCTTTTCGTCATCGACGCCCGTGATTTTGGCCTTGTAGGTGTCGGCCAGGATCAAGTTGAAGCTGAGCAACAGGATGCTGGAGCCGACGAGCATGGAACGGAACATGGAAACCTCCAGAGAGAACGGAAGTGGGGGGGGAAACAATCCTTCAACCACGAACCGTGCTGAAAGTTCCGGTCATGACGAAAGTAAGGTGGCCCAGGAGTGTACTAAGGTATATTTGGCAAGGATCGGATTTCAACAAAAAGAAACCAACCACGCGGAATGGGGTTAGATACACTAAATCCAGCGCTGTAATCCTGCCACCGAGTCCCTCCACAATACCTGCCGAAACGCACGATGAATCATCTGCCACGCCTCTTGATCCTTTGCGCTCTACTCACGCCTTCGATCGCGCGCGCGCAGGATTCCCTGGCCATCACTCCCAAGTCACTCGTGCTCTCCGGGCGCGACGCCGGCGCGCAACTCATCGTCACTGGCATGGGACGCGATCTGACCCATCAAGTGCAATACGACGTTTCACCAATGGATCTTGTCGCCATCGACAAGACCGGCTACGTCTCCGCGCTCAAAGAAGGCAAAGCAACCATCCGCGCCACTTCGGGAAGCTTGTCCTCTCAAATCGATGTGACCGTCACCAACATCGCCAACGATGTGCCGATCAACTTCAAGAACGACATCGTGCCGATCTTCACGCGCCTTGGCTGCAATTCCGGCGGTTGCCACGGCAAATCGGGCGGACAGAATGGCTTCCAGCTCTCGCTCCTGGGCTTTGAGCCGGAAGAAGATTACGAGTTCATCGTCAAGGAAGCGCGCGGCCGGCGCATCCAGCTAACCGTTCCGGATTTGAGCCTGCTCCTCGCCAAAGCGTCAGGCGCGATGCCTCACGGCGGCGGCATCAAGCTCAGGAGCGATTCGCCGCACTATCGCATTATCAAACGCTGGATCGAGCAGGCGGCGCCGTTCGGTCGGCCTGATGACCCGATTGTCCAGCGTATCGAAGTGTCGCCGCGGGAACGGGTGCTCGCACGCAGCGGGGCGCAGCAGTTGGCTGTGATCGCCCATTATTCCAACGGCACGACCAGGGATGTCACGCGTCTCACGCAATTCGAGTCCAATGACAGCGCGACCGCCCACGTCTCGGAAACGGGGCTGGTCGCGACGCACGAACTGACGGGCGCTGCGGCGATCATGGTCCGCTTCCAGACGCACGTCGATGTTTTCCGCGCGACCGTGCCGCTCGGCAAGGACGTGGCGAAGCTGCCGCCGGCGAAGAACTTCATTGACGACGCCGTCTTCAAGCAATGGCAGAAGCTCGGCCTGCCGCCTTCGCCGGTGTGCGACGACGCGACATTCCTGCGCCGCGTCACCATCGATCTCGCGGGCCGGCTGCCCACGCTCGCAGAGACGCAGACGTTCCGCGCGGACAAGGCTGTCGACAAACGCGACCAGCTCGTCGATCGCCTGCTCGCCAGCTCCGATTACGCGGACCTGTTCGCGGGCAAGTGGAACGCCGTCCTGCGCAACAAGCGGCCCAATACCAGGGATGACGGCAAGGCGACCTTCGCCTTCCACGCCTGGATTCGCGATAGCCTGCACAAAAACAAACCGTACGATCAGTTCGTGCGTGAAATCCTGACGGCTTCGGGTGAGGAGATCGCGACGCCGCCGGTGACGTGGTATCGCGAGGTGAGGGACGTGCCGGCGCAGGTCGAGGACGTGTGCCAGCTCTTCCTTGGCACGCGCATCCAGTGCGCCCGTTGCCATCATCATCCGCTCGAAAAATGGAGCCAGCAGGACTATTACGGCATGGCAGCGTTTTTCGGGCAATTGACGTACAAGAAGCCGGCGCCGCTCGCGAAGGGGGCAAAGCAACCGAAGGGCGCGCCGCCGCCGTTGACGAATATTCATCATTCGGAAGGTATCGCCAAGGCTGTCAACCCCCGTACCAAACTCAGCGTCAAGCCGACTGCGCTCGCCACAGAGCCGCTGGACTTGCCAGGCGACGTCGATCCGCGTCTGAAGCTGGCCGAATGGGTCACCGCGAAGGACAATCCGTATTTCGCCAAGGCGCTCGTCAATCGCTACTGGAAGCATTTCCACGGCCGCGGGTTGACGGAACCCGAGGACGACATCCGCATGACGAATCCGCCGACCAACCCGGAATTGCTCGATGGGCTGGCGAAGCACTTTGTCGACAGTCAATACGACCTCAAGAAGCTGGTGCGCGCGATTTGCGTTTCGACGACGTATCAGCTTGACTCCGTGCCCAACGAATGGAACAAGACGGACAGGCAAAATTTCTCGCGCTTCACGCCGCGGCGGTTGAACGCGGAGGTGCTGTTCGACGCGATCGACCAGGTGACGCTGGCAAAGTCGGAATTCCCCGGTGTGCCGGCCGGGACACGGGCGGTGCAGTTGCCTGACCAGGCGTTCGAATCGTACTTCCTGACGGTCTTTGGACGGCCCGATGCGTCGAGTGCGTGCGAATGCGAGCGGGCCTCGGATGTCAGCCTGGCGCAAATGCTGCACCTGATGAACTCGTATGAGGTGCTCGCCAAGATCAGCGGCAACGCGCCCAAGGGCAAGCCGGCGAATCCCAAGGAAAAGAAGGCGGCCCCCAAGAGCAAGGTCACGCCGGGGCAACGGCTCGCCGCGATCGTTGCCGACAAACGCTCGCATGAGGAGAAGATCCGCGAACTTTATCTGGTCGCCTTCGCGCGCGAGCCGGGCATGCGCGAGGCGCAGTTGCTCGTGGCGCACCTGCAACGCCAACCGGATGTGCGCGCGGCGTATGAGGATATTTTGTGGGTGCTGGTGAACTCGGAGGAGTTTCTGTTCAATCATTAAGCCGCAAACGGCTGGTTCGATATATTGTTGAGGGGGTATATCCATGCTGACAATTCAATCGAAAACTGGTTCGCGCGATTGCCAGGGCAATACGCGGCGCGATTTTCTCAAGGCGGGCTTCCTTGGCCTCGGCGGCCTGACGCTGCCGTGGCTGCTCGAGCAAAAAGCTCGGGCTGCGAGCGAATCCGGATTTCTGCGCGATAAATCAATCGTGCTGATCTTCCTCGGCGGCGGGGCGAGCCACATCGAGACGTTCAACCCCAACATGGGCGCGCTCGAACCCTACTGTTCCGTCACGGGCGAAGTGAGGACGACCGTGCCCGGCATCACGCTCGGCGGCACCTTCCCGCATCTCGCCCAGCACGCGCGCAACATGGCCGTCGTGAAATCGTTCCGCCATCCGATCGGTAACCACGAGCAGGCCATCAGCCACGTTCTCACCGGTGGCACCGACACCAACGGCCAGGCGATCCTCGGCCATAGCATGGGCGCGATGTACGCTCGCCTGCGCGGCACGAACCACGCCGTGACCGGCATGCCGACCTACGCCCTCCTGACGAATCCGCACACCGATCCGCAATACGCGCGCGAATTGCAGCGCGTCGCCACGGGCTCGCGCGGCGGCTCCTTGGGCCCGACGTTTAACCCGTTCAACCCGTCCGGCGGCGGCACGACTCTTGAGAACATGCTGCTCAACATCCCGCCCGACCGCCTCACCGATCGCCGGGCCCTCTTGCAAGAGCTCGACCGCCTTCGCCGCGGCACCGACAGCCAGGCCGTGCGCGAACGCCTTGGCGAATACGAACAGCAAGCGGTCGATCTGCTCCTGGGTGGGGCAGGGCGGGCGCTCGATCTGTCGCGCGAGGATCGCCGCGTCGTGCAGTCCTACGACACCAGTATGTACCAGTGCGGCAAGCGCAATTTCGACCCGTCCAACCTCGGCACGCAGATGCTGCTCGCGCGCCGGCTCGTCGAAGCAGGCGCCGGCTTCGTCACCGTGCAAAGTGCCGGCTGGGACAACCACGCCGACGGCAACAACCCCGGCATCCTCGATGGCATGGAGATGCTCGGCCGGCCGCTCGACAAAGCGCTCGCCGCTTTCCTGACCGACCTCGAAGCGCGCGGCCTGTCCGACAAGGTGCTGACGGTCGTCACCGGCGATTTCGGCCGCACGCCGACGATCAATCGCAACGGCGGCCGCGACCATTACCCGAACCTGTGTACGCTCGCCCTCTTCGGCGGCGGTTTGCGCATGGGCCAGGTGATCGGCCAATCCGACCGCCAGAATCGTGCCCCCGCCACCACGCCGATCGGCCCCGGCAACCTCTTGTCAACGATCATGCATACGCTGTTCGACGTCGGTGTTTTGCGCGTCACCCGCGGCGTGCCGAGCCCGTTGTTGCGTCTCGTCGAAGACCAGCGGCCGATCGCCGAACTGTTCTAGCTCGTTCCACCATGAATGAGTTCGACGGTCCCAGCGGAGTGTCGTGATGAAACGCATCGCGTCTATCGCCTTCGCCCTGGCTGTCGTATTGGGTGTCGCGTCTGGGGTAGTTGGCTTTATCGAAAGCCCGCGCCATCCTCCCGAGGCTTTCACGCTGTCGTGGGTCCGCCAGCATGCCTGGATCGCCTTCTTCAAGGTAGACCAGGTGGATGCGGACCGCGGCGTCGTCCTCTACGCGTTGACCAAACAACTCCAGGGTAAGGCGTGCCCCAAGCAAGTACGGCATCTCGTACAACTCAATGGTAAAGTTCTTCCGGGTCTCGACAAGCTTAAGGCCGGCCAGGTGGTGGTCTGCTTCGGTAGCCAAGACAAGCTGGTCATGACCTACGTTCACGGTTCATGGTATCTGTCTGCATCCGACAAGGCCGATGCATCGGTATGGCGAACCATCCAGCAGCGGCCCGACCTCAACTGCCTTTTCGTCGGCCCCGCAGCGGAACTCGCGGACGCTTTCCGAGAACTGGCCGCCGGTCGAGAAGTCATGGTACGGTGCCAGAAGGGATTGAAGGAGCCGGCCACGCAGTTCGTGCGATGTCGCCCAGCGAAGACCGAACAGGAAAAAAGAGGACTGAAGCGGGGCGAGCCGGTCGCGGCCTTACAAGCGGTGGCGGACAATCTGCCAGCCGATCCGGCTGCGGACCCGAGGAAAGCGATCCCCGCGCTGATGAAGGCGCTAAGCAGCGATGACCCGCTCGTCTGCGCCACTGCCGCGAAGCTCCTGAAAGAGATCGATCTGAAAGCTGCAAAGAAGGCGGCAGAGCGGTGAAACCCTGTTTGCTATTTTTCCTAATTCCACTATCTTCCCGACCGTTTACCAACCCGCCAATCCGTCTTTTCCCGTCGGCAAGGATACGCTAAACTCCCAGTTAGCAAGGAAGTGCTCGCGGTTTCGTGGAGGGGAGATCTCATGCGCCAGGTTGTCTCGGCCCTGCTTGCCCTTTTCGTGTTTGTCCCGGCAATCAAAGCACAGCAACCCGCCTGGGCCGACAAGCTTTTCGGCAACGTGACGGCGCACGATTTCGGCATTGTCGCGCGCGGCGCGCAACTCACGCACACTTTCAAGATCACCAACATCTACAAGGTCCCGCTCGAAATCACCGAGGTGCGCGTCTCGTGCGGCTGCCTCCGGGCCGAACCGAGCACCAAATCGTTGCAGCCGAACGAAGTCGCCACACTCAATGTCTTCATGGACGCGCGCCAGTTCACGGGCGCCAAGACCATCCGCATTTACATCACCGTCGGTCCGAAGTATGTCTCGACCGCCACGCTCGTCGTTTCCGCCAACGCTCGCGGCGACGTCACGTTCACGCCGCGCGAGATCGATTTCGGCAATTTCCAACGCGGCAATACGGCGCTGAAGCCGATCGAAATCGAATACACCGGCGGCAAGGGGGACTGGCGTGTCACCGAGATCGTCAAGAATGCTTCGGCGCCGTTTGAATTGAAGGTGGAAGAACTGCCGCGCGGCGCCTCGGGCGCTGTGCGCAAGGGCTATCGGATTCTCGCCATGATGCGGCCCGACGCACCCGCCGGCGCCTTCAAGCAAGAGGTCGTGCTCAAGACCAACGATCCTGGCAGCCCGATTCTCACGTTTCCCATCGTCGGCAACGTGCAAGCGGGGCTCGCGGTTTCGCCCAGCCCGATCAACGTCAGCGGCATGAAGCTCGGCGAAGCGCAAACCAAGAAGGTCTTCGTCCGGTCCGCGCGGCCCTTCCGCATCACTGCGGTGGACGGGCAGGGCGACGGCATCGCGGTCGATATCCCCAACCGGCAGGACACGACGCTTGTGTTGACTGTCACCATCCAGGCATCGAAGGCCGGCGATCTGCGCCGTCAGCTCAGTATCCGCACCGACCTCGACGGCGAACCCACGCCGCTCCTGATTGAAGGCGTCATCGAGCCGTGATGCAATGGGTAACTGGGAGCTGAACACCGTCCCGTTCACGACGCGGAGCGTCGGGCCACAATGTGGCGCGATGCTCGGCGTCGCATTTTTTTGCTCGTCGCCTCATGCCGCAATCGGCATGTACGCCATCAGCAAGCGTGGGTCCGGCGCCTCGCTCAGCTTCGTCTCGGCGACGCGCGCGCCGCTGGAGTTGTAGTAGATGATGCGATTCTCATCCCCGGCCCAGATCGCGTAGTTCTTCAATAAGCGCGGACCAAGCACCTGAAAGTACAAACCGCACGGCCGCCCGTGGCGCGTGATCACCGCTTCCTTCAGCGGCGTCTGATCGGGGTCGAGATTGTCGGGTCGGCACAGGATATTCAGCACATATAACTTCAGCTCGGTCAACGTCGGCAATGCAGCAACGTCGCGCATGTGAGAGAGCCTCAGAGGATGTTGAATGGAAGAGTGTCAGAGGGGCATGATGGGTGTATCGGCTGGCGCTTTGGGAATGATGCACAAGAGATGGAATCCAGGCTGGAATTTCCGGGCCGGTTCTACCAGCCGTGCAGCTGCCGTAGACCTTCGTACACGACGACGCCGACGCTGGTCGCCAAATTCAGACTACGCACTTTTCCCGATACCATCGGAATCGTGAAACACGCCTGACGCGCCATCACCTCCGCCGGCAGCCCGCGCGTCTCGGCGCCGAAGAGCAAGCAATCCCCCGCCCGAAATGGGATCTTCGTGTACGGCGTGTCGGCACGTGCGCTCAGGCAGAAGAGCCGAGCGCCTTGCGACGTTAGAAGCGATTCGAATTCAGCGAGCGTGTTGTGCCGATGGAGGTCAACGGAATCCCAATAGTCCAGGCCGGCGCGTCGTAGCGATTTTTCATCGATGCGAAACCCCAGCCGGCCGACCAAATGAAGTGAACAGCCCGAGGCGACGCAAAGTCGCGCGATGTTGCCCGTGTTGGGTGGGATCTCCGGCTCCCAGAGAGCGACGCGAAGCATGTTTGCGACTCCTTGAGATCATTTCCGGCCGACCTTCGAATAAGACAATCCGATTTTAGCGATTATGCGGATTATTCCGCATCTCGGCGGTACGGATCTGCTTCTTTGCGCCAAATTGACTGTATGTTTGCGTCCCCCTCGGCGTCAGCTGGTTATGATGAAGTGGGGGCGTTGCGCCCCCACCTGGCGCAAGTCCGTTATCTGGAAGTGAAACGATCATGCCGGAACGCCGCAATTTGCGCGTGGATGGCATTGCCTGGCTGCTGTTTTTCTGCGGTCTCGTAGTCGCTCTGTGCATATTGAGCCACGAACCCGCGGGACAGGGAACGTCCGCGCCGAACTTGCTCGGCGTGCCGGGGCATTTATTGGCCGGGGAGCTTTACGCGGCGCTCGGCTGCGGCGTCTACGTCATGCTTGCGGCGTGGTTCGTGCTCGTCGCCATGCTTTTGATTCGCAAGAGCTGGCTGCGCTGGAGCGCCCGTCTTATCGGTTGGCTAATCCTTTTGCCGACGACCGCGATTGCGGCGGATTTTCTCGGCCACGATTGGCTGCCTGGCCCGATCTTCGGCAGCGGCGGGGCGCTGGGCGCCTGTTTGCACGAGCTATTGCGCGACGAACTACCTGGGCTGCTCGGCGTAATTACCTATGCGACGATCGCATTCGCGGGCTTGATGCTTGCCGCTGACTTCCTCGTGCTTGGCGCTCTCGACGCTCTCTTCGGCCTCTTCTTCGGCTTGAGCTTCTGCATCGCTCTTGGGGCGCGCGGGGCGTCGGCCATTCTCGGCTTCCTCTGGCGCAAACGCGCCGAGCCGGTCAAAAAGCCGATGATGGCGATCGATCGACTCAAGAAACCCATCGACGTGCCGATTCAGCACAACGGCTTCGTGGTCAAGCCGGATCCCGTCGAACCTGAACCGGAACCCGCGGGAGCCGAACCCGCGATCTTGCCGATCAAACGGATGGGCCTGTCGGACCTTCCCGAACAATCCTACGAGGACTACGAGCTGCCGCCGATGACGCTGCTCGACGATCCGGAGCAGTTCCCCTTCGCGGAGCACGATCACAAGCTGCGCGAACAGGCGGTGATCTTGGAGCAGACGTTCAAGGACTTCGATCTCAACGTTCGCGTCGTCGGCATCAATACCGGACCGGTCATCACCCAGTATGAAATCGCGCTCGAGACTGGCATGCGCGTCAATCGCATCACGGTCCTGAGCGACGATCTTGCCCTACACCTGAAAGTGCCGAGCGTCCGCATCGTCGCGCCGATCCCCGGCAAGAACGCCGTCGGCATCGAGGTCCCCAACGAACATCGCGCCACCGTTCGGCTCAAGGAAGTGATCCTGGGCGCGGGGCGCAAGCTCGGCAAGTTCAAGGTCCCGCTCTTCCTCGGCAAGGACTCCGAAGGAAAGCCGCTCACCCAGGATTTGGCGGACATGCCGCATCTCCTTATCGCCGGCACGACGGGCACGGGAAAATCGGTATGCCTCAACGCTCTCATCATCAGCATGTTGATGACGCGCCGGCCGGACGAACTGAAGATGCTTCTCATCGATCCGAAGAAGAACGAGTTCTCCGATTATCGCAAAATCCCGCACCTGATGCACCCGGTCATCACCGACGAGGCGAAGGCGACCGCGGTGCTGGCGTGGGCGGTCGACAAGATGGAGGAACGCTACGACCTCTTGAGCCGGGCCCGCGTGCGGAATCTGGCGCAGTACAACGAACTGGGCATGGAGGAGATCATGAACCGCGTGCAACCCAGCGAGGAAGAACGCGAACGGGTCCCGGCGACGCTGCCGTACATCGTCATCGTCATCGACGAGTTTGGCGACCTGATCATGCAGACGAAGCGCGAGGCGGAGACATACATCATTCGCCTCGCTCAGAAAGCGCGCGCGGCCGGCATCCACCTG
>SYHD01000179.1 GCA_005799265.1 Planctomycetia bacterium | reverse complement strand
GACGGACCGCGGCCGTACCATCCTGGGCGACACACTGCGCACGTATCGCCGCTACAGCACGCAAACCGCATAATGACAACACCATAGAGGCTTCAAATCTTCTCCGCAAGCGAAGGAGAAGGCGAGAAGAAAGATACTAAGGCAATCGCTAAACTACCTCTTTCCAGCCTGGGAATTCATCAGCAACATTTACCCAATGTGACGGCATGGCAAGCGTCAAAGCGACTTTCACGTTCAGCTGTCCCAAGTGCGACAAGGTTCTGCGCACAAGCAGCCGGCCCGCCGAGGACAAGAAGATCAAGTGTCCCGCGTGCGGCAAGCCCTTCGTCCCTGAGCTCGACGACGAAGATGACGATGAAGGCACGCGCATCCAGGAAAAGCCGACCTTGAAAGCGAAGCCCAAGGTCAAGGCCAACGCGTCGAAAGCGAGCGGCAAAAAACGACGCGTGGACGACGATGATGATGACGAGGACGAACGTCCAGCGCTGAAGAAAAAGCCCGCCAAGAAGTCCGGCGGCAACATGTTCCTGATTATTTTGCTCGTTCTCGCCGGCGGCGGCGTGTTCCTTGGCCTGGGTGTTTGTGGCGTCGGCGCGTTCGTGTGGCCGGGCTTCCTCGTTGCAAAGACTGATGGGAAAATCGCCCAGGATGACCAGAAGAAGGCCGACGCCGACAGCAGCAAGGATGGCGCTCCCGCAGCCGATGCGGCCAAGAACAAAGACGCCGCCAAAGATGGCGCCAAGGACAAAGACGCCAAAGATGGCACCAAGGATGGCGTGAAGCCCAAGGACCAGGTGCCCGTCATCGACGCGGTCACCCTGGCCCAGGAATTCAGGACCAACGGCAAAGAAGCCGGCCAGAAATATAAAGGCACGCTTCTCGAAGTCTCAGGCAAGGTGACGTTTGTTAGTGAGAAGGGCGCTGTTGTCATTTTGGACGGCGGCGACAAACCCGTAGCCGGTAAAACACTCAAGAACGTTCAGTTCACTTTTGACAAAGCCGCCACTGAGCAGATCGCGAAACTGCAGAAAGGCCAAACGGTCACGATTCGAGGCCGCTTCTTTCAAAACCTGACGAATGTCCACCTCAAGGAAGCCGAGGTGCGCGACGTGCAGCTCGTCGATGACCCCGGCAACAATCCCAAGGGCAAGGATGACGTGATAGTCGTCGATGCGCCCAGTTTAGTCCGGGAGTTTCGAGCGAACAGCAATGCGGCCCGCCAGAAATATCAGGGAAAGCGACTTGAAATCAGTGCCAAAATCCTACTGGTCCTTGAAGCTGTGAACTCGGTGGTCTTGGATGGCGGCGAGAAATTCGACGGCAAGAAAAAATTAATGGACGTCCAGTTCATTTTTGATGAAGCATATCTCGCCGAGCTCGAGAAGTTGAAAGAAGGCCAAACCGCCACGTTACGAGGCCGCTTCTTCGACGATAAAATTAATGTTGTGTTGATGGATGCTGAAATTGTCGGCGTGCCAATCGTGAAAGGCGGCGGCAAGAAACCGTCGCTGCCGCCCCAGGGCAATCCCTTCAACAACAATAATATCTACGACTTCGTCTATCCGCAGTCCAACTATCTGCTCGGCGCCAACACGCGCGATTTGCGCTTCCGAAGCCAGCTCGACGGAGTCATCAAGGAGGTCGAGGGTTTCTTGCCGCCGGGGTCGCCTCCCATTTTCGTCGATATCGCGCGCAGCTCGGACTCGATCTTGGTCAGTGTCGATTCCAGCAACAAGCAAACGCTGATCATCGGCTTCACTTTCTCCTCACCCCAGGCGATGCAAGGCGTCAAAGCCAAGTTGAAGCTCGGCGGCGAAGAGATACTCGCGGACCGCTACAGGATTCATCGCCAGGATGGCAAGGATCTCGCCCCGATCGTTGCGTTTCCTGGCGATCGCCTGATGCTGTTGTGCGGGCTGACCGACGAGGAGTTGCTCGGCGTCCTGCGCGATGCCGACGACAAGCAAGTGAAGCCTTGCCCCGCGCTGGCCTTGAGTAATGCCGTGAAGAATGATCCCCTATGGGTCGCGGTCGCGTTCAGCGACAAGGATCGCAAGGAGTTGGAGGAGTCGACGGCCTCGCTCAAGTTACCGCAGGCCAAGCCCATCCTGGATACCGTGACTCGAGCCAAAGGAGTCAGCGTGGCACTCAGCCCCTTCCCAGCCGGCAATTATCAGATTCGCGTCAATGTCGCCTGCGCCGACGCGGATGACGCCAAGCAAGTGGTTTCCAGCATCCTGGACCTGCGCAGTTTCTTTCAGAAGGAATGGGTCCCCGTGGTCCAGGCGTCGATCGGCGTGCAAACCTTGATCAACACCATCGCATTGCAGAATAATGGCGAAACGGCGACTGCCTCGGTGTTCTTCTCCAAGCAGACCATCCTGGAGTTCGCAAATCTCTTGACGAATCCGAAGAAGGGAGCTCCGGGCAAAGATTTCCCGCCGCCGAAGGACTTCGCTGGTAAGGATCAGCCGGCCAAGGAATCCATGCCTAAATCCGGCACTCTACTCGCTCAATTCCCATTGCAGAACATCGTTCCGAATGCCTCGCAAGAGAAGGTGGGAAAGCTTCCGCTGCCACAAGGACTGAACGTCGTGCTCCAGGCCCAAAGTACCGTCGCCCCGAAAACGCCGAAGGGCGGCAAGGGGCTGCCGCCGCCCGTTCCGCAGCCGGCGCAGGTTGACGTGAAAGTGGAGGTCGTCCGCGGGCAGGGCGGGAAGGGCGAAGTGATTGCTCAAGGAGTGGATCGCGGACAGGGAGTGCGGCTCGAATTCGTTGTCCCCGCAATGGATATCTACCGTATTCGCATCACCAACAACGGCACGACGAACGTGACCCAGACGGTCGTGGGAATGGCCGTCAAGTAGTCTTGACGACGCTCCGCAGGATTGCATCCAGCATGTCCAAATTCAGTCATTTCGACGATTCGGGCGCGAGCCGCATGGTGGACACGACCGCCAAGCCCGAGACCGAGCGCGCCGCCCGCGCCTCGGGCCGCGTCCGCATGCAACCCGCCACACTCACGCTCATCCGGGATCGCGCACTCGCCAAGGGAGACGTGCTCGAAGTCGCCCGTCTTGCCGGCATCATGGCCGCCAAACGCACGGGCGAATTGATACCGCTCTGTCATCCGCTTCCCATCACGGCGGCTCAAATCGACTTCCGCTTCGACGGCGCCGACACGATCGCCATCGAGGCGACCGTGCGCGTTTTCGGCCGCACCGGCGTCGAAATGGAAGCCTTGACCGCCGTCAGCGTCGCCGCCCTCACGGTCTACGACATGTGCAAGTCGGTCGATCGCGGAATCGTGATCGAGCAGATTCGCCTCGAAGAAAAAACGGGCGGTAAGAGCGGCCACTACGTTCGCGCGGAATGATTGACAGTTGTTAACTTCATTTCTAAAATTCAAGCAGATTTGGAAATTCAAAAATCCGCGTGCCTCCGGTTAATTACTCCGCCCGGATGCGGTTTCCACAGAAAAGGCACGCTGCTCGCCGGCGTGCACGGAGCACCCGCTCCGTTTGCGCGCATGCCAATGAGCGAGCGGCATCAATGGAGCTTCCATGAATCAAACCCTGACGCCCGCCGAACCGCGGCCGACGGCGAGTCTCTTCGCATTGATTTCTCGCGATCTCGACGAAGTCGAACGCCTCCTCCAACAAAATCTCAACAACGCGCGTCCCGGCGTCGATAGCCTGCTTTCCCATCTGGCGCATTACAAGGGCAAACGCCTGCGCCCGGCGTTGTTGCTGCTCGTCGCCCAGGCGTGCGGCAAGATCGTGCCCGCTCATCACTTGTTGGCGGCCGTCGTCGAGATGATCCACACGGCAACCCTGGTCCATGACGACGTGCTCGACCACGCCACGGTGCGCCGCCACGTGCCGACGGTCAACGCTCTCTGGGGCAATCAGGCGAGCATTCTTCTGGGAGATTTTCTCTTCACGCACGCCTTCCACCTGTCTAGCACGCTGGGGGACGTGCGCGCCTGCCGCATCATCGGCGAAGCTACAAATCGGCTCTGCGAGGGGGAATTGCAGCAGATCTGCCGGCGCGGCCAACTCGATCTCTGCGAGGACGAATACCTCGATATCGTTGACGCCAAGACTGCGGAGTTGACCGCGTGTGCCTGCAAGCTGGGCGCCCTGTACGCCGGCAGATCCGAGGAAGTCATCAAGCGTCTGACAAATTACGGCCGAGCGCTGGGCGTCGCGTTCCAGATCGCGGACGACTTGCTCGACTTGATCGGCGAGGAAACGCTGGCGGGCAAATCGCTAGGCTCAGATCTCGAACAGCAGAAGTTGACGCTGCCTCTCATCCATCTCTTGCACCATGCCCCGGCCGAGCAGCGATTGCGCGTGCGTGGCATTCTGGAGGCGGCTGGCAATCACAAGCGCGAGGCGCTGTTGCCGGAATTGCGCGCGTCCGGTGCGCTCGAATACGCCCGCCAACGCGCGCAGGCGTTCGCCGCGGAGGCGGTTGCGGAACTCGCCTGCCTGCCGCCAACGGAAGGCCGCCGCGTTCTGGAACTGCTTGCGGAGCGCGTGGTGCACCGCGACCATTAGCACGTGTTTCTTCCTGGATTACCTGACGACGCCGGACTCGCGCACTGCGGAGGTAGTCAATTGATGATGCTTCCGGATTGGCGCCAGACCGCGGGATCGATGTTATATTCGATGTAGCGTACCGCGCCATCGCAATAGAGCATATTGAGGCCGCTGTTATGGGTACTGCCGAATAGCTTGGTGCTGCCGGCCGGTGGCGTGTCACTGTCCCGAGTGGGCACATAGAAGGTGGTGCGGTTGATATCGTTGTCGAGGCCGACGTACATGCACTCGTTGTCGCCGCCATCCTGCCCAGTTTGATACCAGGAGAAACGCATCCATTTTTCACCGACGAGGAAGGTGTTACTGATGCCGTTCTGGAGCCGCGTAAGATTGACACTACTGCACCGAGTGATGGGGCCGTCGAAGTTAGCGATGTTGACGGCAGCGTTTTGGTAGGCTGAACTCGATCCGGTGGCAACATTGCCTGGTCCGCCGTCGATTTCATTGGCGTCCTTGGAGCCGCAGACGGCGGCGTAGTCGCAACGAGCCAGAACTCTGGTGCTGGTGAAGGAGACCATACTCCCCGCGGCATCAATGCTGCTATACGTACCGCCGCGCGTATCAGGGAACGGGCCGCCGTGACGCCGCGAAGGGCAGCTGAAGAGAGGGACTGGGGTGGCCATGAGCGTTTGCATCGCCGTGGTGAACGTCCCACCAGTCATTCCCAGCGCGGAATTGCGCAGATTACCCTGGTCGATAAAAGGGAGAATGTTGTAAAGCCAGCCGCCAGGCTGATCGGGTCCCGTACCACGTTCCGGGGTACCGATCCAATTCCACCCCCAGCCGCCCGAAGGCAGCGCCTTGTGGGTATCATGATTCAAGTGCATGGCGATGCCTATTTGCCTGAGGTTGTTGGTACACTGCATCTGTGACGCCGTCGCGCGGACTTTCTGGACCGCCGGCACCAAGATCCCGATCAAGATACCAATGATCGCAATCACCACCAAGATCTCGACCAGCGTGAAGCCGCGGCGAACCAGCTTGCCCGGGAGGACATTACGAACCATACTTTGCCTCGGTAAACTGAGGGACAATGGAAGATAACGATAAGTTAAATCCTACATGAATACTACGTCGCAACCAATGCGAATGTTCCTTTAGGTACACAAGTTCAGGCAAATATTACAGCACGCCGTACTTGCGAAAGGCATCGGCCGCCTTCATGCCGGCCTTGATCGCGTCGCGGACTTCGTTCTCGGCATGGACCTTCTCCCACGCCTTTTGCAGCACCACGCCCTCCACCGCCTTCGGGATGACGACAACGCCGTCCTCGTCCGCGATGACCAGCTCGCCGGGGCCGAAGCGCACGCCGTCGATTTC
Organism: Planctomycetia bacterium; assembly: GCA_005799265.1. GTDB lineage: Bacteria > Planctomycetota > Planctomycetia > Gemmatales > Gemmataceae > SIAQ01. The sequence goes on along the minus strand of SYHD01000179.1, from coordinate 1,164 downwards.
CACGGTCACGTCGACATCGATGACGCGCTGGCGGTCCTTGCTGTCGTAAATGCAGGCGCCGCGTGCGAAGATCGGAAACCGCATGGCGCGCATCTTGGCGATGTCGCGCACCATGCCGTCGATGACGGCGCCGACGCAGCCCTGATTGCGCGCCGCCGTCGTCAGCAGCTCGCCCCACACGCCGGAGCGCGGCGAACCCGCGGCGGCGGCGATGATGACCTCGTCAGGTCGGCAGCTGTCAACAGCGGCGAGTTCGAGCTCATACGGCTTCGGGTCGGGATGGGCCATGTCCGCCCACAGCGTCGTCTTGCACCGGCCGACGAGGACTTGGCTGACGGTCATCGGACTGAGCGCGACGCGCGGCGACTGGTGCGGATAGCCGACGGCGTCCAGCACGTCGCAAACGACGGCGCTGTAGAAGTGCTGACGCATCAGGTCGAGCGTGATAACGGATGGTGTTAACATTGACGGCACCTAATTTGATCCCGCAGGCTCCTTGGTCGTCTGCGGGCTTGAAACCTCTTAGGCGACCGGCAGGAGTTACTATACCAACCCGAAGCGTTAGCGAGGGCCACTGCATCCCTCGCTAACGCTTCGGGTTGGTATACTATTTTCTGCCGCTCGCCTTAGCACTCGGTACTCAGCAACATTTCCAGATGCGCCTGCACGCTCTCCGCGAGCGCCTGCAAATTGTAGCCGCCTTCGAGACAACTGACGAGCCGGCCCTTGCCGTGTACGTCCGCGAGCGCACGCAATGTTTTCGTCATGTCCGCGAAATCTTCCGCTTCCAGGCCGAGCGAGCCGATCGGGTCGAGCCGATGGGCATCGAAGCCGGCGCTGAGGATAATCAACTCGGGCCTGATCGTGTCGGCGGCCTTTTCGACGGCGTTGCGAAACATTGCACGGTAATCGGCACGCGACGTGCCGAGCCGGACGGGCACGTTGACCGTCGTGCCCAGGCCGGCGCCGGTTCCCGTTTCATCGTCGTCGCCGCTGCCAGGGTAGAAGCCGTTGCCGAATCGATGGATCATCTGATCGGTGGTCGGCGTATCCGTTGATGCGCAGGACCAGGTCTGGATGCTTCATCAGCCGTCGACGATTTCGGACAATGAGAAGGCCGCGATGCTCAACCCCCCGCTGGCCGAGTGCTGTGTGCCGGCGCCG
>SYHD01000178.1 GCA_005799265.1 Planctomycetia bacterium | reverse complement strand
TGGAATTCGTCGCTTGCGCGTCCGGCTAACGAGATGACCAACTTTGAGGCCCTCATGATTCGACATCGCTTTGGCATCATGGTCCTTGTTCTTTTTCTCATGGCTGCCTTCATCCAGGCCGACGAAATCCGCACGCTCACCGGCAAGACGATCACCGGCAGCGTCGAGAAAATCACCGACAAGGAAATCCTCCTCAAGACTCCGGCCGGCCCCGTTACCACGTCGATGGCCCAGGTGCTTGAACTCTCGTTGCGCGCTGGCCGAAGCCAGCCGACGGAGCCCCAATACATCGAGGTGCAGCTCCTGGATGATTCGCTGCTGCGCTGCACCAAGGTCGTCTTCGGCGCCAAGGAGGCGACGCTGACTCTGACCTCCGGCGTGAGCCTGAAAGTGCCCCTCGCGGCGTTCTTCACGGTGTTGCGCGAGGCCAACAACGAGAACATCCGCGCGCAGTTCTCCAAGTTACTTAAGATGAAAACCAATCGCGATCGCATATTCATCTCGCGTATGGGCGACTTGAACCCGATCGAAGGGACGTTGAGCGACATCGACGAGGCCAAGCAGACGATCAAGTTCAAGCGCACCGAAGGCGACATCGAGCCGGAGCTGGAAAAACTACACGGCTTGCAGTTTGTGCGCACCCAGACTGCGGCCGAGACTGCCATGTGCAAGATCATCGATACCGACGGCAACCAACTCGTGGCGTCGAAGCTGATGTGCGACGGCACGCAGTTCAATCTGACGACTCCCTACGGTGCGAAACTGGCGCTCGATATGAAGTGGGTCGCGAAGGTTGATTTTAACTTCGGTAAATTCACCTACTTGTCGGACCTGGACGCCAAGATGCCCGTTTCGATGTTCCTGGGCGGTTTCAACCCGATGCGCAAGGACGCCAATCTCGACGGCCTGCCGCTCATCCTCCAGGACAAGAAATACGACAAGGGCCTGTCGATGTATTCGGGGACGGAATTGGAGTACAACCTCGCCGGCAAGTACAAGGAATTCAAGGCCGTCGTCGGCGCCGATTCGCGCATCGCCGAGGAAGGCCAGGGTAAAGTGACGGTCTCGGTTTATTGCGATCGCAAGCGCGTATTGACGCAGGAAGTCTCGACCAAGGCGGTCGTACCGATCGCGGTCAATGTGAAAGACGTGGAGTCGCTGCGCATCGTCGTGAGCGGCTCCAACTTCACCAACTACTCCGGCCATGCGACCCTGGCGGACGCCCACGTGACCCAGTGACTCTGTATTTCGTTTAGCGCTCGCGTGCTTGCTTCCGAGCGCTAAACGCACGGCAATGTAACCATCGCCCCCTTTGGGAATTGCACCATGAGGCACTTCGCATTCGCTCTGTCGGCCCTGATGATCTGCACGTCGCTGGGCCTCGCGCAGCCGCCCCTGGCAATACAAGCCGAGGAAGACCGCGTCGCCGCCATTGCCAAGGTCAAGCCGACCGTGGTCGCGGTGTTCGCGCGCGGTGGGCAAGGCGGCGGCACCGGCGTACTCGTCTCTGACGACGGCTTCGCGCTGACCAACTTCCACGTCGTGCAGCCCACCGGACCGACCATGCAGTGCGGTCTCGCGGACGGTGTCCTCTATGACGGCGTCCTGGTCGGCTGGGACAAGGTCGGCGACGTCGCCCTCATCAAACTCTTGCCCAAGCAAGCAGGCCAGAAATTCCCGTTCGCGCAGATGGGCGATTCCGACAAGGTCAAGATGGGCGACTGGTCGATCGCCATGGGCAATCCGTTCCTGCTGGCGACCGACTTCACGCCGACGGTGACGTTCGGCCTCGTCTCCGGCGTCAATCGCTATCAGCCCCCCGCTGGCCTCTTCCTCGAATACACCAACTGCATCCAGATCGACACCTCGATCAACCCCGGCAACTCCGGCGGGCCCCTCTTCAACATGAAGGGGGAAGTCATCGGCATCAACGGCCGCGGCTCGTTCGACAAGCGGGCGCGCATCAATTCGGGCGTCGGCTACGCAATCTCGATCAATCAGATCAAGAACTTCATGGGCCATCTGCACGCCGGCCTGGACGCCGATCACGCCAGCCTGGGCGCACTGGTGCGGACCGAAGCGGAGAACAACGGCCTGAGCAAGACGAAAGTCACGGCGATTCTCGAAGAATCGGACGCGTATCGCCGTGGTCTGTATCAGGAGGACGAGGTGATCTCGTTCGCGGGGCGAACGATCTCCAGCGACAACCATTACAAGAATATCCTCGGCACGCTGCCGCGCGGCTGGCGCGTGCCGCTCGAATTTCAGCGTGGCAGCGGCAAGGAGATCGAACGCAAGGACGTGCTCGTGCGCCTCATGGGCATGCAGCGCAAGGAACTCCCCGACGGCGATCAGCCCAAGCAGCCCGATCCGAAGATTCAACTCCCCAAGGGGAAAGGCGCCCAAGGCCCTGCGGCGAAGTATTACGAACCCAAGGAAGGCTACGCGAACTACTACTTCAACAAGCAAGAGAAAGCCCGCGTCTTCGCCTCGTTCCAGAAACACGGCGATTTCAGCGCGGCCCAGGGCGCCTGGACGATCGAAGGCGAAGTCCGGCTCCTCAAGGCGCGCACCGAAAGCAAGTTCACGGCCGAGTTGAAGGACAACAAGGTCATGTTGAAGATCGGCGCGTTCCCCGAAGAGATGGAGCCATTGCCGACCAAGGAGACGGGCGACTTGCGCAAGCCGAATTTCAGCGGCGGGTTGATGCCCGCGTTGTACGTGTGGCAAAATCTCCTGATGCACGGTGAGAAGAAGCTGTCCGAGTGCACGCACGGCGGCATGGAGCCGTTCTACCCGCCGCCGCCCGAGGGGAAAAAATGGGTCGATCAACGCGTCGATGCGGAAGTGGTGCTCTCGCGTTTCGGCCCGTATCAGAACAAGTGGTTCTTCGCCAAGTCCGATTTGAAGCTGCTTGGCTTTGAACTGCGTCTGCAAGATGCCAACGAAGACCCCTGCGAAATCTACTTCTCCGATTATCGCGTCGTCAACGGCCGGCAGTTGCCTCACCGCATGTCGGTCTACTACAAGGACGTGCACTACGGGACCTTCACCATGACGAATTACAAACTGGCCGGAAGTTAATGGTTAGCCGGACTCGCAAGCAAGCGACGGAATTGTCCGCTCGTCGCTTGCGTGTCCGGCTAACACGATCGCCACGATCAATAAAAGAAAGCCGCAGCCATGATACATAAAATTACCTATACGTGGAAGTTCTGCCTGGTGGCGTGCGTCGCGCTCTTGAGCGCGAGTGCCGGCCGGGCGCAAGATCCGTTGACCGATGCGGCGCTGAAAGCCAACAAGAAGATGGTGAAGCTGTTTGGCATCGGCGGCTTCAAGGGGCTGCCGTCCTATGGCACCGGCCTCGTCGTTTCGAAGCAGGGACACATTCTCACCTGCAACAACCATATCCTCGTCAATAGTTCCGGTATCCTCGTGCATCTCTATGACGGTCGGCAGTATCAGGCGAAGGTCCTGGTGCGCGAGCCCGAACTGGATGTCGCGCTTTTGAAAATCGACGAGGAAGTGGACCTCTTCAACCACTTCGATTTCGACAAGGAAGCCGCCAAGCCGCTCGCGGAAAACGGCGACTGGGTGATCGCCCTGTCGAATCAGTTCAAGATCGCCCTGCGCGACGAACCGATGTCGGTCCAGCGCGGCGCCATCGCGACGGTCGCAGACCTCAAGGGCCGGCGCGGCGTATTCGACGCCCCCTTCGCCGGCGACGTCTACTTCCTCGACAACGTCGTCTGCAATCCCGGCGCCGCCGGCGGCGCCATCATCAATCTCGACGGCGATTTGCTCGGCATCATCGGCCGCGAGCTGAAGGATAGCCGAATCGACACCTGGATCAACTACGCGGTGCCGATCCAGTCGGTCGTCGAGGTGCAGCGGACCGATGACAAGGGCATTTCAACCAACGAAAAAGTAACGATGGCGGCCTTCGTGAAGCGCGCCATCGCCGGCAAATACGTGCAGGGCGTGCGGCCCAAGCGCGAGGACAAGGGCGCCTTCCACGGCATCGTTCTCGTCGTCAACACGGTCGCCTCGACGCCTCCTTATGTCGAGGAAGTGATGACGGGTTCCCCCGCCGCCAAAGCCGGTTTGCGGCCCGACGACCTGATCCTTTACGTTGACGGCGAATCGGTGCCAACGATCCGCGCCTTCCGCGAGGTACTGAGGCAATATGAACCGGGGAAGAAGATCCCCCTGCGTTTTCAGCGCGGCAATGAGCTCAAGACGGTAACCTTGGAATTGACCGATCTACCGAAACTGCCGGCAGCTAACTAGTGGTGCTTGTTCGTTTAGCCGCGGCTCGCAGAGCCGCGCGGGTCTACGACTCGCGGCTAAACAGGTGAGCCTTTGAGGATACTTCCATGTGGCGACACAACTGTTTCCTGGCCGTCCTGTCAATGGGCGTCTTGGCGTCATCGCTCGCTGCTCAAGAAAACTTGAACAAGCTGCTGCAAAAGATGACCAAGGATGCCGCCCGGTCGGCGGCGCCGAGCGTCGTGCAGATCGACACGCGCGGCGGAGCGGACATCGTCGTCGCCGGGCCGAAGGGGCAGACGATTCGCAAGGCGCTGGGGCCGACCACCGGCGTCATCGTCGCGGCAGACGGCTACGTGATCTCCAGCGCGTTCAATTTCATCAACAACCCGACCACGATTCTCGTCCACGTCCCCGGCCGCGCCGACAACCCAGTCGTGGCCCAGCGTGTCGCCACGGACAAGTCGCGCATGCTGACGTTGCTCAAAGTGGACGTGAAAGGTCTGGCCGTGCCGCGCGTGGTGCCGAAGAAGGACATCCGCGAAGGCCAATGGGCAATCGCCCTGGGCCGAGCTCTCGAAACCAAGATCGATAACTCGCCGTCAATCTGCGTTGGCGTCATTAGCGCCACGGGCCGCATCTGGGGCAAGGCGGTTCAAACCGACGCCAAGATCTCCCCCATGAATTACGGCGGCCCCATCGTCGACATGCAAGGGCGCGTGCAGGGCATCATCATCCCAGCGTCCCCCAAGGGCGATGACGAAGTCTCTGGCTTCGAATGGTACGACTCCGGCATCGGCTTTGCGATCCCGATGGAAGACGTGCTCGCGATGTTGCCGCGGTTGAAGGAAGGCAAGGACCTGCAAAAGGGCTTGCTCGGCGTCGCCATGAAAAGCCAGGACATCTATAGTGTTGCCCCCGAAATCGGCACCATCCAGAAAGGTTCCGCCGCCGAAAAAGCCGGCCTCAAGGTCGGCGACGTCATCGTCGAGATCGAAGGCAAGCCGGTCGATCGCATGGCGCAAGTCCAGCACATCCTCGGCGTCAAGTACGACGGCGACAAGATCGCGCTCAAGTACAAGCGTGGCGGCCAGGTCGCCGAGATCAAGTCGCTCGAGCTGACCGGCAAGAACGTCGTCATCGCGCAGCCGTTCCTTGGCATCCTGCCGATGCGCGACGATCCCAAGCTCGGCGTCGAACTCCGCCATGTCTTCGAGAAAAGCCCTGCCGAAAAAGCCGGCCTCAAAGCCGGCGATCGCATCGTCAAGTTCGGCGACAGCATGCAGATGAGCGAATTCACCGGCGCGAAGCGCGGCCGCAACCAGCTCTTCGATTGGCTCAATACGCTGTATCCGGGCTCCGAGGTCAAGCTTGAAGTGAAGAAGAAGGGCGCGGACAAGGCCGAACTCGTCACGGTGATTCTGGGCGATCTGCCAGGCTCGCTGCCGGGCATCCAGGCGAGTGTTCCCGACAAGCTTCCCGCGCTGGCGTCCATCAAGAAGGCGCTCGATCCGCTGGAGAGCAATAACCCGAACATCAAGCCACCAAAGGTCGTCGCGCAGAATCCGCAAAAGCCGGAGACGGGGCTGATGGAATTGAATACGCCCGACGGCGAGACGAAGTATTGGCTCTATGTGCATGAGGAATACGACCCGAACATCGCGCATTCGGTGCTCGTCTGGCTGCACCCGCCGGACAAGAACGACAAGGACGAGGTCGAAGCGTTTGTGGACTTGTGGAAGAAAGTCTGTGAGGAAAACAACGTCATTCTGGTCATGCCGATCGAGAAGAAAGGCGGCTGGCTGCCGAGTTCCGCGGACGCCGTCGTGGCGGCGGCGCAGGACGCGATGAAACGCTACACGGTCGATCGCCAGCGCGTCGTCGCACACGGCATGGGCGTCGGCGGGCAGATGGCTTTGCACCTGGGCTTCAACAACCGCGACGTCTTCCGCGGCGTGTCGGCCGTCGGCGCTTCCGTGAGCCAGGTCAAGGACAACGTCGCCAACCAGCGGCTATCGTTCTTCCTCCACGCCGGCGATCTCGACCCGATTGTCAAGAGCGTCGCCGACAGCCGTGTGCGTTTGGCGGATCGACGTTATCCCGCGTTCTATCGCGAGATGACCGAGCGTGGCCGCGACTATCTGGAGGAAAAGCACATCCCGGAGCTGGCGCGCTGGATCGATTCGCTGGATGCGCAGT
>SYHD01000177.1 GCA_005799265.1 Planctomycetia bacterium | reverse complement strand
GCATCTTCAATCGTTCGTACTACGAGGAAGTTCTGATCGTCAAGGTCCATCCGGAGATCCTGGCGAACCAGCGCATTCCGAATGGGAAGCCGAGCAAGGAGTTTTGGCAGCATCGCTACGACGACATCAATTGCCTCGAACGACATCTGACGCAGAACGGAACCGTTATCCTCAAGTTCTTCCTGCATTTGTCCAAGGAAGAACAATGTGCGCGCTTTATCGATCGCCTCGAAGATCCCCAGAAACACTGGAAGTTCTCCGACGCCGACCTGAAAGAACGCGGCTACTGGGACGAATACATGGCCGCCTACGAAGACTGCATTCGCGAAACGAACACGGCGTGGGCGCCGTGGCACGTCATCCCGGCGGATCACAAATGGGTGAGTCGGGCGATGGTGGCCCACATCGTTACGAAAACGATCGCGAGCCTCGACCTGAAGTACCCGGAAGTGACGAAAGACAAGTTAGCAAGCATCAACGATGCCAAGAAAAAATTGGCTGCCGAAAGATGATCCCTCCCCGCACGCTAGCAGTTTCGCGCGGTTGGCGTGTTGTTTTCGACCTTTTTCTTGTTTCATTGCGACGAACCGTGCGATATACTACCTATCTGCACAAGCGTCCCGCCTCCCGGGTTTTTCGACGCAAGGATGATCCATGTTGCAATGCCGTCGCTACTTCGTTGCTCTGCCGTTAGCCTTGATCGCAGCCGTTCCCGTGTTCGCGCAACCGGCAACTCGCGATGAAGATGCGCTCGTCGATTTCTTCGAACGTAAGATCCGCCCTTTGCTCGTAGATAATTGCTACAACTGCCATTCCGCGAACACGAACTCGCGCGGCGGCCTGCGCGTGGACGATCGCAACGGCCTGACCATCGGCGGCGGACGTGGCGCCGCAGTCGTGCCGGGCCATCCGGAGAAGAGCCTGCTGATTGCTGCCGTCAAAAAGACGCACGCCGAGGTGAAGATGCCGCCGAAGAAAGCGCTGACCGAGGAACAGATCGACGACCTCGCGAAATGGATCAAGGACGGCGCCGCCTGGCCGAAGGTGCGCGTCCCCGCAGCGATCAATCGGCCCAATCCCGCATTCGACAAGCTGCGCAAGGAGCACTGGGCGTTTCAGCCGATTCGCGAAACCAAGGTTCCCGTCGTCAACGATGCGGCCTGGGCGCGCGACGATATCGATCGCTTCCTGCTCGCCAAGATGGCGGCGCAGGGACTCAAGCCCGTCGCCGACGCGGACCCGATCGCGTTGATTCGCCGCGTCACGTTTGATCTGAACGGGTTGCCGCCGACGCCGGCGGAGGTCGCGGAATTCGTCAAGGCGCGGAACGTGAATCCGAGCGCGGCGTATGAATCGCTCGTCGATCGGTTGCTCGCGTCGCCGGCGTTCGGCGAGCGTTGGGGCAGGCACTGGCTCGACGTCGCCCGCTACGGCGAATCGACCGGCTCCGCGCGCAACCTGCCCTATCCGCATGCCTGGCGCTATCGCGATTACGTCATTGACGCCTTCAACAGCGACCAGCCGTTCGACCAGTTCATCCGCGAGCAAATCGCCGGCGATCTTCTTCCCGCGAAAGATCAATTGCAACGTGACCAGCAGCTGACGGCCACCGGTTTTCTGGCGCTGGGTGTGCGCGACGTCAATCAGCGTTTCAAGATCCGCTTCGTCATGGACAACATCGACGAACAGATCGACGCCGTCAGCCGCGCTTTCCTGGCGCTGACCGTGAGCTGCGCGCGTTGTCACGATCACAAATTCGATCCGATTCCGACGACCGACTATTACGCGCTCGCCGGCATCTTCCAGTCGAGCGACGTTTGTGCTGGTCTGCGCAACAAGATGGGGGGCGGCGGGCTCGACTATTATGACACGAATTTGCTTATCTCCCTCAGCGGCCGCGGCGGCGCGAACGCGAAAGCCCTGGCCAAGATCGAAGACGCCAAGAGCCGGCTCGCCAAGGCCCGCGCCAACTTGCTCGAAATCGCCGAGAACCCCGACAAGATCCCCGCCGGTCCGGAACGCGAAAAGAAGATGACGGCCGCGCGCAAGCAAGTCACCAGCATTCAGCAAGAGTTGATTTCGCTCAGCGATCCCGCCGCACACGGCCCCGTCGCGATGGGCGTGCGCGACGCGAAAATCATCGCCGACTGCGACATCCGCATCCGTGGCGAGGCGGAAAAGCTCGGCCCCACCGTCAAACGCGGCTTCCTCTCGGCGTTCGACGTCCCCGGCACGCCGAAGATCAACCCCGACCAGAGCGGCCGGCTCGAACTCGCACACTGGCTCGCCAGCGCCAAGAACCCACTTACCGCCCGCGTGATCGCCAATCGTGTATGGCATCACCTTTTCGGTCAAGGCATTGTTCTCAGCGTGGACAACTTCGGCGTCACGGGCGATACGCCATCGCACCCGGAATTGCTCGATCATCTAGCGACGCGTTTTTCCTCCCCGTTAGCCGGACGCGCAAGCGACGGACCATTCAATCCGTCGCTTGCGCGTCCGGCTAACGAAGGTATGGGCTGGTCGATCAAGCGCCTGGTGCGCACGATCGTCCTGACACGCGCCTACCAACTCGGTGCCGACACGCCCGCCGCGAATGTAAAGCTCGATCCCGCGAATCGCCTTGTCTGGCGGCACAACCCGCGCCGCCTGAGCGCCGAGGAAATCCGCGACGCCATGCTCGCCGCCTCCGGCAAACTCGATCGCACGCGGCCCAAGGGATCGCCCGCCATGGATTTCAAAGTGACCGAACTATCGAACGTCAGCCCGCTGGCCAAGCAGCTCGAAGAAGAAGCCAAGAAGAGCGTGCGCCGCAGCGTCTACTTGCCGCTGGTTCGCCTCATCACGCCGAAGTCGCTCGAAGTCTTCGATTTCGCCGAGCAAGGCCTGGTCACCGGCAGCCGCGATACGACGACGGTGGCAACGCAAGCACTTTATTTGTTGAACGATCCATTCGTCCGACAGCAATCGCAAGGATTGGCCGCGCGCGTGCTAAGTGAGAAAACGCTGAACGACGACGCTCGTATCACGATGGCGTACCGTCTGGCATTGGCACGCCCGGCAACCACGAAGGAAGCCGAACGAGCCGTGAGCTACATCACCGACTACGAGAACGCCGCCGGCGAGGAAAAATCGGTGCCGAATCCGCGCAACGCGGCGTGGGCGAGCTTCTGCCAGGCTCTTTTGGCGTCGGCGGAATTCCGATATGTCCGCTAGCGCTTGCGATAGAATCAAGAAGGGGGCGTGGCGGACATGGAATTCCGGTTTAACACGGACCCGGACACCGGTTTGCCTCACATTTACGATCATGGTGTGACGAAAGAGGAAGTTCGCCAAGTGCTCGCTCACCCACAGGAGAACCGAGCTGGCTCCGAGGATTCATTTGCGGCGATTGGCCAGACAAACGGCGGCAGATACCTGCACGTTATCTATGTCCCCGACGCAGACGGTGACGGAGCTTTCGTAATCACGGCTTATCCAATACGCGGTCAGCAGCTCAAAGCATTTCGTCGACGCCGACGAAGGAAGGGAAAATGAAAAAACAGCAATTCCCGCCTGGTTGGGATGCCGCGCGTGTTCAACGCGTCATCGACCACTATGAAAACATGACCGACGACGAATGGATCGCGGAGGATGAAGCCGCGGAGAAAGCGAACAAAAACCAGTTGCCTGTTCCGTGGGCCCACAAGACCAACGGCGTCGCGGACCCGAAAAAAAGCAAGCCTCGCACGAGCCAGCTTGCCGTGCCAACTGTGAGCCCCACGAGCAATGGCGCACAACGCCAGAAGAAAGACAGACGACCGAAGGCGCGGCCGCTCGCCAAGGGGAAGGCCAAGCATGCGAAGAGTGATCGCGGCCGAGTCGGAACGAAGTGATTGCTATTGTCCGTCGCCTCGTTCGTTTCCGGTTTCAGGAGGATTGTTCTGCGGTGGAATCGACTTGCCGCCAAGGAGAGTCTCGCGCGGAAAATATCGTGGGCCAAATAGGCGACGATGCCAGGTCGGTTGATGGACGTCGGGCACGCCCAGGCCGGAGATGATGCCCGGTGAAAAAGGCAGCCAGCGCGTGCCGAACAGAAATCGGTGCCACACGGGCTGCTCGGAGTCCGGCCCCTCGTGTGGAGGGGGGGGCGGATGCCTGCCGGTCGGCGAGTCAAAGTACGACGGATCGCAGTTAAACCGGGGATCGGTGTACTTCTCAACGCAACCGCAGCCGGCAAGGAACAGGAGAACCATCGGCCACAAGGATAATGCGAAACGTTGCATACGCTGTCGGCCCCGGCTAATTCGATGGTTGGGTTTCGTTCTGAGTGTCGTCAGGAGGAATGTACTGTGGAGGAATTGAGTGGGGGCCATATAGCCGAGGAAGCTGTCGCGTGCCAAAGAGACACTTATGCCACGCCGACTGGTCCGGGTCAGGGCCGCCGCCACCGGCCCAGTTTCGGTCTTCCCAGGCTTCCAGGCATCCGCAGCCCGATAGTGCAACGATCCAGATGGCGACGAAAAGTACCCCAAGTTTCCGCATTTTTCCGAGCCTCCGTCAGGAAAAATGGGTATAGTGTGTTGTTTGAATCCGTCAATAGAGATCGACTGCTCGAAGGACTGATCGCATGATGAATCGCATCACCCGCCGCCAGGCCCTCAAGACCACCGCCGCCGGTTTCGGCTACCTCGCCCTCGCCGGCATGCTCGGCGCCCAGCAGCGGCGCGAGAATCCGCTCGTGCCGCGCGAGCCGCACTACCCCGTCAAGGCGAAGCGCATCATCTTCTGCTTCATGGAAGGGGCGATGTCGCAGCTCGACACCTTCGAGTACAAGCCGCTCCTGCAACGGCACGACAACCGAGTCGCTCCCGGCGGCGCCATCCTCACCGCGTCGAAGTTCCGCTTCGCCCGGCATGGCCAAACCGGCACCTGGGTCTCGAACCTCATGCCGAACCTGGCCCGGCACGTCGATAAGTTCTGCTTCATCCGCGGCCTACACACCGATACGCCGGCCCATCCGCAAGCCGTCATCCAGCTTCACACCGGCACCGCCCTCGCACAGCTCACCCGGCCTTCGCTGGGGGCGTGGCTGCTCTACGGCCTCGGCACCGAGAACCAGGACCTGCCCGGCTACATCACGATCAATCCGTCTCCCAACTTCGGCGGCGTCACCAACTACGGCACCGCGTTTATGCCCGCCCACTTCCAGGGCACGCGCGTCAGCGACACCGGTGTCATCCCGAACCTGACGCCGACGACGCCGTCGAGCTTGCAGCGCCGCCAGCTCGAACTGATCCAGGAGATGAACCGCGATTTAGCGCGCACGCCCGGCGCCCCGGAAGCCGTCGAGGGCGTCATCCAGTCCTACGAACTCGCCTTCCGCATGCAGGACCGCGTGCCGGAGCTGCTCGACATCACGCGCGAGCCGCAATCGGTGCGCGACCGCTACGGCATCCAGGACGGCCCGCAAGGCAGCTTCGCCCGGCAATGCCTGATGGCCCGCCGCCTGAGCGAGGCCGGCGTCCGCTTCGTCGAGATCACGCAGTCGGGCTGGGACCATCACAACAACCTGCACCAGGGCCTCATCAGCCAATCGCGCATGGTCGATCAGCCGACCGCCGCCCTGCTCACCGACCTCGAACAGCGCGGCCTGCTCGACGACACGCTCGTCCTCTTCGGCAGCGAGTTCGGCCGCATGCCGACGGCTCAAGGCCCCGACGGCCGCGATCACAACATCACCGGCTACCCGATGTGGCTCGCCGGCGGCGGCGTCAAGGCGGGTTATTCGTATGGCGAAACAGACGAGTACGGCCTCAACGGCATCGACGGCCGCATGCACACGACCGACCTGCACGCGACGCTGTTGGCGTTGATGGGCCTGGATCACGAGCAGTTGACGTATCGCTACGCGGGGCGCGATTTCCGGCTCACGGACGTGGCGGGGCATGTGGTGAATGAGATTTTCGAGTGAGCGGCGCGCCGATGAGAATATCCGGCCGTTTTCTCGTTGCAAGAGTGCATACCATCAATATCACGACAGCCGTCAGGCGACTAGAGGAAGGGCACTCTATCTGAGTTGGAAGGCTTGTTGACGAGGAAGCCGACGAGGTCGAATGCCCCAGCATGTTCTACCAGATCGGTTTTTTTGCGTCCCGCAGCGTAGAATGATGCAAACAAGAGCACCATACATCAGTTACAAAAGGCAACCTTATGCGTCCCCTTCTCTCAACAATGCTCGTCTTCGTTTTGTGCGTGCGTTGCTTTGCTGGCGGGGAGGCCGATTTCGGCTGGGAGTTGCTCGACGTCGCAAAGAAGAAAGCGATCCTCGAAGAGTACAACGGCTACCTACTCCCTGGGAAGGATGGGAAGCCTCACGCCAAGTTTGCGGCAGCCGGTCGGCTCATGAGAGGGCGAGGCATGGAATTTGGATTTGGGTACATTATCCCCGCGATCTTCGCTTGGGGCGATATCGTTAATAAGCAGGAAATGAAAAAACCAATCACCCTAGCCGAAGTATCCCGCGCGCACCTCATAGGCCAGATCAGGGTCCAAGGGGGGACAACAATGCAGCCGAAGTTCGTCGAAAAACTGCCGGACAGAATGATTGATGAGTATTTTTGGGCGATGAAATTTCACAGTTCCAACCGCGGTGACTGCGTTGATTGTCTGAATCGAATTGGGGCCTTCGGCCCGCGCGCGTCACGCTTGGCTCCAGAACTGCGTGCGTGGTATTTCGAGACGAAGGGCGGCGCGGGTGCTGTGCGTGATTTTGACATGAAGGCGATACTGGATCGAATCGAGAAGAAGTAAAGGTCCGCGTAAACGACGGTCGCCTTTAAGCAAAGGGCTGGGAGTCGTAACTGCACCGACTCCGCCTTTTTCCGCCCGTCGTTTCTATCCCCGGCGAGTGAATGTCACCATTCCCTCCCATTTTCCGGACCCTGTTTCAAGAACAATCCGATGCCTGTAGTGATGGCCTTGCGCCGGGCAATCGGTTAATTCGGTGCATTGCCCTTTCAAGTCCCGAATAAGGCGGTCGAGGGGCATTTCGATTTCTATGCCGTCCTCGGCTGAATGGACAAGGACTTCAGAGGGTATCCCGCCCGAATACCCAGGGTCCGACCACCATGGATCCATGGTGAAATCTACCTTGAATTTGACGTCCGATTCTCGCGTTTTCATTGTTGTCTCTCCCATTCGTTTTTCACGTTTGGACCTCAGTTTCACTTTGCGCATTATATCGCCTGTGAGGACGGCTAAAGGACTTTTCACCTTTTTCGTCGATTGCCCTATTCCACCTCCGCGCCTTTGCGACTTATCAAACGTGATTCGATTAACAACAAACAACCGAGTCTAAGTCTTTTCTCGATCACCGTTGCGTCATGCCTCAAGTGATAGGGAAGCGTTGCCATCGAGTTGAACCAGGGACACTATGAAACCCGCCGACTGGATCTGCACCACAGCCGAGCCGATCGCCTCTTCCAGCGACGGCGCCTCGCGATCGAAGTGAACCCACGCTTGGCCGTCACAACACGTCGGCGTGCCGTCATCGCCGCCTGCCGCAAACAGCGCATCTGCCTGGTGGTCTGAAACCTCCGCCTCACCATCGAGCATCACGTCAAATTCGTACGTCTTCATGGAAGCCCCGCTTCGCCCCGTCGGAAAACAGGACAGCGTCAGACGGTCAAGGCACGACCTGCACCGTGCCGAATTGACGGAAGTGTTGATCGAATGTGAAGGCGGTCGTCAGGCCCAGCCTCTCGATGATCACCTTCGAAGTGCAGTCGGTGAAGCTCCAGTCCTTGTCGGCGAATTTCCGGAAGACCTCCCAGGCTTCGCGCACATCCGACTCTTGCAGGAAACACAAGTCAGCGAGGCGCTGGGCAAATAACTGGTCCCCAAGCATCAGAGCCCGCGCCGGCTCTTTGCGGACGCGCAGGAGCGTCAAGGTTTCATCCACGACATAGTCGGTCGTGAAGAGCCGATCCTGGTTCTGGCTCAGCCACGCAGCGGCGGCGGCGTGGTTGGCATCCCACGTCACAACGCTGGCGAACCAGGCGCCCGTGTCCACGAAGATCATCGCGCCCCCGTCTCGCCATAGAGCACTTGATCGTGGTCCCGGCTCGTCCGCGCATCACCCCCCACCGTGGGTAAAGCAGCGATTCCCGCCAGGATGCTCGCGGCGTCGAGTCCTTCCCTTGTACTCTGGTCGGCGCCGAGAAGAATCAACGACACGCGCGTTCCTTCCGCCAGGGCCAGCGGCGCCGTGGGGCGCAGCAGGCCGCCTTCAAACACGGCTGTGATCGACGTCGACATGCAAAGCCCTCCGAAGGATGTTAGTCATTATACCTTGCCGACATGGTGATACAAGCGCCCGTCCATTCGTCGCCCGCATGCCTTTGTCGAAGCCCTTGCTCGCGATCGTGAGGGCGTCCAATCATTTTCGCGCATTGATGCGTTCCCGCAGGATCTGCCCCGCTTGGTCATAGATCGCCAGCAGCTTCTTGCCCGCCTCGGGGCTGCTGAACTTCGCCTTCGCCGAAATCGTCGCGTGGCCTTCCTCCACTTGCTTTAAGAGGCCCTGGGCGGCGTCCACGTCGAAGACGCCCTTGCCGTCGAAATTTACGTACACCGGCGACGAGTGTGCGAACGGCTTCTTGTTGAATTCGTCCTTCGCTTCGCTGTCGATGCGCACCGCGAACCATGCTGGAGCATCGATGCGCACCTCGTGGGTCAACTTGACCTTGTGCCCCTCAAGGCGTTGAAGCTGCGTCTTGATGACCTTGCCGTTGTGGATCAGTTGCAGCTTCTGGGACGGATGTCGACCAATGGCCGACGCCTCGATCTTGAGCGTCGTCACGTCCTTGAGGTCGATCACATCGCCCATCTTCTTGCCGTTGACGGTGAGCGACAAGAGCGGCCCGTTGGTCGCCTGGCAGCGGCCTGCCTTCACCGCATCAAGCCAGGACGCGATCGTTAGTTTGTCGTTAGTCGGACGCGCAAGCGACGGATCGTTTGGGCCGTCGCTTGCGCGTCCGGCTAACGACGGGAGAACCTCGGCGTAGACACGCGAGAAGTCGTACATGAACCAGTCAGTGCCAGTCGAGATCGGCATTTTCAGGCCAATGTTGAGGTAGCGGTAATAATTGTCCTCGTAGAGCCCGCCGCGGCTGCCGTCGAAGACGTTGAGGGCGTCGAGCCGGCCGGTGACGGCGCTGGGCACGTCCTCGAAGCCGTTGGTGTTGTGGCACCAGATGACCGTGCCGCCTTGCTTTTTGGCGTCGTCGATGCCGGGGCGCAGCGCGGGATCGTCGAAGCCGCCGCCGGCGATGCCGGGGCCGATCGACACCGGCTTGACGAGCTGTTTGATGTTGAGAAACATGACGTGGCCGTAGCCCTGGCCGTAGCCGAGGAAGTTGTGGCGATGCTCCTCACCGTTGTTCACCAAAACGCCGGCGACGGACAGCTTGGGCAGATCGCCGATCGGGTACTTGTTGGTGATGTAGCTAAGGTCGTCCTTGTCGCGCTCCAGATACGAGATGAACAGGACGCGCAAGCCGTCGGCAGCCGGGATCTTGCGGATGTACTCGTCGGCCGTCTCCAGGGAAAAACCTCGTAAGTGCAAGTGCGTATTACCCGCGACGAGATTCGACTTCTCCGGCCGAAATAGAAACGCGAGATCGATGGCAACGCTGGCGGGCGTCTTACCGGTGAGGTCGAGTTCCTTCTGAGCGAGAGCGGTCTCCAGGCCGGAGACGGCGTGCAGCTTCAGCCTGGCGCGCGGCAAGGTCGCCTCGGCGCCGCCTTTGGGGACGACGTACCAGTGGATGCCGGGCATGTCCTTGGTCAGGCCGGTGGTGCGCGCGAACAGGCCGGGAATCTCGAGCGATTTGCCGTCGGCGCCCAGCACCTGAATGATGCCAGCGACGCTCTCGCCGGCTTCGTCGCGCAGGGTCACGCTCACCTTGACGTGGTCCTTCTGCGGCTGGGCGGCGATGAAGACCGTCATGCTCAGGATCGCCAGCGTGATGGAGCCTATGAAGAATTTTCGCATGGATGGGTCTCCAATCGTAGGCGTCTCGCCGGCCCTACGGCAATAACGCGGAGGCGATGGTGTTCGACAATCGCGACAAGAAGCGGCCTTCTGGCTCTTGCGGTTGCGTCGTGAAGAGGATGAAGTAGGCGTCGGCGTCCGGGTCGATCCAGACGAGCGTGCCGGTGGCGCCCCAGTGACCGAAGGTGCGCGGCCCCAGCAAGTCGCCGAAGTTGGCGGAATGGGCGGGCCAATTCAAACGCCAACCGAGGCCCCACGGCCGACAGCGGCGCTCTTCCTCATGCACGCGCGGCATGGCGGCGAGCTGGTTCGACGTCATGGCCCGGACCGACGCGGGGCTGAGGATACGCGTTTTCTCTAACATGCCGCCGCCGAGCATCATCTGGCAAAAGCGCGCGAAATCGGCGGGGGTCGTGATCAGGCCGCCCCAGGGCACGCCCAGGCCTTGCCAGTAGGCGCCGTTCCAGTTCCAGTCTTCCTTCTCGAGCGCCGCCGGCACGCGCACATGGGCGATACGCTCACGCCGCGCTCCCTGAACGCCAAGCGAGGTGTCGTTCATCTCCAAGGGGCCGAACACTTCCTTGGCGAGAAAATCCGCGAGCGTGACGCCGGCGATTTGATGAACGATCTCGGCGAGCATCAGGATGCCCATGCTCTGGTAATTGACGCGCGTGCCGGATGGGAATAGCAGACCGAGCTGGCACGTCTCACGCACGAATGCCGACAGGGGCTGATGGGCGCGGCGCAGCTTCTCGTTGTCGGGGACCATGTCGGGAAGGCCGGAGGTGTGCGTCAGTAGATGGCGGATCTGCACGTCGCGTTTGCCGTTCGCGGCGAAAGCGGGGACATAATCGGCGACGCGATCGTCGAGCGCCAGTCGGCCGCGCTCCAGCAGCATCATGATCGCCGTACACGCGACGGGCTTGGTCGGCGACGCGATCAGGAAGGTTGCGTCCTTGCGAAGCGCGGGGGCATCCTTGGCGGGCCGCTGTCGGCCCATGAGACGCGATTCGAGCATGCGACCGCGCCGGCCGACGCACCAGCCCGCCGCAGGGATGCGGTCCTCCTGGATCCAACGCTGCACAAGCTCGTCGGCGCGGCGAATTGCGGCGGGATCGAGACCGATGGCTTCAGGGCGAGCGATGGGGATGGCGGACATGGCTGTTTCCTCCAGGTTCTTCTTCGTTTAGCGTTCGCGGTGAAGCGCCAGGAATCT
>SYHD01000176.1 GCA_005799265.1 Planctomycetia bacterium | reverse complement strand
CGATGATCTTGCGGCCCGTCAAGCCGCAATCGCCGTGCGGGCCGCCGGTTTCGAAATTGCCCGTCGGATTGATGTGGCACAGGACCGCTTCCCCCTTGGCTTTCTTCGGTGTCTTGCCGGGCGAGACGATGACAAGATCGCCTTTGATGAGATCGCCGCGTTCCGCCTTCAGCGTCGGCAGGATCAGCTTGTCGACAATGACTTGCCGGGCGTCATCGGTGAACTTGCCGTTCTTGCCGATGACGCTCTTGTCGTGCTGCGTGGAGAGCACGATCGTGTGCAGGCGATGCGGGGTGCCGTCGCCATTGTACTCGACGGTGACCTGGCTCTTGGCGTCGGGACGCAGGAACTTCAGCGTGCCGCTCTCGCGCAGCTTGGCGTGGTTTTCCACCAGGCGATGCGCCAGGTAGATCGGCAACGGCATCAACGTCTTGGTTTCCTTGCAGGCGAAGCCGAACATCATGCCTTGATCGCCCGCGCCGCCCACGTCGACACCCATCGAAATGTCCGGCGATTGCGAATGGAGATTGACATGGATCTGGGCCGTCTTGGCCGCAAAGCCGATGTCGGGGTCGGTGTAGCCGATAAAGCGGATCATGTCGCGGATGATGCGATCGACCGTTTCGCGCGACAGGTCGGCCTTGGTGGTGATTTCGCCGGAGACGATGGCCAGGTCGGTCGTCACCATCGTTTCGCAGGCAACGCGGCTCGTCGGATCGGCAGCCAGACAGTGATCGAGAATCGCGTCGCTGATTTGATCCGCCACCTTGTCGGGGTGGCCCATCGACACCGATTCACTTGTGAACAAATAGCGCTTGGTGGAAGACACGGATAGGTCCTTTCCGTATGAGAGTGTCAAGGTTAGCAGCAGAGATTATAGAAAAAGCCCGGCGAAGCGGAAATCTCAATACGAATCTCAAATCGGACCTGGGAAATAGGACTGGAAATCAGCCACGCCTTCGGTAACGATAGAGGCATCGCACCCAAGCACAGGAGTTTTGCCATGCGTTCTCCACGAATTCTGCTGACATTAGCCGCCTTCTTTGCAATGGCCATATCGATCACGGCACAACCCGTGCCCGTGAATGTTGACGCGCGCTGGGCTGAGTTGGCCAGCCCCGATGAAGGCAAGGCGACGCGCGCTCTGCTCGCTCTGGCCGCGACGCCCAAGGAGACGACGGCGTTTCTCAGAGACAACCTCAAGGCCGTCAAGGCCGATCCGACGCGCATCGCACAGCTTTTGAAAGCGCTAAACAGCAACACGTTCGTTATCCGCCAGCAGGCCGTTGTTGAGCTTGAGTACCACGGAAAATACATCAAGGGCGATCTGGAGACTGCGCTCAAGGGTAATCCCAATTTGGACGTCAAGAGGCAAATCGAGCAGTTGCTGGACAAGATGCCGAGGGAAGCGAAAAAGGCCGAGCCGCCGATGCCCTTGAAAGCACGGCCCGGCAGCAGCATCTCGGTGTCGAACATCAACGGCGTGATCCAGATCACGATCGACGGGCAGCCGCTCGATTTCACGAAGATGGCGCCGCCGCCTCCGCCGCCAGGCCCGCCGCAGGGTTGGGTGCGCGCGGTGCGTGCCGTCATGATCCTGGAGCATCTCGGCACACCGGAAGCGCAAACGATCCTGCAAAATATCGCGGGCGGCGCGAGTGATGCGTTGCCTACCGTCGCGGCGAAAGAGGCGCTGGAACGACTGAAAGCGAAATGATGCAAGCGAGCCTTCAGCTTCGCGCGCTCCGGCACGTCGAGCGTCTGCGTGAGGGCAGAAGACGACACCAACAATGCAAGAGGGGTTGGCTGGTCGTCCGTGGACGTTGGGCACTGCTTCGGAAGATGACGAGGTCAACACACAGATGACCCACTACCCGAAATTGCGGGCCCGAATAATCGTCATTACCCTCACAGCTTACCTGTCACCGGGAGCTCTCATCCTTGTTACAAGGTACAATCCGCACAGTCAGAGCGACAATCTTATCACGCACGCACGAAAAAGTTGACAAATTGCGAACAATCCGACGATCTCTCACTCGGCGGCGGCAGTTGACACAAAGCAATCGCGCCGCGCAACCACAGAGCCGGAGATCCAGGTGAGGAAACCACCTCTTGTCATTGTTCTGGCGACAATTGGCATCCTGGCGAGCGCGTCGCCGGGATGGGCCCAGGATCCCTACAGAATTTTCCTGCAGGACGTTTTTCCGCGCGGCGCCTGGGATGTGCAGGTGATGGGAGGCGCTTACCACTCGGTACAACTCGGAACGGACACAACGCCCTATTATTTTGCGCCGGTGGTCGCGCGTGTGGGAATCATCACCGATCTCGGTTTCCAATTCGGTACCTTGCAAGTGAACTTCGAGCCGATGCTGGAAATCGCGGGGGCGACGGTCTGGGGCGGCACCGGCACCTATTTCGTCGGCCCCTCGGTATTGTTGCGCTACAATTTTTCGCATCTGGAGGGGCGATTGTTTCCCTACTTCCAGGTAGGCGCTGGCGTCACCTTCAACGACGGCTACCGCAATCGGAATCAAACGGCCCTGGGCCAGGAAGTCGAGTTTATTCTGCAAGCCCAGGTCGGCCTGCGCTGGTTCGTTTGCGACCGCATCTCCCTGGACATGGAAGGCGGGCTGATCCATATTTCCAACGCCGGCATGGACAACCGCAACCACGGCGTCAATGCCCTGGGCGCGTCGTTTGGTATGAGCTTCTATCTTGGCGGATCGCGGTACTGAAGCCACTGGTAGAGTGAGCGGCGACTGTTCGCCTGGCCATTGCCACCGCAAACAGCCAGCCAGCTTGGGAATCATTCTGGTGTCGCCGCTGATCCGCTTTTCTTCAGCATCGCCTCCAGCCGATTGCCGGCGGCCTGGTGCGTCAGGATGTCGCCGACCTTTTCGACGATGACGGCGCCGGCTTCTGCGGGGGGCAGTCCACCCGAATAAATGTTGGAGATGACGGTGTACTCGAAGCGAATCGCCGCATTGCCGCTCGCCTGGACCGCCTGGCGGCGTACCTCCGCGTTCTTCAGTTGATACACGAAGTACGCCGACAGACTGCGCGACGCCAGCGCATCGCCGCCGGGGCGCTCGCCGATCAGATAGACGATCAACTCGGCGTCGAGCGCCTCCGCGACCGGCTCCGCGAGCTTGACCCGGCCGTAGGGCGCGAGCAGCGGTTTGCCGACGCCGATCCTTCGCCCAGCCAGCCCGTCCAAGAGCACCGGCAATAGATCCTTCATGTTGTAGTGCACCGCCTCGGCGCTTAGTCCGTCCGAGATCAAAATTTGTACCGCTAGCGTTTCAGGCGTCAGCATGCGTTTGCTCTCCGCGCTCAGGCGCGCGCCAAGGGCGGGCGAGTTCAGATGCGCCTCTTTGGTGTTCGCCTCCGTGCGGATGACACGCATCGGCGTGATCTTCTGCAAGTCCTCGACGCGCAGCTCAGCGCGGATCGCCTCTCGGCCAACCCCCTGATTCATCTTGACGGCTCGGCTCACGCGATTGGCCGGGCGCGGGCCAGCGCTCTCGAAGCCGTACAGCGCCGGCGTCGCAGCGAGCAGGTCGCGGAACTCGGCGTCGGAGGAGCCAAATTGCCGCGGATCGCCCCAGGTCGGCCCGCGCGTGACCGTGCCGTTGCCGTCGCGCGCGAAGATGCCGCGCGAAAATCCCCAGTCGAGATACTCCGGCGCCGGCAGCTTGTGATGAATCTCGCGCAACGTTTGATCGTCGTGCGCGCTGGTGTCGAAGTACGCCAGCATGCGATCGGTGTTCAGGCCTACGTCCATGTAATAGTTCGCCCCCGCCGCGGTTAGCAGCTCGGTCGCCATCTGTTGCCCTTCGAGCGTGATGTGCGAATGCAGCGTGTAGCACGGCGCCATGCCCATCGGCACTCCCAAGAGCTTGCCCATGAAGTGATCCTGCAGATTCGCGAGCACCATTTCGAAACTGTCGAGATGCGTCTCCGGACCGATGAAGCCGGTGACATTGTTGACCATGAACGGATCGTACCGCCGCGCCAGGCCGTAGCACAGCGCCTCGGTCGTCGTCATGTCGATGCCGTTGTGCTTGCCGTAGGTGAACTCGCTTCCCTGCCCTGTCTCGAAATACATGAACTGTTTGGCGATGTCGCGCAGCGGTCCCTTCTCGGCCATGCTGCGATAAGCGCGGTCGAGCAGATCTACGGAGATGTCAAACTCGGAGACATTGGTGCGATCCGTCCCCGCCAGGCTCTGGAACAGGATCTCGACCGGGACGCCGCGTTCCAGGCACGCGAGCTGCGTCTTGACGTGGGACAGAACGCAGATCTGCGTCGGAGCGCCGCTTGATCGCCGCAGCTTGTCGAGATGTTGCAGGCATGCCGACACGTTTTCGACCGTGTCGATGGCGGGATTCAGCCCCATGAGTGCGTCGCCGGCGCCCATCGACAGACCCCAATAGCACAGGAGCGCGATGCCGCGCAGATCGTCTGCGGGATGATTGGGCTGCAAGCGCGAGGAGAGCGTGCCGGGCAAGCCGAGCTGAGTGCGCGCTTTCGACGGACGCAGAATCTTGCGGGCGATGTAGATCAATTCGTGGACGTCGCACAGTTTCGCGACCGCCGCCGCCATGACGCCGGTCAAACCGCGGCCAAGGCGTGCGACCTCGGCGCCGGGCGAACGCAATAGGTGATCCTTGAGTTCGCCGAGCGTCATGGTCGCGATGGCGCCGAACGCGCTCGGGTCGATGGCGTAGTTGACGCGCATGACGGTATCGACGTTGCCTTGATCGTCGGCCAGCGGATGGTCGTAGAGATGTTCAAGCGTGAGATCGGAGAGGATAGCGCGGGCGGCCTCGCGCTCGGTTTCGCCGTCAACGGCGAGGCCGGCGTTGCGATCGCCTGCCTTGCTGTAGTCAGCGGCGCCGAGCAAACGTTTCAGACCGGCGAAGGTAATGGTGCGCTCGAAGCACTGGATGGAATAGGTGCGCTCGGGTTTCGGCGCGGGAACGGGGATCTGCTCGAGAGGTGTGAGCGCGATCATGATTTGACTCCCGCAGTCCTGTGCCGTTTAGCGTTCGCGCGGCGCCGCGCGAACGCTAAACGGCAATCGGCTATTCATTCAATCCGTAGTACGACACCGGCACCACTTGCTGGCGCGGCACGCCGATGCGCGCATACTGCGCGTTGCGCGGCGGCACCTCGTCGATCACCATTAGCTTGACAGCAAGAGCGCCCCAGCGCGTGACGTATTGGCCCAACACCTTGCCGACGTTCTCGCTTACCAAGAGTACCAAAGCCCGCGCCGATGGGAAAGAGCGCGTTGCCAGGGCCGCAGCAATGCGCATGCCGAGCGCGCGCACTGCCGCCGCATCATGGCTGCCGACGTTTACGCGCAGGCACGCCCCGCGCTCGCAGCGCCCCGCGAGCGCAATCCACTCGCTGACGTCGGCGTCGCTTGACATCAGCGTGATCGTGCCGACGATCGGCATGTCCGCGAGCGGCAGCATTTCCGGGTTCGGCAGATACAGCGTGCTGCCGGAGATCTCGGTGCTGTGACGTAACAGCCCGTACACCGTCGCCCGACCGGCAGACGCGGGACGATAGCGGCGCAAGTCGTCAACGAACGGCGACGTGACGAACCGCCGCGCCAGATCAATGCCGAGATCGCCGAACGCAGTCGTGGCTGGCCAGGGTTTGCCGTCGAGATGGGCGTAGACCAGTTCGCCGACGCCGCCCGACAACGTAATCGCGAATTTCTCCCCTCTCCCTCTGGGAGAGGAGCTGGGGGTGAGGGTGCGAAACGCTACCTGCTCGTGCAAGCGCGCCGTCGGTTCGGCAAGGATGCGTCGATCGCCGCCCAGCGCCGCCGTCAGCAAATCGAAATAGTACGTGATGATGCCGGCAACTTCGCCATCGGTCAGCGTCGCGGCCACATCCTTGCGAATGCCAAGATGATCGAAGAGCGCCCGCGCATAGCGCGAAAGCCGCACGATGTGATACGAGCCTGGCTTGAGCTGAACGTGCCTGGCGCCGACGAAGTAGCAGCCGGTGCGCAAAACTTCCCCAGCCTGGCCAAGCGCGAGATTGGTCGTGCCGCCGCCGATGTCGAGGTTGAGCACGCAGCGATCTGGAAGCGTACGTGACAATTCGGCACAACTGCCCATGAACGCGAGCCACGATTCCAGGCACGGATCGTCCGCCGTCGCAATTAGAGCATTGCCGAGCCGGGCGCGAATCAATGTCACGAGCAACGCCGCGTTGTCGCGCTGTGCTGTCAGCCCAGTGAGCAACGCCCCGCCGCCGAAGATGCGCTCGGCGCGAACGCCGCCTAACTCCAACCAGCGGTCGAGCTGTCGCGCAACCGCCGCCTCGTCGATCTTGTCGTCCACGATCGGCGTGAACAGCATTTCCGAGCGGTAGCACTCTTCAAGCGAGTCAAGATCGGTGCGCCCGGTGACGGCATTGCGCGCGAGTCGCCCCTCGGCGACGACGGCGCTCATCGTCGTCGTGCCGAAGTCGAGGCCGACCAGTTGCACGGCTGCGCTCATTGAATCCTCCGTAGATGAGCATACACAACGCCGCGTCTTGACCGTAAAAGAAAAACGCCCACGACATCGAAGTGCCGTGGGCGTGAGGGTTGGTCTTACCCTCACCCTTCGCTGCGCTCAGGGTGGGGCTTCTGGGTTTACACGAGCGCCTTCTTGCGGCGTGCGGCGCTCTTTTCCAGCGCGCTCTTGAGCCGATTGCGGGCGACGTGCAAGCGGCGTTTGATGGTGCCGACCGGGGTCTCGAATTCGCGCGCCATCTGCTTCAAGGTGCGGCCATTGATGTAGAAGGCGACGAGGGTGTCGCGATCGAGTGGTTTCAGGCGATCCAGGCCCTTCCAGATGTCCGCGCGGTCCTCCGAGCGAATCATCTCGTCGAGCGGCGCCGGCTCGCTGTCTGGCGCGTTCTGCAAGAACTCCGGCTCCGCGCCCGAAACCGGGGCCTTGCGCGTGATGCGGTTGATTGCCATGCGGACCGTAATCTGTCGCAGCCAACCGACGAAGCAGTGCGGATCGCGCAACTGGCCGATTTTCTGCATCGCGTGGATGAAGACCTCCTGAGCCAGCTCCGTTGCCTCGTTCGGGTCGCGCAGACGCGCCAGCGCGACGGCGTAGACGGCCGGCTGGAAGCGCTCGACGAGTTCGCCGAACGCGGCGCGGTCACCCGTCTGGGCGCGTGCAATCAAGATGAAGATTTCGTCCCAGCTCATGATAGTATCTCCTGGTCCCTGCTGCGGGGATTCACCTTGGCCGAATGGGCAACGCGATCGCGAGGGAGAGCGCGAACGCTAAGCCGCAAGCGGCAATTACGAAGGATGATGAGGTGCGGGTTGTCGGCCCGCGGTGGAATTACTTTTTTGAACGCGATCAACCAAAACGCGTCAACCGGGCTCTTTTCGGAGTTCGGTTCGCCAGATCGTCGATCGTTTGCGTTCGGATTACCCTTGCACCATTCTCATGCGTTTGACCGATCGACTTGTGGGTCGATAGGGAGCATGGGATGACGGTGTGGGTAGCATGACACCGGCAAACGCCACAGACCGACCGGTCCGGAAGACGATCTGGGGTTCAGATCGCTTTTGGGCCGCGAAGGGGTCGGACAGCGTTTGCCACAGCAACGACAGGAGTCGGAGCATCCCATCGGCCGGCATCGCGCCGTTGCATTCCAGACCGGTCACGCGGACGCCGGTGACGGCGTTTCGCACTGCCAGGGTTTGCAAGGTCTTGATGGCCATGGGAGCCTCCAACTTGGTAAAGCGGGCACGAAGCCCGCGACGAAGGAAAGGTTTCTTGGCTTTGCACTCTCTGAGGTTTCGTTTGACGCAGCTCGGCGTCGAACTTTGTCCAATGTTGCGAACCTACAACGACACTTAACACACGGACAACGTAGTCCGCACCGAGGTTCGCGCGAAATTTCGATTATTTCTCGTTGGAAGTTACAAGCAATATCAATGCCAATTCCGGAACTCACCGAGAAGGGATATTGTAATCCTTCCTACTGCAAACACTTGCGCCAATTCGATTCGCACGTATGGTGTTTTGGCACTCCACCAGAACCCGACAGTTGCACGCTTTTGCAACACTCCGGCCTGGCGTAAGCCGCGTTTCCAGGTCGTGTCTCAATCCACGTACGGATCCGCGCTCAGCTCCTTGAGAATCTCTTGGCGTTGCCGCTCGTAGTGCATCAGGTCGAGCCGCTGGCGGTAGTGGCGCTTTTCGATGTAATACTGCGCGCTCTGGAACTCGGCGACGTACCCGTCCCAGTTGCGCGTGCCGCCGGCTTGCCCGAGCGCCTTGAGCGAATCCTGACGCGCTTGACCGAGGCCCTCGAGGATCTCGTCATCGAGCGACAGGAAGAACTGGCAGCTCCCCGGATCGCCTTGGCGGGCGGCACGGCCGATGAGCTGGCGGTCAATGCGGGCGGCCTCGTGGCGTTCCGTGCCGATCACGTGCAATCCGCCGGCCGCGACGACGGCGCGACGGTTGGCGGCGGTTCCTTCTTGCGTCTCGATCTGCGCGATGAGCTGCTGCATCATCTCCGGCGGGACTTCATGGCGAAAGCGATGCTGCGTCTTGAGCTGTCCCCACGCCAGCGCCTCGGCGTTGCCGCCCAGGAGAATGTCCGTGCCGCGGCCCGCCATGTTGGTGGCAATGGTGACGGCGCCGGCGCGTCCCGCCTGGGCGACGATCTCTGCCTCGCGCTCGGCGTTGCCCGGTTTGGCGTTCAAGACGGCGTGTACGATGCCCGCGTCGAGCAGCTTCTTGCTCAGCTTCTCCGATTTGTCCACCGAACGCGTGCCGATCAGCACCGGACGCCCCTGTTCTTTCAGACGTTGCACTTCCTCGACGATCGCGTCGAACTTCACGTCTTCGGTCGGGAAAACGCGGTCCGGCAGCACCACGCGCTCGCTCAGGCGGTTGGTCGGCACCTGCACCACCCATAAACGATACACGCGCCGCATCTCCCAGAAATTCTGGATCGCCGTCCCCGTCATCCCCGCGCGCTTCGTGTACAGCTTGTAAAAGGATTGATAGGTGACCTGGGCGGCATGATCGGACTTGAGCGTGATCGTCGCCCCTTCTTTCGCTTCCACCGCTTGATGCAAGCCCTCGTTCCATTGCCGATCGGGCATCGGCCTGCCGGTGCTTTCGTCGATGATGACGATTTTCTTGTCCAGCACCATGTAATGCTGATCGAGCCGAAAGCGATGGTTGGCCTGGATCGCGCGCTCGACGTGCTCATGCAGCTTGTCCATGGCGTGCGAGTGCGCGCCGAACGGCGGATTCGAGTAGCGGATCAGATAGCGGCCGTCCTCGGTCAGCTCGACCTTCGACTTCTTCTCGTCGAGGTAGAAATGCCGCTCGCGCGTCATTTCCTTGGCGAGCTTGTCGGCCCACTTGTAGACAACCGCTTCCTCTTCCGACGCCGGACGGGTGCCGGTGGAGATGACCAGCGGCGTGCGGGCGTCGTCGATGAAGATGTTGTCGGCTTCATCGACGAGCGCGAAGTGATGGCCGCGCTGGACTTTCGACTCGAGCGGCTTGAAGTCTTGCCCGTTGCCCATCCACGCCGACCAGAAAGGCGCGTTCTGCCCGCTGCCCTCCTTCGTCTTGAGCCGATCGCGCAGGAAATCGAAACCGAACTCCGACGCCGTGCCGTAAGTGATGTCGGCAAGGTAGGCGTTCTTGCGGTCGTCGTCGCTCATCTTCGTTTGCAGACAGCCGACCGTGAGGCCCAGGGCGGTGTAGACGCGCGCGGTATAGTCGGCGTCGCGCTGGGCGAGATAGTCGTTGACGGTGGTGACGTGGGCCCCCTTGCCCAGGAGCGCATTGAGCGCGATTGGCAGCGTGGCGATGAGCGTCTTGCCTTCGCCCGTCGCGACCTCCGCCAAAGCGCCGTTGTGCAAGACCACCCCGGCGGCCAACTGCACGTCGAACGGCCGCAGGCCAATCGTCCGCGTGGAGGCGACACAGGCCAGACCAAATGCCTCCGGCAATAAATGGTCGAGCGATTCGCCGCCGCGCGCTCGGCCGCGCAGGTGCAATCCCCTGAGACGAATCTCCGCATCGGAGAGTTTGCTGAACTCCGTCTCCCACGTGCGAATGGGGCCGATTTGTAACGCCGCGTGGGCGAGCCGGCGCTGCGATGGCGGACCTAAGAGAGCCTTGAGGTGATTCCACCAGCGCATGCCGAAGCGATCGACGTTGGAAGGCGGCGCCGGCGCGGCTGTCGTCTCGATTGCGCTGGCGGTAGTCGATGTCAACATGACGCGATCCGAATCCATTTCGATTACGCCTCGGTCGCTTGCGGCATGCGCGAACTCGCAAGCGACGATGGGGCATGTCGGCAGCAAGCGACCGTGTATCACCGTATCATATTTGGCGGTAAATGCGAAGAAGTGTTTGCTGAGATGAAACGAAAAAGCCGTCACGACCCAGCAGCCACCTCTCCAATGACTACCAAGCCGGACGGCGGTTCAAACCACTCCTAGCAAAACGTGGGCCAATCGACGCGCTTCCGACACGCCTATTTGCACTGGCATCCTATCCCATGATTACAAATGTAGTTGTGTCACCAAATCGCAGACAGCCGGCGGACACCGCACGGATACACACCTTCGGCCGCATACGATAACAGCAAGGATTGCATAAGACGCTGGCATCGTCCATTGTTTGAATACATCCAACCGGGCGATGCTCTATTCCCATCGATGAGCCTTCTTACCAAGGAGAAACCTGCGCCTGCACCTCTGCGCCATCGAGTAAACAAAAGCAGGGCGTTTGCCGATCTTTTGGAAAAGCCATGGTTCGTTGACTCGGGAACTAGGCGCGGGTATGATGAAATGGGGCGATTTTGACGCCTCTCCACGAGGTTTGTGCCAATGATCCATCACGTCCACCTCTCTTGCGCCTGTCGTTCGGCGATCGCCGGGTAGTTCGTCTGCCGGTGATCGCCTTGCCCTTTTTTGCCACGGTTCCACAATCTCACGACAGGAGCATCGCCATGGCTACCGATCTGCGTCTGAAAGAAGGCCTGCACGAAATCACCGAAGCGATCGTCGCGACCTACACCGAGTGCAACCACATCAATCACCTCGGCCATCGGCCGCTGCCGAGCCGGGACGCCGTCATTGAGATCGTCGCGGACCTTGTCGAGATACTGTATCCTGGCTTCGCACGTCGCCAGAATCTGCACATGGGCAACGTCGAGTATCACGTCGGCGATCTCGTCGATGGCCTGCACGACAAACTCACACAGCAGATCGCCCGCGCCTTGCGGCACGACCATGATCCGCACTCCGGCCCGCTCGACATCGAAGCTCTGGCCCAGCGCAAGACCATCGAGCTATTACAGAAGCTGCCCGAGCTGCGTTTTATTCTCGAGCAAGACGCCGAGTCCGCGTTCCTCGGCGACCCCGCGGCCAAGAGCCATCACGAGATCGTTTTTTGCTATCCGGGCCTGGAAGCGATCACCGTCTACCGCATCGCCCACGAGCTGCTCTTGCTCAGCGTGCCATTGATCCCACGCATGATGACCGAGCACGCCCACTCGAAGACCGGCATCGACATCCATCCCGGCGCCCGCATCGGCCCT
>SYHD01000175.1 GCA_005799265.1 Planctomycetia bacterium | reverse complement strand
TGCCTTCCTGTTCGATCGGGTTCTGCGTGGCGAGGACGAAGAACGGATTCTTCATCGGATAATCGACGCCGCCGATCGAGGCCTTGCGTTCCTGCATCGATTCGAGCAAGGCGGCCTGCGTCTTGGGCGGGGTGCGGTTGATTTCGTCGGCAAGGACGATGTTCGCGAAGATCGGGCCGGGCAGGAACTTGAACTTGCGCTCGCGCGTCACCGGATCGTCCTGGATGACTTCGGAGCCGGTAATGTCGGTCGGCATCAAGTCGGGCGTGAACTGGATGCGCTTGAAGCTCATGTCGAGCGCCTGCGCCAGCGTGCTGACCATCAACGTCTTCGCCAGGCCCGGCACGCCCACCAAAAGGGCGTGGCTGCGGCAGAAGATCGCCATCAGCAGCTGATCGAGGACAGCTTCCTGGCCAATGATGATCTTGCCGACCTCGGCGCGCATCTGCTTGTGGGCTTGGCGCAGCGATTCCAGCATTTTAACGTCGGACTCAGGCGCAACGGTAACGGCGGTGCTCATGATGCGTTATTCCTGGCGAGAAGAGCGAAAAGTAAAGAGGTTACTGGGTGGGTGGGCACTATAATACAAGGTTGCCGAAGTAACTCAAGAGAATTTACGGAAAATTTTACCCAGATTCCCAAAATAGGGCGTCTTGCACAGTTATGAAGTGCCATTTTCGAAGCTAGTCGGCACGTATTTTCTCGATATTTCGGTCGACGGGTCTGATTCGTGTGGTGTGGTCCGGTCACTGCGTGGCCGGAAAGCCGGTCACGGAGTGACCGGACCACATCTATACTGCACGCGGTCAGGATTGACTCATTCACTAGCCCGCAGCGCCAGCAAGGGATGTCCGTGGTTGCCCTTGCTAGCGCTGCGGGCTAGTGAGGCAAATGTGTCATTTCCGCCCGAGCGCAGTATAAACTGACCCACGACCGATACTTCACTTCCGCAAGTTCTCCGCCAGCATGTTGCAGAAAAGCGCTCCTTGTTCGATGGCGTCATCGAGTGCCACGTGCGTGTGCGGATGGGCGTCGAACCAGTGCGGCGGCATGTTGCCTTTCACCGCGTCGTGAAAGCCCTTCTTCAGCAGGGCCATCGCATAGGTTTTGATGTCGAGCGCCGAGAACGAGAACGGGCTATCACCCGTGAAGCGGACCAAGTACCAGTAGACGAACAGAAAGTCGAACCCGGCCGGATACGCGACGAAAACCGGCAGCCCCGGCAACGCGCGCAGCCAGGCGACGTAACGCTGCATCGCCGCCGCGGGATCTTCAAGGCCCACTCGCGTCGCGTCATAAGCGGCCTGATTCTGCGCCCACCACGCCATCGTCTTGGTATCGCCCGCGGCACCGGGCAAGAGTTGCAGGTTTGCGGTAAACGTGCCGAGCAACGTCTTGTCGCGTTGAAATGCCGCCGACGCGAAGCTGAGCATCGAGTTCGGTCCTGGGATCGGGCCGTCCGTCTCGATATCGGTGCTGACGTAAATCTCGGACATGATCGGGCCCTTGGTTCATCATCAAACGAAACGTGCCGATCCTTCATCAGGATCGGCACGTTTTGTTGTCAAGACCCTCACATGGAGCGTGAGGTCTACGGTTATTGATTGAACACGAATTCTTTCGTGTTAATGAGCGCCCACAGCAGGTTCTCGTAGGCCAGCTTCTTGTTGGCCGCGTGGCGAGTGATGTGGTCGATCGCGATCTGACGGTGCTCGGCGCTCGGGCGACGCGCGAATGTCCACATGAACAACTCGTCGATCTTCTCGGCGTCCGGACGGGGGTCCTTGGCCAGGAGGTCGGCGCGAGCATTGGCGCGGGTCAGCTTGTCCTGAATTTCTTGCGAGTTCAGGAGGTGCAACGCTTGAGCGAGGTTCGCTTCACTGACGCGCTCGCATTCGCAGGCGCTGATACGCTGCGGCCGGCCGAACACATCGAGGAAGTAGCTCTGGAACGCTTCGTCCGGCAACATGATGGCACGATTCGGCGAGTGCTTGTCGGTCGGCAGGCCGCCGAACGCCGCGGGGGTGTTCGTGACCTGGCTGACCGCGTCGTACAGGATCTCGGCCGACATGCGGCGCGGATAGAAGCGGGCGAAGCTTTGCTTGTCATGCTTGTTGAAATCGTTCGGGGCCGACGACAGTTGATACGTCCGGCTCTTGACGATGATCTTCACCAGGTGCTTCAAGCTGAACTTGTTGTCAACCAGCTCCTTGGAGAGGGCGTCGAGTAGCTCGGGGTTTGTCGGCGGGTTGGTGACGCGCATGTCGTCGATCGGATCGACGATGCCGCGGCCGAAGAAATGCGACCAGTAGCGATTGGCGACGGCGCGAGCGAAGAACGGGTTGTTCTTGTTCGCCATCCAATCGACGAGCTTGTGGCGCGGATCTTCATCGGAGGCGATGTCCAGCGGTTCGCCGTCGAGCGGCTGGATCTTCGCATTGGCGCCGGTGCGTTTGTTGATGACGGCCCCGGTCGGGCGGTTGAAGATCACCTGGCGATTCGCTGGCTGATTGCCGGCGCCGCCGGGGACCTGCAGATTCTTACGGCCGACGCGGCCGAAGTAGGCGGCGAGACCCCAGTAATCGTCCTGGCTCCATTTTTCGTAGGGATGATGGTGGCATTGGGCGCAGGCGATACGCAGGCCGAGGAAGACCTGAGCCGTATCGTCAACGAACTCTTGCGGATTCTGCAGCTCCTTGTACCACACGGTCGGCGGGCTCTGGCTTTCATCGCCGGTCGCGGCCAGGATTTCACGCACGAATTGATCGTACGGCTTGTCCTTGTTGATCGACTCGCGGATCCAGGCGTGGAAGGCAAACGTGCCGGCAGCGCGATCGGGCTGGTTGCGCCGCTTCACGCGAAGGACGTCGGCCCACTTGTTGGCGAACAGGTAGCTGTACTCTGGAGTTTCGAGGAGTTGGTCGATCAGCTTATCGCGTTTATCCTTGTCGGCGTTGGCGTTGAACTCAGTGACTTGTTTCGGCGTCGGCATCGAGCCGGTCAGGTCGAGATAAATACGGCGCAGGAACTGCTCGTCCGAGGAAAGCTCGGAGGGGACGATGCCGAGTTCTTGCCATTTCTTCTGCGTGAAGCGATCGACGACCGTGCGCGGCTCGAACTGGTATGCGGGAATCTTGACGCCCAAGGGGACGGTGGCGCGGAAGACGGCGACCTGGCCGAGGTAGCGGGCCATGATGCCGGCCTCGCCCGACATTTCGAGCGAGCGAACGAGGGCGCCGCCTTCGACAACGGCGATCTCGACGTCGTTGC
This sequence comes from Planctomycetia bacterium, assembly GCA_005799265.1. GTDB lineage: Bacteria > Planctomycetota > Planctomycetia > Gemmatales > Gemmataceae > SIAQ01. The sequence goes on along the minus strand of SYHD01000175.1, from coordinate 29,599 downwards.
TTTCAAACTGAGCGCGCTGGGTGACATCTTGCGTCGTGCCGTCGGAGTAATGGGCGGTGACAGTGAACTGCTGGCGATTGTTGCGCGTCAGGATGCGGTGTTCGGGGCTGACGGTGATCTTGGTGACGGTCGGGTCCTTCTCGCTGCCGTAGGGAGTCCCGGAAGCAATCCAGCGGCGGATGAGTTTGTATTCATCGGAGCCGACTTCCATGCGTTTGCCGCCGGCGTGTGCGCTGCCGCCGGTCGCCTTGAGGAGCAGGAGGCTGGAGTCCGGGGCGGCGGGGAAAAGACGTCGGCCGCGGTTTTCCTTCACAAGGGTCTGGTAATCGAGTTCCGGGACGAAACCGAGCAGCGACAGGGCGAAGCCGTTCTGGCCGCCCGATTTGCCGTGGCAGCCGCCGCCATTACAGCCGAGCTTGCTGAAGATCGGCACGATGTGATTGGCGAAGTTGATCGGCAGATCGACGTCGCAGCTTTCGGTTTTGAGCGTGAGCTTGGCAGTCTTGTCGCCGTAGCGGATGGTGATGTCGGTGGCGCCGTTGACGAGCGGGATGATGCGGCCCGCAGTCGTGATGCGTGCGATTTTTTCGTTGGCGAGTTCATATTTCACGTCGCCGGTGAGGTCTTGCGTCTTGCCGCCGGCGATGCTGCCCGTGACCACCAGCTGCGCGGAATCGTCCTGACCTTTCAGCGTGACGGTCGCGGGGAAGACAGAAAGCGTCTGCACCTCCGCAGGGGTCGGCAGGGCGATCTGATCGGGGTTCGCCGCTTTTTTGCCGTTGGGTTCTTGAGCGGAAACGAATCCACTCGCAGCGGAAAACACAAGGGCGGCAACGAGCGCGAGCGAGGTTCTGCGAAGGCCTTTCATCAGCCAATCCCCCAAATAGTGTCGAAGGTAGGACCGCGGCGAACAGGTTTTTTTCGGTGAGTCCCCCCAGGCGCGGAAAACCATCAAGCCAAACCGCGCAAGGGGTTGTCAGTGTATTTTGAACAAACCCGCCAAGGAAAGCAACATGAAAGCGGAGAATTTTTCGACTTGTTCCAATGGAGCGCGAAAACGGTGCGGTTGTTAACCGGATGCGCTTTGGGTATCATACGTCGCTTGCGCGTCCGGATTGAAAATCGGCATTCCCCCGCCCGCCCGTTTTGTTTATGATCCCACAACCGCGTTTTCACGGAGAACTTCCATGCGACGGATCGCGATCATCAATCAAAAGGGCGGCGTCGGCAAGACGACCACGTCCGTCAATCTCGGCGCCGCGCTCGCTCATGCCGGGCAGCGCGTCTGCATCCTCGATCTCGACCCTCAAGCCCATGCGACCACGCACCTCGGCAGCGAACCCGATGGCGCGGCGCCGTCGATCTATGACGCTCTCATCGACAACAAGCCGCTCGCGGAAGTTCGCAGACAAGTGGATGGCAATCTGTCGCTCGTCGGCTCCGACATCAACCTCGCCGCCGCGGAGGTCGAGCTCGCCGGCGTCGTTGGCCGCGAGGTCATCCTGCGTGATCTCTTGCAGGCCGATGAGGGCTTCGATTTCGTGCTGATGGATTGTGCCCCGTCGCTTGGCGTGTTGACACTCAACGCCCTGTGTGCCGCGGACGAGGTCTTCATTCCCTTGCAGCCGCACTTTCTCGCCTTGCACGGTTTGAGCAAACTACTGGAGACGACCGCCCTCGTCAGCAAGCGCATCAATCCCAAGCTACGCGTCAGTGGCATCATCCTGTGCCTGTGCGAGGCGAACACCAAGCTCGCCCAAGAGGTCGAACACGATCTCGACGCTTTTTTGGAGAGCAGCCGCGCGAGCAACGTACCATGGAATCAGGCGCGTGTCTTCAACGCGCGGATTCGCCGAAACATCAAGCTCGCGGAGGCGCCAAGCTTCGGCAAGTCGATCTTCGGCTATGCGCCGACGTGCAATGGAGCACACGATTACCTCGCGCTGGCGCTGGAAGTGCTCGGTGAACCGCTGCCGCAGGTGATCGCAGCCAAGGTGAAGGTCGCGGACGGGGTGTCCGTTTAGCCGCCGATCGCAGATCCGCGCGGATTTGCGATCCGCGGCTAAACGAATGATGCTTCCATATCGTAACCGCATGAGCAAGATCGCCATCCATTGCCCGCAAGAACTCGTGCCCGTCGATCGTGGCCGCATGCGCGAGATTGCGCGGGCCGTGTTCGACGGCGAAAGCGTTGCCGACTATGAGCTGAGCCTTGCCTTTGTCGATAACACGACCATCCATCGGCTCAACAAGCAATATCTCGAGCACGACGAGCCGACCGATGTGCTGTCGTTTCCCTATAGTGCCGCCAATGCGAAGAAGCTGGAAGGCGAACTCGTCATCGGTGTCGAGATCGCCCTGGCCCAGGCGAGCGAGCGCGGCCACGACGTTGGCGCGGAGCTGGCCCTGTACGTCATCCACGGGTTGCTGCATCTGTGCGGCTACGATGACAAATCGCCGTTCGCCGAGGAAGAGATGCGCGAACGAGAGCGGCGCTATCTCGCGCAGGTGGGGCTCCCTGCCATCTCAGGCGAAAAGCATTAGCAATTGACAATTAGCAATTTCCAATTGAAATACGGGCGAACTCTACTTGACAGCGAAGATCCGCTTTCGCAATTTGCAATTGTCAATTGCTAATTGTCAATTGCTAATCGCATTTGAATTTGAGCCGTCATGTCCCTCGAAAAAGCCACCGCTCTGGTCATCCGCGGCACCGACTTTAGCGAGACGAGCCGTATCGTCACGCTGTGGACGCGCGAATTCGGCAAAGTGCGCGCTTTGGCCAAGGGAGGCCGCCGGCTTAAATCCAACTTCGACGTTGCTCTTGATCTTCTGACCGTCTGCGGTATCGTCTTCATCCGCAAAACCTCCGGCAGTCTCGACCTGTTGACCGAAGCGCGCGTCGAGGAGCGCTTTCCTTTGTTGCGCTGCGATCTGTCTGCGCTATACGGCGCGTACTACGTCGCCGAGATGCTGTCGGACTGGACGCAGGATCACGATCCGCATCCGAGCCTTTTTGAGGAAGCGCTCACGGCCTTGCGGAATCTGGGCCAGCCGAGTGTTTTGACCGGGCCATGCGTCGCTCATTTTGAGCTTGTGCTTTTGCGGGAACTTGGGTATGGCCCTGCCCTGGATTTTTGCGCCGACTGCGGCGAGGAATTTCTCCCGCCTCTCCCTCTGGGAGAGGGGTCTGGGCCCGATGCCCTCACCCCCGACCCCTCTCCCAGAGGGAGAGGGGAGAATGGCCTGGCTTTCAGTGCGGCTGGCGGCGGCGCCTTATGCGCAGCCTGCCAACCGAAGCAGCGCGACAAACGGCCCATGCTCGAAGCCACTCGACGAACGCTCGAGCAATTGCAGCAGAACGGAGAAGCGTGGCGCGAGGTTCAAGATCCTCATCTGCGTGCCGAGGTGAGGCAACTTTTGAACCATTACGTCACCTATCTTCTGGGGCGTCGACCACGCCTCTTGCCTTACTTGGGGAGTTAAGGTTGTGACCAGGGTTCCATCAACAACACAGGTTGCACCGACTCGATTCCAGCCATGGAGGGGCCGACTCATGTCCGCGACCGTTCCGTTGGTGCTTTGCCTCATGACGGGCTGTGCGTTCACGGGCCAGGGCTTTACGGCTCCGTGGAAGAAATCGACCGCCAAAGTCGACGGGCCCAAGGACAGCCTGTCGCTCACCGGCCGTGGGCTCGTCCGCGAGCCGATCGATCCCAAGAGCCGTGAGGAACTCGACGCCGCCCTGCGGCTGTTCCAGGAGAAAAAATACGCCGCGGCGGAGAAGCTCTACAGCGCGATGGCCCAGCCGGAGGGCGGCGCATTGCCGAACCTCGATATTTTCAGCTCCGGCGCTAGCGCCAACAAGAAACGTCCCTACAATTCGCTTGCCATCTACGAGGAAGCGCTCTTCTACAAGGCCGAGTGCCAGCGCTTGCAAAAGAACTACCGCGACGCGGGGGATTCCTACACGAAGCTGCTGGTCGAGATCCCGCAGAGCCGGTACGTGCAGAAGTCATGTCAGGGCTTGTGGGAGATCGTCGATCACTGGCTCCAGCCGACGCGCAAGCAGATGGATGAATTTGAGGATCAGCTAAAGGGCAAACGCTGGTACGTCACCCCGGCCTTGTACGTGCATTTCGGCAAGGACATGCCGTGGATGGACGCCGAGGGACACGCGACCAACGTGCTCAACACCATCCGCTCCCACGACATCAACGGACCGCTGGGCGAACGGGCGTTGTTCTGCCTGGGCACGATTAACTTCTTCCGCAAGGAGTACAAGGAGGCGGACTTCTACTTCACCGAGCTGTACCAGAAGTATCCCAACAGCAAGGACGCGCACAAGGCCGTCAAGCAATCGGTCATCTGCAAGCAGCTCATGACCGGCGGCACCGTTTACGATCTGCGCACGGTCGAGGAATCGAAAAAGCTGCTCATGACTGCCCAGGCGTCGTACGAGGAACTGGTCAAGGACGGCAAGTGGGTTGAGACGCAGCTCAAGAGCATGAACATCCAGCAGGCGGATCGCGATTTCAAGATCGCGGAATTCTATCAGCGGACGGGCCATCCCGGCTCGGCGTACTTCTATTACGAGCTGGTGTGCCGGCGCTACCCGGGCACGACGTTCGCGACGCAGGCGGCGCAGAGAAAGAACGAGGTGCGCGGCGCCGCCGGGCCAAGCATACGCGAGCAGGATTACGTGCCGCCGCCAGCGCCGCCGCCGACAGCGCCTGCGGTGCAGGATCCGCCGTTGCAGCCCCGCCTGCCGTTGGCGCCGGCCCCGCGCATCTTGCCGCCGGTAGGGCATTGAGAGAATTGCCGAACCGCGACCGTAAGGGAGCGGTGTTTGCCCCGCTCCCTTGCGGTCGCGGTGCGTAAGAACAGGTGTGCCATGCTTGCGAGGCTGATGAGAAACAACCGCCGACCGATGAGCGCCTTCGGCTTGCTTCTCGCCGGGCTGTCGTGCCTGACGGGTTGTGAGAGCGGCGGCCATTTCACGCTGCTGGGCTATACGACGCAGCCGACTTTTGACACGAGCTTTCTCACGATCTACGTGCCGGTCCCACAAAACACCACCTATCGTCGGGACATTGAGTTCGACCTACATAAGGCAGTCATCCGTGAACTGGGCACGTCGTCGCCGTATCGCGTGACCTCGAATCGTGCCCGCGCAGACACCGAGCTCGATCTGAAAATCGTCCGCTTCGGCAAGACAACGATCCTGCTGAACCAATTAGGCGAGAACCGCGAGGCGGAAGTCGGCGTGAACGTGGAGGTTGTTTGGCGCGACTTGCGGCCTGGGCGCGGAGGGGACATCCTCTCGAACCCCAAGCGCTTCGATGCCAACCTGCAGCCGCTGCCGGGCGATCCGCCGGCGCAGGCGCCGACGGCGATACCGCTCGTCCTCACGCCGACGGCGATATTCATCCCCGAACTGGGCGGTTCCAACGCCAGCGCCGAACGCCAGGCCGTCAACAAGGCAGCGATTCAAATCATCAACCTGATGGAAACCTGGTCCAATCCACAAGTCGACCGCATCCGACGCAGATAAAAAGAAGTTCGCTTGGGCGAGCGGCAGGAGATCATCAACCAACCGTAGACCTCACGTTTCGCGTGAGGTCTACGATTTCCTGCCAGTCGCCTTCTGGCTGCGCGCCAACAAGTTGCCACCGCACGAAACTGCAAGCGCTCAGGCGGCGCACGACATGGTCCGCAACGTATTCCTCTTAATCGCGCTGTGTCGAAGTGGGGGCGATGGGGTGCCATTGCGTCAGCGGGGCGGGACGATAGGCGGTTGTCGTCTTGCTCGTCGGAACCAGGATCGGACCCATCTCTTGCGAAGGCGCGGGCAGCGGCGACGCGTCCGGGATCATCTCCAGGCGTCTCTGGGCCGCGCCGGGCAGAAGACGCACTTTGATGTCCTTCTCCGCTTCGTACCTGCGTTGGTCCGCAGTGATGAATCGCACGATGACGCGCACCTGTTCGGTCGTCGGCGGGTTTTTCCATGGCAACGTCAATGTGTAGCCCGTGCTCAACAGGCCTTGCTTCCAGGTGCGACGCAATTGCTCGGGGCCAACTTCCCACGAAAACAACGGCGTCTTCACTCCCTGCGGCGTGATCTCCAGCGTGAAGATTTGCAGGCTGCCGGGCGACTTGATCGCGTGATCGCTCTCGTCGCGCGGCTCCACGACTACTTGCAGCACCTCGTCGCCTGGCAGGTTGTCGTGGTCGAACGCGCCGGTCGCGCGGCCCAGAACGATGCGCTTGAGGCCAAACGTCTGCGCCGCCTGTTCCGGCGTGACTTTGGCGCCTTGGCGAAGGGCTTCGATCTCGCGGTGCATGGCGATGATTTGCGCCTCGGTGCGGCGCTGCTCTTCCATCGCCTCGCGGTACATGATTTCTTTGGTGCGGAGCTGGCTTTCGACGAGATCAGTCTTGTTGCGGCAACCTGACGACAGGCAAAAGAGCGGCAGCAGAAGGAGAAAGAACGCACCTCGGCATCGCGCCAGCATGTTCTTTGTCCTTCTTGGCCGCTTGCGGTTTCGCGCTCGCGTACTTGTGTGCGAGCGCCAAGTCGCAAGCGGCAAATGAGATTCAAGAACTAACCATCGGCAACTGCGTCAACACGGTATCCACCAGGCCGTAGTCGCGGGCCTCCTCGGAGGACATGAAGTTGTCGCGGTCGCAGTCCTTTTCAATCTGTTCGTAGGTCTTGCCCGTGTGCTTCATGAGGATGTCATTGAGGACCTTCTTGAGCCGTTGATTTTCTTTCAAGCGGATCAAGATCTCGGTGGTGGTGCCGCGCATGCCGCCGAGGGGCTGATGAATCATGATGCGCGAGTTGGGCAAACTGTTACGCTTGCCCTTGGTGCCCGCACACAGGAGCACCGCGCCCATGCTGGCGGCCTGGCCAATGCAATAGGTCGCCACGTCGCAGGTGATGTACTGCATCGTGTCATAAATGCTGAGGCCCGCGGTGACCGAGCCGCCCGGACTGTTGATGTACAGGTGGATGTCGGTCTTCGCGTTGTCAAACTGCAGGTACAGCATCTGGGCGACAATCAGGCTCGCGCTGTCGTCGTTGACCTCGCCTTGCAGAAAGATAATGCGATCCTTCAGCAACCGGCTGTAGATGTCAAAGACCCGTTCTTCGCGTCCGCCGCCCTCTACGACATAGGGAATCAAAGGCATCGTATTCTCCGAGGCCTCCCGGCACCCATTTACACAAGATCGGCAACCGGGAGGAGATAAGTTAAGTAAATGCGTCGAATTCGTTTAGTAGACCCGCGCGGGTCTACGACCCACGGCTAAACGAAATTACTTCTTCTGCACGACCTCATCGACCAGACCGAACTCCTTGGCTTCCAGCGCGGAGAAATAGTGATCCCGTTCCGTTTCGATGGCGATGCGATCGACGGATTGATTGCAATGCTTGGCCATGATTTCGTTGAGGCGCTGGCGATCCTTGCTGAACTCGCCCGCCTGGATCTCCATGTCGGTGATCTGACCCATCACCTGGCCCCACGGCTGATGAATCATCACTTTCGAGTTCGGCAAAGCGTAACGCTTACCCTTGGTCCCGGCGGCGAGCAACAGCGCCGCGCCTGACGCGGCCATGCCCATGCAGTAGGTCGCGACGGGACAGCCGAGGAACTGCATCGTGTCGTAGATCGCCAGCGTCGCGTACACCGAGCCGCCTGGGCTGTTGATGTACATGTGGATTTCCTGGCTTTTGTTCTCATATTGCAGGTAAAGCAGCCGCTGAATGGTGATGTTGGCCATGTAGTCGGTGATTTCCGGATCGAAGCCGGTCTCGGGCGAACTGCCCAGGAAGATGATGCGATTCTCCATGAGGAGATCGGAGAGGGTCATCTGCCTTTGGCGGGCGTAATTGCCGCGTTGCGATTTCGGATCGAGGCGGAACGGTTCCGACATATCGAACATGGTGGAGCATCCTTTCGATTGGAACTCCCCGGTCCCGGCGTGAGGGAGGGGTTATTTTCAGCCGCTGCCTTCATTGTAGTGGTCACGGCCTGTGAAGCCGCGATGGATCTTTTATCGGGATAAACGCGCGGCAAGGCAACCCCACATCGGCGCTCGTGACTGCGGCAACGCAAGCATTCCTACCCCGTTCGCCCAAAGTATCACGGGTAAGCATTGTCTTCCGTTGAGTTTAGTCGAACCTAAATCCAGACTAAACTCCTGGTGTGTTATGTCCGATAATATCTTGTGTGGCGATTCTGCCGATTACAACGATTTTGCTGAAAGTCCCAGTCATGATACACCAGCGCCTTAATCTGATCGTGGCTGCTGCGGCCTTGTCCTTCCTGGGTGGCTGTGCGGTCATGCCGGGCCAGTGCATTCTCTGTCAGGACCGACCTGGGGAAGCTGCCGAGAAAGGGCCGAAAACGTTGCTTTCCTGGGAAGTCGGACCCAAGGACGATAAGAACGACGATGACGAGAAGAAGGACGGCGCCAACGACAAGAAGAACGGTGACGAAAAGAAAAACGGCGCCAACGGCAAGAAGAACGGCAAAGCGGAAGAGCCCAACACCATCGCCACGGATCGGCCCGACTTTGTCGAAGCGACGCACGCGGTCGGCAAGGGCCGCGTGCAAATCGAAGCCGGCTATACTTACACCCGTGATGGCAACGCCGGCGAACGCGCCACCTCGCATTCCTACCCGGAAACCCTCGTGCGCATCGGCATGTTCGCCGACTGGTTCGAGTTGCGCATCGGGCAGAACTTCGGCAGCCAACAAGATATTGCCTCGGCTCCGTTCATCGAGGGAGGGCAAGATCTCTATCTCGGATTTCGCTTCGATCTAACGGAGCAGAAAGGCATCTTCCCGGAGGCGTCGCTAATCCTGCAAGCCAACCTGCCGACGGGGCATCAATCCTTCACGGGGCAGAAAATCCTGCCCGGCTTCAATCTGCTCTACGGCTGGGAAATCATCGAGGATCGCCTGTCGCTTGCGGGCTCGACCCAGATCAACCGCCGACTCGACGAAGACGGGCATCACTACACCCAATACGCACAGGCGTTCACGATGGGTTTCAAGTGGACCAAGCGACTGGGCCAATACACGGAATGGTTTACGCTTGTGCCCTGCGGCGCCACGGCGTCGGAAACCAGGACGCAACACTACCTCGACGGCGGATTCACGTATCTGATCACCGACAACTTCCAGCTCGACATCCGCGCGGGCGTCGGCCTGAATCGCGCCGCCGATGATTTCTTCGCCGGTTCCGGCTTCGGCATTCGGTTCTGATATCGCGCGCTCCAAGCCGTAAACGGCAATCGGCGAAAAAACGTCTCCCGCCTGTTCGGATGTCCCTTTCCCTAGACACATCCCCTCTCTACAATATCGTTTCCCGAAAACCCGATCCTTCAACCTGCGGCGCCTCGCGCGCCCATACTTCAAGAGGTGCTTTGCGTGGCGATTGTTCAAGTCCAGGAGTTGATTGAAGCCGGCGTTCACTTCGGGCATCGCGCTAGTCGATGGAACCCCAAGATGCGCCCCTACATCTACGGCAAACGCAATCTCATCCACATCATCGACCTGCGCGAAACCGTGCGCGGCCTCTTGCGCGCGTACAAATTCCTCGCCAAGGTCGCCAGCCGCGGCAGCCTCGTCGTCTTCGTCGGCACCAAGCGCCAGGCGAAGGAAGCGATTGAGCGCGAAGCCGCCCGCTGCAACATGCCCTACGTCAACGAACGCTGGCTGGGTGGCACGCTCACCAACTACCGCACCATCCGCGATCGGCTTAAACGGCTCACCGAGCTCGAAGCCATGTGGCTTAACCACGGTGAAAAGGGAGACAAAATCGATCTCGTCGCCTACATGAAGACGATGATCAACGATGCCGGCCGGCTCGATCTCGCCAAGGCGCCCGAATCCGCGTTGATTCGCACCTACTCGAAGAAGATGGTCTCGACGCTGATTCGCGAATGGACCAAGATCAATCGCAACCTGCAGGGCATCCGCGAGATGAACCGCCTGCCCGACGCCATGGTGATCGTCGATCCCAAGCGTGAGGACATCGCCGTCAAGGAAGCCCAGCGCATGGGCGTGACCACCGTCTCGCTGATCGACACCGACAGCGATCCGGACACGATCGATCTGCCGATCCCGGGCAACGACGACAGCATCCGCTCGATCGAATTGATCCTGACCAAATTATCCGACGCGGTCAACGAAGGCCGCGCGTCACTGCCGCCCGAGGCGACGAAGGGTGGACGCGGCGCTGTGAACCCGAAGGCGCCGGCGCCGGTCGTATCCTAAGAGACACATTTCGCTTGCGGTTTAGCGCTCGCGTTCCAGCGCCCGAGTCATGGCGCTGTCACGTGAGCGCTAAGCCGCAAGCGGCATATTGGAGACTATTACGATGGCCATTACCGCCAACGATGTCAAGACGCTGCGCGACCGCACCAACGCGCCGATGATGGAGTGCAAGACCGCCCTGACCGAATCCGGCGGCGATATGGAAAAAGCGATCCAGTGGCTTCGCACCAAGGCCGGCAGCAAGATCGGCACCTTCGCCGCGCGCGAGACCGCTGAAGGACGCATCGCCTACCACCTCGACGCGGCCAGCGGCGTCGGCGCCATCGTCGAAATGCGCTGCGAGACGGCGCCGGTGTCCAAGACCGATCAGTTCATCCAGCTCGCCAACGAGGTGGCCAAGCAGATCGCGCTCAAGAACCCCGCCAACGTGGACGAACTCCTGAAGCAGCCAAGCGTCGCGGTCCCGGGCAAGACGATCAATGATCGCATCATGGATGTCTTCCAGCTCATCCGCGAGAACATGAAGCCGCACCGCTTCACGCGCTGGCAGGGTCTGGTGGGCGACTACGTTCATCACGACGGCTCGGTAGGCGTGATGCTCCTGGTCGAAGGCGCCAAGGCGGACCCGCAACTGCTGCGCGACGTGTGCATGCACATCACCGCCCGCAATCCGGTGGCCGCGACCAAGGACGACGTGCCCGCCGACAAGCTCGCCAAGGAAACCGAAATCGCGCGCGAACAGACCAAGAACGATCCGAAGAACGCCTCGAAGCCGGCTAACATCATCGACAAGATCCTTGAAGGCAAGATGAAGACCTGGCTTGCCGAGAACGTCCTGCTCGAACAGCCGTTCGTCAAGGACGACACGAAGACCGTCGGCCAACTCTTGACGGCGAGTGGATTGAAGCTGGTGAAGTTCGTACGGTACAAGGTTGGCGAGATCGGCTGATAGATCCCCGTTTAGCGCTCTCAAGACGCCTGGCGAGCGCTAAACGCGTTCATCGCTCACACCAGCACCGATTTCTTCACGCGCGGCCCGCGCAACTCGGCCTTGGTGACGTTCAGCGTATTCAAGAGATGCGTGTACACGTCACGAATGAAGATCTCCTCGTTGAACAACTCCAGTTCCCGGATGCGGGCAATGCGCGACTTGCTCTCATCAAGCAGATCGTGAATGGCCGGCATCTGGAATTGATTGAGCACCGGCCGCAACGCCGCGATGGCCCGATCCCGGTCGACCTGCAGGTACAATTCAAAAAACGATTTGAACAGCCCAAAATGCGCGGCTTCGTCAACCGACACGAATGCCAGCACACGGTCCAGGGCCGGATCGCCTCCGAGTGCCTGAGCTCGTTGCCGCAGGTTGCGGTAGTTGAGAAACGTCGCGTGTTCCTGCACCATGGCATAAGCGAGCATGCCCAGGTGATCCCCCTCCGGCAAGTTCCATTCGCGCTCGAAGACCTTTTTCTCCAGGTCGAACATATACTCTTCGGTGCGATGCCCTGAACGCAGGAGCCAATCGCTCAGAGCCAGCGAGTGCTTCGATTCCTCGTAGCCCCAGTTGGCGTAGAACCAGGTTCGGCCTTTGCTTCGGCGCACGAGCGGGAGGACCTTGCCGACGTAATCGGGCAGGTAGAGTTCGACGCAGCAGAAGGTCTCGACGACGTCGGCAATGGCCGGATCCAGGTTCGGATTACACTCGTCCCAGGGAATGTCGTCGCGGACCCGCCAACGGCGTTTACGTTCGGCAATATCGAAGAAATCGCGATAGATGCGCCACAGCGAGAGCTCTACTTCGGGATTGAACGACAGTGCTGCGGAGTCCATAACAAGGACCTTTCCTGACCGGTCGGACGGCACGGCGAAAGCGGTTGGATTCAAGGAACTGGCTGGTCGGCTAATATTATCCGATTGCATACCACTTGGCCAGTCGAACGAAGTATATCACACCGTCGAGGCGGACGCGTCAAATGCCAGCGCCGCATTTGCCTGACTCTTGGGCAACCGATGGAATACGACGCAAAGATAGACCGCCATCACCGCCGCGAAGAAACACCAGACTGAGACAAAGGCGTGGTCAAACACCAGCACCGCGAGAACGGCCGATGCGCCAAGGATCAGCCCGGAAACACGTCCCCAGCTTTCCGTGCACATGATCGGCGGCAGCGCGATCGTGAGGAGGTAGAGCAGACGCAGGAATGTCTTGGGCGATCCCCAAACCGGATGAATCCAGCTATAGTCGGGCATGTGCTGATAGACCGCGAGATCGGCATACTCGTACTGGATCGAGTGATGCTCCACGCGCGTCGTCAAGAGTAACTCAGGCCCGACGACAAGCGGATAGAAGAGCACCCAGAACCACGTCGTCGCCAGGATCGAAAGCGCCAGGAAGATCGCCTTGCGGGGGCGATTCGGCTCCATCAGCATCGTCAGGAACGGGAACCAGAACGGCCAGAATGCCAGCGCGAAGAACAGGAAGACGAGCGACCAGACGCGAATTTCCGCTCGATCATCATGCGCGAGGGCGTGCCAAACGAAGCCTTCGCTAATCTGTTGGATGCCGAAACACGTGGGGATCGCTGCCAGGCCGAGATAGCTAGGTTTCTTGAGGACGGCCGACCAAAGGCAGTAGCCGCCGGCAGGAACCAGCGCTGCTCCGACCGTGAAACTCGCTTCAGCGGAAAAACACACGGAACGATTTCCTCATCAGCGCGTGCGGCTAAGCGCACGCCAAACCGCAGGCGGCATCAAACCAGATATTCAAACTCCTTGCGAAATTCCTCCGGCGTCTTCTTTATCGTCGCCGCCAGGCGCTCGAGGTACTCGGTATTGTTGAAGTCGCGCGCTTCCAGACGAATCATGTAGCGACGCGCGACCTCGTAACCTTCACCCATGGTGTTGACGAGACGGGTCTGCATCCGCTTCGTGCGCGGATCGATCATCTTCTCGAACTGCATCGGCTCCATCGCCCCCTGATGAAAGCCGATAACTGCGCCGAATTGCGGCGCGGCCTCCGAGAGCAGAAACTTGACCGCGCTATAACCCAGATCGCGCGTGTACTCCGCATCGAACGGCGTCGGGTCCGCGCAGCGCAGTTGATAGCCAAGGTCGCTGGAAATAAACGTGACGTTCAGGCCGTACGGCTCCGACTTCACGTTGATGATGTCATTCAGCCGCGTCGCAGCGCCGCCCTTGCCTGGCTTGGCCTTGACGAGGCGCTCCGTGAGCAGATCGCGCACGAGTTTGCCGAACTCGATCTCGCCCAGGCGCAGATGGCCGAACTCGTCGGTTTCATAGGTCCCGTACTTGCCGCCGGTGTTGTCGAGGATGGACTTGAGATCGTCCTTGACCGATTCGATGAGCCCCTCGGCCAGGACGATGACTCCGTATTTTTTGTTGTTTTCTTCGCGCTTGATGATGGAGCCGAGGATCACGTCGCAGAGTTGCTTGAAGGTGACCTTGTTGGGTTTCTTGGTCTCTGCATCGAGACCGAACTCTTCCGGGATGATGGTCAAGGTCGCCGCGGCCGACTTGCCGATGCCGAGGGCGAGATGCCCGGCGGCGCGTCCCATGCTGACGACAATATACCAGCGCGACGTGGTGCGCGCATCCTCGGAAAGATTGCGCACGACCGCCGTGCCGTGATGCCGAGCGGTCTCGAAGCCGAACGTCGGCGTCGAACCGGGCAGGGGCAGGTCGTTGTCGATGGTCTTGGGCACATGGGCGACGCGGATGTAGCCGCCGGATTCCTTGAAGCTCTTGTAAACCTGGCTGGCGGAGTACGCCGTGTCGTCGCCGCCGATGGAGACGAGAGCGTCGAGCTTGAGGCGTTTGAGGACTTCGATGACCCTGGCCATGTCTTCGGGATTCTTGGACGGATTGGTCCGCGACGTGCCAAGGATGGATCCACCGCGGCTGTAGGCTTGCTTGACGTCGTCGCGGGTGAGCCTAACGAGATGGCTCGGATGTCCCTTGTGCAGCCAATGAAAGCCCGCGTCGTTGCCGCCGCGTTCCTCGATGCCTCGGTTGATCGCCTTGATGGTGTCGCCTTTGACGAGCCACTTGTAGCCGTCCTCGATGCCGATGACATCGATGCCGCGATTGGTGGCCTCGATGGTGACGGCACTGATAACGCCGTTGATGCCCGGCGCCGGCCCGCCACCGACAACCAGGGCCATGCGTGCAATGGGTGAGATGCTCGACATTAGAAACCTCGCGTTGCCTGCGTGAACTATTCGCGCGGAAGCGCTGTCCAGGAAGACAGACTTCCATCGTCTGGGTCTTGCCCGTATTATATGGCTAACCTGGCCTGGCGCGGCCAGAGGGGAGGGGTGGCAGAGCGGCCGATTGCACCGGTCTTGAAAACCGGAGACGCCGTAAGGTGTTCGCGAGTTCGAATCTCGCCCCCTCCGCTTGATCCCATAGTATGCGGTCGGAAACGGAAGCGAGCCGATCACGGAGGTGATCGGCCCGCACCACGCAACAACCAAGCAATATCCACTCACAGGCTCGACGACCCAGGTCCGTTCCCGCGCTGAACCGGGCGTGGCGCTTTCTCCATATCGATCATTTTCATGCGGGGGCCGTGCAACTGCATCGCCCGAATCACCGCGTTGCTCACACCTTGATCGCGCAGATAGAGGATGTCGTCCACCGTGAGTTCAAACACCGAATCCGTTGCTTCCATGTGCCGAATGATGATATCCTCCGCAACGTCCCGCCGGCACAGCTCAATGATCTGAGTGAGTGTCATTCGTTTGGCTTCGCGGGCATGAAATGTCGGCGTGAATTGCCTCGGGGCGCTGTGCTGTGCTTGCACGAGCGCCGTCCGCTCGGTTTGCAGGGTCAATCGCGTTGCCTCGGCGGAACACGCCTTGCCGCGCCAGGTATGATAAGTCAGCTTCAGCTTGACATCCTGCGCGGCGATGCTTCGCGCATCGAGCGGCAAGCAGAGCGAATAGCCGACGCCGATCAGGTCTTTGCGTTTGAGGCTTTCCAGGCTGTCGGCATCGAAGGTCCATTCGGCAAGCTTTCGCGCTTGCGTATCGCACAACTCGACGACGAAATAGCCGTTCGCGTCAACGGTCTTGCCAGACTCCGTTGCGAAGAGATAGACGCTCCCCTTGAGCGAGGAGCGCTTCGTTCCCGGATGGGCGATGTCAGCGCAGACGTGGACGCGGGCATCCCAGCAGGCGAGGACCCGATGCTCGGCTTTGTGTGGAGTGCCGCAAATTCCGCCGACCGTGGCGCCCCAACCCTCGGCGTCCGGCTGATAGCCGCCGAATTGTGGTGTCACAAAATTAAAGCTACTGTTTCGGATTGGGAGGTTGAGTTCCGGCGTGAGCGTTTCCTGCGTGCGACGATCCTGGTTCGAGCCGACATGGGCCCCAAGGCCGGTCCCAATCGCAGCGCCCGATAGGTTTCCCTGATGCGTATTGCTTGGCGGCCATTCCTCATGAGCCGCCGCAGCGCCCACGATCGCCGTTCCGAGCGACCACTCCTCGCGCGAATAGCCGACCACGCGGAACAAGCGGTTCACATAGGGGATTTTGCCGAGGATGGGCGGTCCGTACGCGGTTCGCGTTTCCAATGTGAAGATGCGGCCCCGGTGCGCGACGCCATCGTCCAGCGCGCTGCTCGCCGTCCAGAGTTGAGCGAGCCAGAACCCCGCCAGGCAGAGAATTTCGCACATCGGTCGGCTCCTAACGTGGAATGAGATCTGTTCCAGCGTCGGGAGCCATAGCAGAAGCGGTTGTCGTGAATCAAGTCGAAGTGTCGGCGCGGCAGAAAAATGCTATCGGCCACCGATGCGGACGCCGACGCCGTACTGCGGTGGCTGCTCGACGATGACGACGCGCTCCACTGGCCGCGACTGCTCGACCATCACCGCGCGCGGGCCGCGCCGTGTTTGCATGAAACTAATGACGTTTCGGCTCACGCCCTGGTCTTGCAGAAAGAAGATGTCTTGGGTCGAGAGGTTGAAGATGGAGTGCGTCGAGTCGATCTGCTGGATGATGATCTCGTCGGGCGTGCGCCGCTGGGCCATTTGCACGACGTCGTCGAGCCGCATTTGCCGGGCGGCCACGGCGTTGGCGTGGGCGATTTCGCGCGCGGTGCGGCGTTCTTCGCGGCGGTCCTCGTCGCGGCCGATGGTCGCGCCCACGCCGGTGCCGAGGACGCCGCCGATGAGGGCGCCGGCGCCGGTGTTTCCGGTGGCGTGGCCGATCAGCGCGCCCATGCCGGTGCCAATGGCGCCGCCGCTGAGCGCGCCTTGCTGTGTGTTGTTCATGCCCGAGCAGCCGCACGCCGACAGCAGCATCAAGCCAACGATTGAAATCTTTTGGTTCATGATCGTTCTCCCGCGCCGCCCTTCGTTTAGCGCTCGTATGGCAGCGCCAAATTTCTGGCGCTGCATCCGGAGCGCAAGACCGCAAGCGGCAATATGTCCGGGCGCGATTTCCGTCAAGCCGAATTGACCCGGTTCGCCTAGAATCCGCCGCGCCCTACAATGCACCCAACGAGTTCTCCCAATCCTGTATCGACATTGAGGAGTCAAGGAATGAAACGTTCCCCAACGTCCGTGCGATTTCTAACGATTGTGACGGCGTTCTTCGCCCTTGCCAGCTTGGTCCGGGCCCAGGACGTGCCGGCGCCGGAGAAGGTCGTTACAATTGAGGGTATCACGGAGTATCGCTACAAGAACGGCCTGCGTTTCCTTTCTTACCCCGATCCCGCGTCTCCCACCGTCACCGTCAACATGACCGTCCTCGTCGGTTCGCGCCACGAAGGTTACGGCGAAACCGGCATGGCCCATCTTCTCGAACACATGCTCTTCAAGGGCAGCAAGCTCTATCCCGACTCGAAAGCGCTCGACGGCGCGTTACAGGCCCACGGCGCCGTCGATTACAACGCCACCACCTGGACCGACCGCACTAACTACTACGAAACGATGCCCGGCAGCGACAAGAACCTCGAGTTCGGCCTGCGCATGGAAGCCGACCGCCTGCTCAACTCGTTCATCAAGCGCGACGATCTCGTGCTGGAAATGACGGTCGTCCGCAACGAATTCGAGATCGGCGAGAACAGCCCCGCCGGGATCCTCAACCAGCGCATGATGGCCGTCGCCTTCGAGTGGCACAACTACGGCCAATCGACCATCGGCAACCGCGCCGACATCGAACGAGTCCCCGTCGCACGCCTGCACGCCTTCTATAAGAAGTATTACCAGGTCGATAACATCGTCCTCACCGTGGCGGGCAAGTTCAACGAAAAGAAGGCGCTCGAATACGTAGGCAAATACTTCGGCACGCTCAAGGCGCCCAACCGGGTGCTGGAGCAGACCTACACCGAGGAACCCGCCCAGGACGGTGAACGCACCGTCATCCTGCGCCGCGTCGGCAAGACGCCGATCGTCGGGCTGATGTATCACATCCCGGCGGCGGCGCATGAGGACCATCCCGCCGTCGAGATCCTCGGCATGATCCTGGGCGAGACGCCCTCGGGCCGGCTTTACAAGACGCTCGTCACGGACAAGAAGGCGACCAACGTGAGTTACGACGCCACGAGCTGGTTCGATCCCGGCATTCTCGAAGTCTCGGCCAACGTCGCCGACAAGACGAAGCCGGAGGACGTGCGCGACCTCATGATCGCGGACGTTGAAGGCTTCAAGAACAAGCCCGCGACCAAGGAAGAAGTCACCCGCGCCGTCCGCAAGTATTTGGCGATCCGCGAACGCCGGCTGACCAAGAGCACCTCGACCGCCACGGAACTGAGCGAGTGGATCGGCGCCGGCGATTGGCGTCTGCTCTTCATTTATCGCGACCGCATCGCCAAGGTCACGCCGGAGGACGTGAACAAAGTCGCCGCCAAGTACCTCAAGCAGACCAATCGCACCGTCGGCATCTTCTTCCCGACCGAGAAAAGCGACCGCACGCCGATCCCCACGACGCCTGACATCGACAAGCTCGTCAAGGACTTCAAGGGAGGCAAGACCATCGTCGAAGGCGAGGTCTTCGATCCGACTCCCGAAAACATCGAGAAGCGCGTCAAACGCTTCACCCTCGCCAACGGTCTCAAGGTGGCGTTCTTCCCCAAGAAGACGCGCGGCGCCACCGTCACCGGCGGCTTTACGCTTCGCTTCGGCAACGAGCAATCGCTGCTCGGCAAAGGCACTGCGGCCAGCTTCATCGGCTCGATGATGACGCGCGGCACCAAGAACCGCACGCGCCAGGAAATCCAGGACGAACTCGACATCCTCAATGCGAGGTTGTCTGTCAGCAGCGGCGGCGGCTCGTTGTCGGTGAGTTGGGAGACCAAGCGCGAGATGCACAACGATCTGCTCAAGCTCATCCGCGAGGTCGTCCGCGAGCCGATCTTCCCCGAGGCCGAGTTGGAAATCATCAAGCGCAACAACAAGCAGGGGCTCGAGCAGTCGATGGTGGATCCACAGGGCCTCGCCTTCAACGCGCTCACGCGCACGCTCAATCCGCATCCCAAGGACAGCATCCACTACGTCCCGACGCACGAGGAAAGGCTTCAGCGCCTCGCCAAGGTCACGCGTGCCGACCTCGTCAAGATCTACGAGGAGCAGATCGGCGCCACGGTCGGCGAAATCGCCATCGTCGGCGACTTCGATCCCGACACCACGGTCAAGCTGCTCGAATCGATCTTCGACGGCTGGAAGTCGAAAGTGCCCTACAAACGCATCCCCGACGTGCTCGTCGCGGTCAAAGGCTCGACGCAATCGATCAACACGCCCGACAAGGAAAATGCCGTCTACGGCGCCGCGTTCCGGCTTGCGATGAACGACATGGACCCCGATTATGCCGCGGTCGAGATCGGCAACTACGTGCTCGGCGTCGGTTTCACGTCGCGCCTCATGGATCGTCTGCGGCAAAAAGAAGGCTGGTCCTACGGCTGCGGCTCGCAGTTCTCCGTCGGTTCGCAGGACAAGGTCGGCCAATTCCTCATGTACGCCTTTTGCAATCCGGATGTCATCGACAAGCTCGACAAGGGCGCCCTGGAGGAGCTCGACAAGTTCATCAAGAAAGGCATCACCGAGGACGAATTGAAGCTCGCCCGCAGCGCCTATCTCGACGAGATGAAGGTCGAGCGCGGCAAAGACAACAGCCTGGCATCGGCCCTGCGCGACGGGCTGCACCTGGGCCGGACGATGATGTTCCAGGCCGACTTCGAGAAGAAAATCGCCGCCTTGACGGTCAAGGACGTGAACCGCGCGCTGGCGGCGCATCTCTCTTCCAGCAGGCTGGTGATCGTTCGCGCCGGCGATTTCAACAAAAAGAAGTGACCCTTGCAAGCCCGCAGGCGAGCGCAGCGAGCCTGCGGGGTCGGAATCGCCATAACCCCGCAGGCTCGCTGCGCTCGCCTGCGGGCTTTATTTTTGCACATGGTTGACAACGCACCCTTCCTGACGCTCAAGCACGCCGGCCTCACCATCGAGGGCTACTCGCGCGCCGCTGTGCAGAGCTACTGGCGCATCCCGGAACTCAAGCTCGGCTTCGACCTCGGCGCTCAGCCGTGGGAGTTCATGGGCACGCCGAGCTGGTTTCTCTCGCACATGCACCTCGACCACATGGCGTGCTTGCCCGTCTACGTCGCGCGCCGCCGCATGATGAAGATGGAGCCGCCCACGATCTATCTGCCGGAGTACGCCGTTGACGACGTGCGGCGCTTGCTGCTCATCATGCAGAAGCTCGATCGCGGCCGGCAGACGTGCAACCTCGTCGGCGTCAAGGCGGGCGTCGAGATCGAGCTGTCGCGCGATTACGTCATCACGCCGTTCGCGACGATGCACACGATCCCGTCGGTCGGCTACATGGTCTGGGAACGCCGCAACAAGCTCAAGGAGGAGTATCACGGGCTGCCGGGCGATCAGATTCGCGACCTGCGGCTTGCGGGCATCGCGGTGACGCGCGAGATTCGCACGCCGATCCTGGCGTACACCGGCGACACGAGTCCGGGCGGTCTGGATAACTATCCGCCGGTGTATGACGCGAAGGTGCTCATTACCGAGATGAGCTTCATCCGCGCCAAGCATCGGCGGGAGAAGATCCACAAGTTCGGGCACATGCACCTGGACGATTTCCTCGAGCGCGCGGATCGCTTCAAGAACGAGGTGATCATCTGCGGCCATTTCAGCACGCGCTATCACGAGAACGAGATTCGTCGGCTCGTCGAGAGCAAGCTGCCTGATAATCTGCGCAATCGCGTCAAGCTGTGGATCTAGGGCAAGCGCCGGTGCTCGTTTAGCCGCGGGTCGCAGACCCGCGCGGATCTTCGATCCGCGGCTAAACGGCGCGGCGTGCTGTTCCGTTAAACTTTGCCATCACTTCAATCCGATGCAAGAATAGCGTTCTTATCGCGAGTGACGGTCAGGGAGTCGGATTCATGGAAGAAAACCGCTTCGGACTCAAGCGTCGGGCGTTCCCGCCGTTGCCGGACACCGCGCTATACTATCCCGCGACGCAGCACGAGACGGCGTTGGCGCAGCTTCAGCGCGGCATCGCGGAGGACGAAGGCATCCTCCTCCTGACCGGAGGGGCTGGCGCGGGCAAGACACTCTTGGGGTATCTGCTCGTCGAACGGCTGGACGAGGAAGTCACCAGTGCCTTTCTCACCAACAGCCATTTCGCCGACCGCGCTGCTCTTTTGCAGGCGATTCTCTACGATCTCGGTCTGCCCATCGACGGTTCCGAGCAAACACTGCGTCTGCGGCTCACCGAACAGCTCTTGAAGAATTGTGCGGACAAGCGGCGCACCGTCGTCGTCATGGATGAGGCCCAGCATCTTAACGCGGATTTGCTCGAAGAATTGCGCATGCTTGCCAACCTCGAAGCGGGGACGGGCAAAGCCGTGCAATTTGTCTTGCTCGCGCAGGCAAGCATTCTGGTGACGATGAACCATCCGGCATTGGCCTCGCTGCAACAACGAGTCTCGATCCGCCCTGCCTTGGGCGAGTTGGGGGCCGAAGAAGCGTACGACTATTTGCTGCACCTTCTGCGTCTGGCGGGAGGCAAGCCGGAGAAGATTTTCGACGAGGCCGCCCTGGAAGTGATCGCGCGCGGCACACAAGGCATCCCGCGCTGCTTGAATCAGGCCGCGCATCAGGCGCTGGTGTTGGCCGAGGGCGGTGAACTCGCCAAGGTGGATGCCGAGGCGGCGCTGGAGGCGCTGTCGGTGCTTGGCATGATCGCGGATGAGGAAACAGAGGACGCGGAACCACCAGACGGCGAGCCGCCGCATCCGCACATTAAAAAATTCAAACGCACGGCATAGGCATTTGGCCTCGCTGTGCAGCGGAGCGCGTGAACAAATTCCGCACTCCGCTGTACGTCACGGCTTAACGGAAAAGGTGACCATTCATGGGCCGAATGCTCGACACGTTGAAGAACGCCGAAAGGCGTCGCGCCCCGGCGCCGCCGCCGGCAATCAAGCCGCCGGTGGTGGACGAGACGCTGCTGCAGGAGCGCGTCGTCGATTGGGAGATCGGCGCGGAGGTCCCGTTCATCGAGGTCGGCGGCCCGAACAAGAAAGTCGAGCTATCGCCGGGGTTGATGAAGCATCCGCCGCAGATCGAGCCGCACGCGCCGCACCGGCCCGTCGAAATTACCGCGAAACCGAAAGTCGTCGATCTCACCCCCGCGCAGCCGATGACCGTGGCGTTCGAGCCATGGCCCGGCATGACTTCGGCGCCAATCGCGCCGGAAATCGTCGCCTATCACCATCCCGAACATACCGCCAGCAAGGAGTACGCGGGCCTCTTGGATGCGATGCTCGCCGGCATGAAAACGGGCACTGGTTCCGTGCTGTTGCTTGTTGGGTCGAAACCCAACGTCGGCACGAGCACGGTGATCCTCAACCTCGGCGTCAGCGCGGCTCAGGCGAAGAAGATGCGCGTCGTCCTCGTCGATGCCCAGCCGTCGCGCGCCGGTCTGGCGCAGCGACTCGGTTGCCCGGCTTCCGTCGGCCTGACCGACGTGCTCAACGGCACGGTCGCTCTGGACCAAGCCATCGTCAAGACCGACATCGCGGGCCTTGATGTCGTCCCCGCCGGCAACAAACAAGCCGTCGTTGCCAGCGAGGCGCTCTCCTGGCTCGTCGGGTGGCTGCGCGAACGTTACGACCTCATCCTCATCGACGGGACGACGCTCGACAACGCCGACGCGCTCGCCCGGCACGTGCCGCACGCCCACGGGACGTATCTGGTGCTCGCAAAGGGGGAAGCCGCGCCGCTCGGCAAGGGTGTCGCGCAATCGATCCAGCGCATGGGCGGCCGGCTATGTGGTTTGATTCACACGCAATTCGAGTAGCCGCTCACGGGCCGAATCAACCCTTCGCCTGTAACTCCTTGACGAGCTCCGCGACCAGCGCCGGCTTCTGCTCTTTCAGCAGATGGTCGATGCGCGATTTCGGCACCTTCAGGTTCTCCATCGCCTTGACGGCGCTTGCCCACGCCTTCTGTTTCTTCTTTCCCTCGGTCAAGTACAATTCCCCTGCCAGTTCGGCCAGGCGCTGCAGCGCGATGGTGTCGATGTTGTCGTAGTAGCGCTTGATGATCTTTTGTTGATTGGCAGTGAACTCGCGTTTGGGTTTTTGATCGCTCATTATGTTCAAGTCAAAAGTAAAAAGTAAAAAGGCAAAAGGAAAACGCGGAGGGAGCATTACTTTTTCCTTTTGCCTTTTTACTTTTTACTTGAGGTTTGACCATGCGTGCCGTCGTGCAACGCGTATCGCGCGCCAGCGTCGCCATCGACGGGCAAACCGTCGGCGCGATCGACGCCGGCCTGGTCGTCTTGCTGGGCGTCACTCATGCGGATACGCCGGATAACGCGAAATTGCTCGCCGAAAAGATCGTCGGTCTGCGCATCTTCAACGACGCCGACGGCAAAATGAACCGCGCTCTCGCCGAGGTCCAAGGCGCGATGCTGATCGTCAGCCAGTTCACGCTCTACGGCGACGCTAAAAAGGGCAAACGCCCGAGCTTTATCGACGCCGCCCCGCCGCCGATCGCGATCCCGCTTTACGAGGCGTTCATCAACGGCGTCAAGGCGTTGGGCATCCCGGTCGCGACGGGGCGTTTCGGCGCGGATATGAAGGTCGAACTGGTGAACGATGGGCCGGTGACGCTGATTGTTGATAGCAAATGACCGATTCGTTTAGCGTTCGCGCGCCGCCGCGCGAACGCTAAACGAAGAAGGCGATTGCCGATCGCACGCAAAACTGTTACCCTTTCCTCATCAATTCCCCTGCGAAAGGACTCAACATGAGCGAGACGGCTGCGCCGGCCGCCTTTCACCAAAAACTGGGTCTCTTCGATGCCACCATGTTGGTCGCTGGGTCGATGATCGGCTCGGGTATTTTCGTCGTCTCTTGCTCCATCTCACAGGAAGTCGGCTCGTCGGGCTGGCTCTTGCTGCTGTGGATCCTCACTGGTGTTCTTACCATCGCCGGCGCCCTGAGTTTCGCCGAGCTTGCCGCCATGATGCCCAACGCCGGCGGTCAGTACGTCTTTCTGCGCGAAGCGTACGGCCCCGTCTGGGGGTTCCTCTACGGCTGGACGTGCTTCCTCGTTATTCAAACGGGCTTCATCGCGGCGGTCGGCGTCGCCTTCTCGAAATACCTCGGCGTGCTTGTGCCGGAGTTGGGGGCGGATTACTATCTCGTTGAATGGGCCCAGCCGCACATCAACTTGCAGGTTCCCGTTCCGTGGATGGATGAGCCGTTGACGTTTTTCAAGAAGGACGGCTTCAAGATCTCCTCGGGCCAACTCGTTGCCGTCGCGGTCGCGGTGGTGCTGGCGGCGATCAATTCGTTCGGCATCGAACAGGGCCGCTGGGTGCAAAACCTCCTCACCGTCTCGAAGATGCTCGGCCTGGCGATGTTGATCGTCATCGGCCTTAGCGTCGCGGTGCAGGCGGAGGCGATGCGCGTCAACTTCGCTGATCTCTGGAGCGGGCTTACGGAGTCGAAGCCATTTCTCGATGTCGCCAAGTTCGCGCCTTGGACGCCGTTGGCGGCCGTCATGCTGCTGTCCGGGGCGATGGTCGGCTCGCTCTTCTCGGCGGATGCGTGGAACAACGTCACCTTTGTCGCCGGCGAAATCAAGAACCCGCAGCGCAACCTCCCCTGGGGTTTGCTGCTCGGCACGGGCAGCGTCATTGTGCTTTATGTGCTCGCGAATTTCGCTTACCTGTCGTCCTTGCAGATGCGCACGCACTTTGATATCGGCGCTGCCGGCAGTGGCGCGATCTATGGCATCGCCGAGCCAATGGCGAAGGAAGAGTTCACCGCCTTGCGCGGCATCGACCATGCGCGCGACGATCGCGTCGGCACCGCGGTGCTCGAGCGCGTCTCGCCGAACCTTGGCGTGCCGATCATGGCGATAATCATCATGATCTCCACGTTCGGCTGCAACAACGGCCTGACGATCATGGGCGCCCGGCTCTACTATGCGATGGCGCGCGACGGGCTCTTCTTCCAGGCGGTCGGCAAGCTCAACGCCCAAGGCGTCCCCGCGGTCGGCATCTGGCTGCAATGCGCGTGGACGATCGTGCTCATCTTCTCCGGCAGCTACAACGATTTGCTCGATTACATCATCTTCGCGGCCCTGATGTTCTATATCCTTACGGTGTCCGCCGTGTTTGTCTTGCGCGTGAAGAAGCCCGACGCGCCGCGGCCTTACCGAGCGTGGGGCTATCCTGTCGTGCCGGCGATTTACGTCGTGCTGTGTGCGGTCATCATGCTGTCGCTTTTGGTGGTGAAGCCGGTGTATAGCTGGCCGAGCTTTATTATCGTGTTGACGGGGATTCCGGTGTTTTTCTTGTGGCGGGCGGTGAATAGACCTGATTCCGCATAGTCGCCGCGCGGAGTTGCGCGAACGCTAAACGGAGACGTTGAAAGGAAGCATATGCTCTGGGAACGATTGTTCGCTACCAAATCGCTGGAGATGCTCGACGCGGAGGCGAAAGGCGAAAACCGGCTGCGGCGCGTGCTCGGGCCGGTCGGGCTGACCTCGCTGGGCGTCGGCGCGATCATCGGCGCGGGCATCTTTGTAATGACGGGACGGGTTGCCGCCAATGACGCGGGGCCGGGCGTGCTCCTCTCCTATGCGATCGCCGGCGTGGCGTGCGCCCTGGCGGCTTTCTGCTACTCGGAGTTCGCGTCGATGGCGCCGGTCGCCGGCAGCGCCTACACCTATGCGTATGCCACGCTGGGTGAACTTTTCGCGTGGATCATCGGCTGGGATCTCATCCTCGAATATGCCATGAGCGCGGCGACGGTGGCGTCGGTCTGGTCCAATTATCTCAACAAGTTGCTCAAGGTGCTGCACATCCCCCCCGTGCCCGACTATTTATGCAGTGATCCGTTCTCCAATCCCGGCGCCATCATGAATCTGCCGGCCGTGCTCATCCTCATGGCCTGTACGACCGTGCTCGTCATCGGCATTCGCGAAAGCGCCGCGTCCAACACGGCCTTGGTGTTGCTCAAGCTGGCCGTCGTGATCTTCGTCATCGTCGTCGGCATCGCCTATGTCAACTCGCAGAACTGGTTCGGCATCCCGGCCGAGGGACGCAAGCTCCCCGAACAGGGCATCATTCCAGGAATGGCGAACGCTCACGCGAAGCTGGAGCACGATCTGTTGCAGGCGTCCGAGGCCTGGGCCAAGCAATTCGCGGCGGACGAGAAGCTTGCCAAGAAGCTCGAAGCAAAATCAGTTGTCGTGGACACCAACAACTCGTCAACAAAGACGCTGGTGCGCGACAAACCGCCGGAAGCCGTCAAGAAAGACGACAAGAAAAAGGCCGACGAAGAAGAAGCCAAAGACCCGGTCAAGGCCCGCGCCAAGACGCTCCGCGAACAGGCGCTGGCGAAGTTCATCGTGGACATCGCCGACAAGAAAGAGCACAAGGAATCGAAGCACTGGATCGCCATGCGCAAGGAATATGAAGGCCGGTTGCCGAAGACGGACAAGGACAAGGAAATCGTCCAGGTCATCATCCGCAATGCCAGCAAAGAGGCGCCCGGCGAGGTCGCGAAGAAATGGGGCATGGTTGCCCAGTTCGGCATCACCGACACGCTCACCACCATCGACGACAAGACGCGCAGCAATTTCATGCCCTACGGCATCTCCGGCGTCATGCTCGGCGCGGCACTCGTCTTTTTCGCGTTCATCGGCTTCGACTCGATCTCGACCCATTCCGAGGAAGCGATCAAGCCGCAGCGCGACGTGCCGATCGGCATCCTCGCGTCGCTGGGGATTTGCTCGATTCTTTACATCGCCGTCTCGGCCGTCATAACCGGGATGGTCCCCTACTACAACATCGATACGTCGGCGGCGATCGCGTCGGCCTTCACCGACGAAGGGGAACGCACGCAGAGCGGGCTATTGAACGCCGCGGGCGGTTTGATTGCGGCCGGGGCGCTGGCGGGCATGACCAGCGTGCTGCTCATCACATTCTTGAGCCAATCGCGCATCTTCCTGGCCATGGCGCGCGACGGCTTGATGCCGCAGAGCATCTTCGGCGCGGTGCATGAAAAATTCAAGACGCCGCACGTCTCGACGATAATCACCGGCACGTTGATGTCGATTGTGGCGGCCTTCACGCCGATTTATGTTCTCGAAGAAATGGTCAACATCGGCACGTTGTTCGCGTTCGTCGTGGTGTGCGCGGCGGTGCTGATCTTGCGCATCAAACGGCCCGAAGCGCCACGGCCGTTCCGCTGTCCGCTCGTTTACATCGTTGCTCCGCTAGGCATTGCCGTCAATCTGACGCTGATGTTCTTCTTGCCGGTGGAAACGTGGGAGCGGCTAGTCTACTGGCTGCTGCTCGGGCTGGTGATTTACTTCCTGTTCGGCTACCGTTTCAGCGCTCTACGCGGGTTGGAGAAGAACCCGGCATCGGGTGCAACGCACACGCCAACGTCGCCCGGCGGCACTGGCACCTGAGTGCACAAGGGATGACGCTCGTCAAACAGGCAACTGACCTCGCGTTGTGCCCAGTGCGGATGTTAACGTGGCATACGATTCCAATCGTGTGATGCGCATTCCCAATCACACGATTGGAATCGTATGCCACGCGATCCAGGGTCAGCGCCGTGCTCGATCTCATGCAACCGAACCTATTTCAAGAACCCGAAGACGCCGTCACGATTAGCGAGCGCGGCTTCGCGGAGATCGTGTTCGATCGGCCGCTCGATCATGCCTACTCGTATGCAGTCCCTCCTGCTCTGCGCGACGCGATCGGCGTCGGCAAACGGGTGCTTGCGCCGTTCGGACGCGGCGACCGGCAGACCATCGGCTTCTGCGTCGGCGTCTCCAACTCGAAACCAGAACGCAAGGTCAAAGCGATCGTCCAGGTGCTTGATGACGAAGCGTTGCTCACCGAACACATCCTCAAGCTGACGCGCTGGATGGCGGATTACTACCTGTGCGGCTGGGGCCAGGTGCTCAACGCGGTCGTGCCAGCAGGCGTCAAGAAACTCGCGGGGACGCGGCCGACGCCGATGCTGGAACTTGTGCCCGAAGCGCTGCTGCCCAATCCGTTGCCGCACCTGTCGCCGAAGCAGAAGCGCGTTCTCGAGTACCTGCAAACACATGAAAACCCGCTTGAATTGCGCGTGGTGACGGAGCAGACGGGTTGCGGCGCGGCGCCTATCGAGGCGCTCGTTGACAAAGGCTACGCGCGCCGACGCGCCGGGCGCGTGGCGACTGAGACCACGATTTCACAGCCCGTGTTAGCCGGACGCGCCAGCGACGGAAACGCAGCCGACCCATCGCTTGCGCGTCCGGCTAACACGGCGCTCCAGCTCACTCCCGATCAGGCCGCCGCGTGGGCTGTACTCGAACCCGCCCTCACCGACGGCGGCTTTCGACCCTTCCTCTTGCACGGCATCACCGGCAGCGGCAAGACCGAGCTTTACCTCCGCGCCATCGAAGAGGTCGTCCGCCAAGGCAAGGAGGCGCTCGTTCTTGTCCCGGAAATCAGCCTGACGCCGCAGACCATCGCCGCCTTCCAGGGCCGCTGCAAAGAGGTCGCGATCCTGCACAGCCATCTGCACGCAGCCGAGCGCGGCAAGCACTGGCGGCGCATCGCCCGAGGCGAGGTGCAGGTCATCGTCGGCGCTCGCAGCGCCGTCTTCGCGCCGACCAGGAAGCTTGGTCTGATCGTGATCGACGAGGAGCACGAGACGAGCTTCAAGCAAGAAAAGACGCCGCGTTATCATGGGCGCGACGTCGCCGTCATGCGCGCCCGGCTGGAGAACATCCCGATCTTGCTCGGTTCGGCGACGCCGTCGCTGGAAAGCTGGCACAATGCCCAGCGCGGGCAGTACGCGCTGTTGACGTTGCCTAAACGGGTTGCGGATCGGCCGTTGCCGCACGTCAAGCTGATCGATCTCAGGCACGATCGTCCGCTCGACAAGAAGCCGGCGGGTTTGAGTCCCACGCTCGAACGGGCCATGAAGGGGGCGCTCGATGTCGGCGGGCAAGTCATCCTCTTGCTCAATCGCCGCGGCTTTGCGACCTACCTGCACTGCCCCGCATGCGGCCACGTCGAGCAATGCAAGTTCTGCGATTTGTCGATGACCTTCCACCAGGAAAAATACGTCTCGCTGTGCCATTACTGCGGCTACGAGGCCAGGCCGCCGGAGAAGTGCCCCGTGTGCGGCCAGGGGCAGGTGCTCTATCAGGGGATGGGGACGGAGAAGCTACAAGCAGAGATCGAGGCGAAGTTCCCCGATCGGTCGGTCGAACGCATGGACTCCGACACGATGAAGCGGCCGGGCAGCCATCAGAAGGTGCTCGACGCTTTTCGCCGGGGCGAGATTCAAATTCTTCTGGGCACGCAAATGATTGCCAAGGGGCTCGACTTCCCGAATGTCACGGTGGTCGGCGTCGTCAACGCGGACGTCGGGCTGCATCACGCTGATTTTCGCGCCTCGGAGCGGACGTTCCAGCTCTTGGCGCAGGTCGCGGGCCGCACCGGGCGCGGCGATCATCCGGGCAACGTCTATCTGCAAACCTGGCAGCCGGAACATCCCGCCATCACACTGGCTGCGCATCATGATTTCTTGACGTTTGCCCACGAGGAGATGCAGCAGCGTAAACTGCATAACTATCCGCCGTATCATCGCATGGCGAGGCTAATCGTCCGCGCGAAGGACGAGAAGGCAGGCAACGATTACGCCGACCGTCTGGCCGCCGCGTTCAAGGTAAACCTCGAACAAAGCAAAGCCGCCGCGTTAGCCGGACGCGCAAGCGACGGTGTGGGTAATCCGTCGCTTGCGCGTCC
>SYHD01000174.1 GCA_005799265.1 Planctomycetia bacterium | reverse complement strand
CGATACGTTGGTGAGCAACTGGGCGTACATGGTGATGACGAGTCTGGCCTGGAACATGAAAGCGTGGGCGGCCCTGATGCTGCCGGAGACGGGGTGCTGGGCCGACCAACATCGCGCGGACAAGGCCTGGTTGTTGGGCATTGAGTTCAAGACGTTCATCAACGCGCTGATCGCCATCCCGTGCCAGATTGTGAAGCAAGCACGGTGCATCGTGTACCGTGTGTTGGCCTACAACGCGCATCAGCCGATGTTCTTCCGCCTGCTCGACGCGCTGCGTTGTTGACGCAGCGAATTTGAAGTCGGAGTCTGGACGCTCCGATCAGCCACGGCCCTTTGAGCGAATGAGCAGAAAGAGAGAACGACGATTGCCGACGCCGAGATTGATCCACTGTCACCTGCGCTGCGGGTCCGAGACGGTGCGCCCGCGCACGCAGGCAAAAAATAGTTGCAATGACAAGACGACTTCGCTTATTTGAGGACTAGCGTTTCCGCATGCCTTCAGGTCACCGCTTCTCTGCCTGAACCGTCTTCCACGCCACCGCCTGCAACGGTCTGGCCTCCTCAGCAGATAACTTGCCGATGCTGCCCGGTAGTCCTTCCGGACTCTGCCCATAGATCGTTGCATAAAACACGCACGCCGCCAGGTACGTTCCTGTCCGAGTGGGATGCTTCTTGTCGGCACTGTGCAGGCTCAACTTCTTGTCAGCCTGCAAGGCTGCTTCCCACGCACTGCCGACCGGAGCAACCTGGCTTTTCAACGCCGCGGCCAAATCGAGATATGCCTTGCTGATCGCCGCCTGGTCTGCGGGCTTGTTCTGTAAGGCCCAGGTCATGTACAAGATCGTCTTCGCCCCCTGCTTCTTGATCTCGGCATCGAACTTCTTGCCGTAGTCGAACATCGAGTCACGCCCTGACAACGGCGACTGGCTGTTGTCTTGAAGAATCACGAAGTCCCACTTACGGGACCGGATTTTCGTCAGGGCCTTGCCATCCTTCCAGTGTTTTTCCAGGGTACGGCCACCAGGCGATTCCCGTTCATGGCGAAGCGGTCGTTGCTTACCGGCGTTCGCAAGCTCAGCGATCATCTTCGGCAAGTCGTTGCCGTTGGTGAGGCTGTTGCCGATGAAGAGAACGTCCATCTCGTCCTTGGCCTTGACCGCTTGCGGTTGTGCCGCGGGCGTGAACAGACCGAGCCAAGCAATCGCTGCGAGAAAGCCGACGAAGTATCGTTTCATGAAATACTCCTGCTGATGGTGACACCTAAAGGAAACTTTCTTCTGCGGCAAGATTCAACGGCGGTCATGGCCATCAGGTCTGCGTGAAGTATTCCAGATGCATCGACCAATGCAAGCGGATCATGGCTTGTTTGGACTAATATCGGATTCGCCGATCACACGGCGCGGATAAATGAACTGCCACAACAAACCCGCTGTCAGCAGCACGCCGATCGACACGTAGAACGCGGGGTCCCACTGAGCGCGGCCGGTGTAGCCCAGTTCTTTGCGCCAGTCGGCGAACGCGCCCCAGAAATACTGCGAGCCCATGGCGCCGACCACGCCGATGCTGTTGAGCAAGCCGAAGAGCGCGCCGGTGTGTTTGCCCGAGACCTCGAAGGAACACGCCCACCAGGTCGGCAGCATGCAGAACAGCGAAAGACAGGCCAGGCCGCACAGAATTGATGAAAGGAGCGGCGGATCGACCTGGACGCTGGCGAAAAGAAAGAACGCTGCGCCTCCGTAGGCGCCCAGGCACAGCAGACGGCGGGCCCGGTAGCGATCCTTGGCATGTCGGGCGATGCGATCCGCGAGGACGCCGCCGCACAAGGAACCGCAGGTGGCGCCGACCAGGGCGATCGCCGCGAGCCAGCCGGCTTGATCATTGGTGATTGGAATCTCACGCAGCGCAGTGTCATCCCACCAGGTGCGCGCTTTTTGCAGATAAGTGGAATACCACGAGAAAAAAAAGTAGGAATTGAACGCGGACATCGTGATCGTGATGCCCAGGAGCCAGACGTTGGGATGGACAAGCGCCTCGCCCCAGGGAACCGCGCCGTGCCCGTGCGCTCCGCCGCCGTCGCGCACGCCGATGTGTTCCCGTTCGGCTTGATTGACCGCTGAGTGCTGGGCCGGTTTGTCGCGGAACCACCAGAAGAAGATCGCCGCCCACGCCACGCCGATCAGGCCGAAGATCGCGAACGTCCAGCGCCAGCCCGCATATTTGATGATTTGCGCCGCGAGCACCGGCGCGACGGCGCCGCCGATGTGCATCGATGCCTGATAAAGCCCCTGCATGCGGCCGCGTTCGCCGTCGGGGAACCAGTGCATCAGAATGCGTGCCGAGTTGGGAATGGCGCCCGCTTCGCCCGCGCCGAACCAAAAACGGATCAAGACCATGAGCACCAGCGTGTTGCAGACGATCGGGATGGAGCCCAACGCCCATTCGTAGCTGAAATCCTGCACCGCGCCTGTGAGCGCTGTGAACGCGGACCACCAGAGCACGATGCGCGTCAGGACGCCGCGCGAGCCGTAGAGGTCGCCGAGCCTGCCCGTCGGGATCTCGAAAAGTCCATAAGCCAACGTGAATGCCATCAGCACCAGGCCCGATTGCGTGTTGGACCAACCGAATTCCTTTTGCATCGGCACCAACGCTTGCGCGATGCAGATACGGTCGAGGTAAAGGACGATCGCCATCGAGCAGAGAAAGCCGAGCACGATGAAACGCGCGCGCGTCGGTTGCTCGGTCGCGATATCGGAAATCGGCGCGGCAGGGGAGTCGTGCATGGGATTCTCTTGGATGATAGCCGGATGATCCTACCATGCGAACCATTGAACAGAAATCAATTTCCCGCGAAAGCGCAGTAGCGAAGGAAAAAGTAAAGAATAAAAAGTAACTGCGAAGATCCGGCCGACGCTTTTTTTCCTTACGCTGAGGGCCTACGAATGAGCATCTACCGCGACTGGGGTCTTGAGCCGATCATCAACGTGTCCGGCTCCGTCACGCGGCTCGGGGGAGCGCCGATGCCGAAGGCGGTGCTTGACGCGTTCTGCGCCGCCGCTCAGGATGCGGTGCCGTTGGATGAACTGCAAGGAGCAGCGTCGCGCGTCATTGCCGAGGCGACCGGCGCGGAAGCGGGCATCGTCACCAGCGGCGCCGCGGCGGGGCTGATGCTCGGCACGGCGGCGATCCTGACGGGCTACAACCTCGGCCGCATGGAGAAGCTGCCGCACACGGAAGAATTCCCGCACGAGTTCGTCGTGGCGCGCGAGCATCGCAACGGCTACGATCACGCGGTGCGTGCCGCCGGGGCACGCTTCGTCGAGGTCGGCTTTCAGGAGATCGTCGCCGGCGCGGGCGTGCGCCGGGCCGAAGCGTGGGAGTACGAGGCCGCGTTTGGTCCGAAGACGGCGGGCGTGTTGCACGTCTATGACGTGAACGCTGCCCCACCGTTGGCCGAACTGGTGAAGGTCGCGCATGCACGCGGCTTGCCGGTGCTGGTTGACGCCGCGGGCGAATTGCCGCCGCGCTCGAACTTGAAGGCGATCCTCGCGACCGGGGCGGACCTCGTCGCCTTCTCCGGCGGCAAGGCGATTCGCGGCCCGCAAGCGACCGGCATCCTGTGCGGCCGACGCGATTTCATCGGCTCGGCGCTGCTGCAAATGCTCGACATGGACGATCACTTCGAGCTGTGGGAGCCGCCCGCGACGCTCATCGACAAATCAAAACTCGCCGGCATTCCGCGTCACGGCATTGGCCGCGCATTGAAAGTCTCGAAGGAGCAGATCGCCGCGTTATTAACGGCCTTGAAGCTGTTCACGAGCGGCGCATACGATCGCGAGCTGGCGGACATGGGCCGCTGGTTACAGCAGATCGCGAACGCCCTGGCGAAGGCGCCGGCGCGATGCAACTTGATGCCAAGCGACGGGCAAAGCTATCCGATTCTGGAGATCACGTTGACCGGCAAGAAATCGGCGTTCGACGTGTGCCGCTCGCTGCGCCGCGGCAAACCATCGGTGCAGGTCGGGCATCTGAAGCTTGGGCCGGGGACGTTGGTCATCAATCCGCTGCATTTGAACGACGAGCGCACGGCGGCTTTGATTCGACGGTTGCAGGATGAACTGTCGGCGTGATACCCCCGACAGTCAAGGGACATTGCCGGGAAGCGTTGATGCGGCGACTGTATTTGGATCCAGCAATACAAGCCCCGGATATCGCAAAAAATCGTTGCCATTGAAACTCAAAATGTGAGTTACTCCGTGCGTTTGCATGGCAGCGACGTATCGAGCATCGTGGGACACTTTTCCGTGACAACCAAAAGCGGTGACGACCGCTTTCCATTCGATGAACAGCGTTGGCTTGTCGTCGAGTAGCGAGAATGAACTTTCGACGTTAACCAGCTCCCGCATGCACTCCGCGACGGATAGACCGAGGCCATTATTCGCAATCGGACGAGTGGCTACCGCCCAGAACTCGTAGACGCTTTGGGGGACGAGGTGAAGCGTATCGCCTTGAGCACGAAGCTTTGAAACGGCCATCGCCGCGATCGCATGCGATTTGCTGGTCGGGTCGGCCAGACGAAGCAGCACGTTGGCATCCAGAAGGATGTTCATTCGCCGCAACCTTCGTATATGCTCGCGCGACTGTCATCCATGACGAACCCCGGCGGGTAACGATTTACTCGACTCTGAACATCTGCCATCCAGCCTTGGAAGTGTTTTTCCCAGTCGTCGAAGGGCGCTGACGAGAGTGATGTGCGTCCATGGTTGTCTCCCTCCGCAAAGCGTTCAAGCAAGGGAGCGATCATCTGTTCGACAGTTACATTGAGAACAGCAGCTTGCCTGGCGAGTCTTTCAAATGTCGCGTCGGGAATGGTCACGATTGGCATGGCGGTTTCCTTATCTCCATCCTTCTACATCTTACATACCTTATTGCCGCGGATTCCTGCTCAGGGCAATTCCTCGGGCCGGCGTCCAAGCTTGAGCGGCAGGTGCAAACGCTCCTCGCCGCGCACGACTTCGAGCCTCACCTCGGTTCCCGGTTCGAGATCGATGACGAAGTCCTGGATCGCACGAACCGCATTCGGGCCAGAAAAGGTCTTGTCGTTGATGCGTACGATCACGTCGCCCGGTTGTAGTCCGGCCTTGTCGGCTGGTTCGTTCTGACGCACCTCTGTCACGAGCACGCCGCCTTCACGGGCGCCGAGTACCCGGGGCCGCAGCGGCGGAATGGGCTGCATGATGATGCCGAGAAAGCCGCGCGGATCTTCGTCGCCGGCAAGAACGCGAACTTGATAGGCCCGACGTTCCGCGTCGATCCACGAGACCTCGAAACCCACCGTGATCTTCTGCAGGTCCGTGTCGACCACGCAACGGCCGCGGCGCGATTTGGCGACTTCGTCCAGCTTGACTTCGCGATAGCGGCCAATGGAGCGAATCTGCCCGGCCAGAGGGCCTTTGTGGATCATGTCCTCCAGCAGCACCTTCACGTCGGGCGAGTCGCAAGCCGGCGGCAGATCGTCGCGCGCTGGAACCAGAATCCCGAACGGGCCCCAGCCGCCTCGATTCTTGTCGGCGAATCCCCCAACAAATGGGGAGAGCGTGAAAAGAAGCGCGACCGCGATCGCCAGCGGTCCAAGATTCGGTCGGCCGAAATGGCGACGGCGAAAAAACGCCATCGGGAAAAAGACGATCCACAAGATCAGCATGCCGAAGAAGAGCGGCGTGCCGGTGCCGCGATCCTTCCCCTGCGCGTCGATAGCGCCCAAATACCACGCGTCGCTGGCGAGAAGAATCGCGGTGACAAGCACCGTGCCGCAGATGAGGACCTGGCCCGCGGTTTTCTCGTCGAGCTTACCAAAGTAAATGAACCCTGCCGTAAGCAGCGGCAACAAAAGAGCCGGTACCGCCAGCGATTCGCCGAGCGTGCCCGGCTTGAGTTGGATGTCAGGCAGCGGCGGTTCGATGTCGTTGTTCGCGGTCGGTTCCCAGGGAACCGGGTTCGCCGTGATCGCCTGCGGATCAGGCCTGGCCGCGCCATCGCTCGGTGGAATAGTGACGCGCCAATCGCAGGCAGGGCACGCGAGCACGCCTTCCAGGATACGGACGTTAACGTGCAGTTCGTGCCCGCAATTCGTACAGAGGAAAGAACGCTCGACCGCCATGATACATGGCTCCAATAACAATCTTGTCACATCGTCATTGTAACGTGTCGTCGAACGCTCGCAAGCCTCGGATGGAGGCACGCACAATTTTGGGATTTCAGCACATCGTGGATCACGCAAATTGCGACCATTTGTTTTTCATGAATGCCAGCCCCTTCGTGTACACCTCGTCCGGCGACGGAAACAAATCGCGCCACACCTTCGTCGCCGCCGCCAACGCCGGCAATGCTCGACCGAATGCTTCGATCACCATCCAGCCGTCGTATTTCACTTCGCGCAGGGCCTTGAAGGTCTCGTCCCAGTGAACCATGCCCGTGCCCGGCGTACCGCGGTCGCTCTCGCTGATGTGGACGTGGCCGAAGTGCGGGTGCAGGGCCTTGATCGTAGCCGCTGCGCATTTTTCTTCAATATTTGCATGAAACGTATCGTACATCGTCTTGAGGTTCGGATGGTTGACGCGCTGCACCAACTCCTTCGCTTGAGCCGCCGTCGTCAGGAAGTAGCACTCGAAGCGGTTGAGATATTCGACGCACAGCATGACCTTGTGCTGCTTGGCGATCTCGGCGGATTTCTGCATGACCTCGACGCAGCGTTTCTTCTCGTCCTCGGTCGGCGGTTCCCCTGAGAAGACCGCGAGCGGCGAATGGTACGGACCACACAGATTCTCGCCGCCGAGGATCGCCGTCATCTCGATGGCCCAGCGATGCCGTTCGACCGCGGCCTTGCGGATGCTCGCATCGGGGCTGATCGGATTCGCGTCCGGGCCGACCACGGTAACAGTCGTGCAGCCGAGGCCTTGCTTCTTCAGTTCCGTGGCGATCGACCTGTAGTGATTGGCGTCTCCCTCGAAGAGCGGGATCTCGACGCCGTCGAAGCCGGTCGCCTTGATTTTGCCCATGAGCGGAAAAAGTTGATCGGTGACGTGCGTGGTCCAGAGCAGCAGGTTCATGCCGGTTTTCATGGATTGACCTCGTTGGCCAAGAAGTTTGGAAACGACGGTATTGTATGGATGACCGCACTACGATAAGCTACACGTACCAATTTGAAGTGTGTGACAGGGCTTGACAATGGCCACAACAATACCAGATCGGTTTGAAGAAATCCAAGATCGCCTCTCGCGCATTGAGGCGATTCTTCACCAGAAACAGTGTTCGGACTTGAATGAGGAAGAGATTGAGCCGTGGCAGTTTCTCGTTCGGCGTCAACACTCCTGGCGCAAACAACTCTATGTCAAGGGCCGCAATTTGACGGCTCGTCAACTCGTTGGCGCAATGAATGCGAATCAAATGAACAAGGAACAAGCGGCCGCAAATTATCACCTGCCCATTGAAGCGGTCCGCGAGGCACTCGCCTACGTTGTGGAGAACAGCGACTTGCTGCGCGTCGAGGCGGAGATTGAACGACTGATGCACCAGCGGGAAGGCAAGGCCCGTGTCACTCAATCTGTATCTTGACGATTGCGCGAATTCCGACCTCCTGGCCGACCTGCTGCGTCAGGCCGGCCACCATGTCATGAGACCGGCGGACAGTGATCTGGAAGGTGCAAACGACCACGCCCACTTTGCTTTCGCCGTTGCGAATGGCCTGGCCGTTATTACGAAGAACCCGTCCGATTTTGAAAACCTACACGATTTGGACCCACGGCACTCCGGCATCCTCGCCATTTACCAGGACAACGATCCGGATCGCGACATGAGCGACGCGGATATCGTGAAGGCGATCAGCAATCTCGAAGCTTCCGCATCAATCGGCGGAGAACCGATCGCCAGACATTTCCACAGCCTCAATGATTGGCGCTATTAGCTTCGTGTTCACGCCCGCACATATGCAAAACGAACGTGTGCGATTACCGCACGCGCACCTCGAAGCTAATCAAGCCGCTTTCGCGCGGCTGCAAAGGGGCGCCGAACTCCCAGCGCAGAGTCGATGAGCCGACATCGTTGGGCTGGATCGTAAACACGGCGTCGCGGTCCGTCTTGGTGCTGCCTTTGACGTACTCGAAACGCTGCATCAGGCTGTCATTGACGTTGATGTCGGAAATCGGCTGGCCGCCCGTGTTGGTGTACTTCAGATAGAAGGTCACAATTTCGCCGACGTTGACGCAGCTCTTGTCGGGCCACTTGATGATCTTGAGCGGGCCATCCGCTGGCTCGGCGGCTTTGCTCGGCCCGGCGGCAATGGCGTCCACCGATTCGACGCTGCGCAGGAATGCCTTGACCTCCAACCCCTGTTGCCGACCCATGACGGACGCCGTCATCGAGCCGAATGTGCCGCTCAGGCGCATCTGCGTGCCGAGGCCGTCGGTGCGCGTCAGGCGAAAGTCCTCCTTGACCGACGCTTGCCCGACAGCCGAGGATGGAGTTTGCATGACGTAGTTGTTGTTGATGGCCGAGCGCGTGCCGGTGGCGCCGAGACCGGCTTCGCTCTTGAAAATAATGAATCGGGGCACGCAGACGCCGACGCGATTGGAGGCGGCAATGCGTTTGTTGCCCTTGCTATCGGTGTACTCCGCAATGGTGTCGGTCGCATCGAGACCTTTGAGCTTGCCGCCGCGCGTGACGCCGGCCGGGACGCCGACGTCGCCGCCGTCCCAGAGCGTGTGAAACTCCGACGGATGGCGCGGCCCGTGCAGCGGATCGTGGACCGGATACCAGTTCCACATCAGCGGCGGCCCGAATCGCGGCGTGCCGAGGACGCGCTCGCCGGGCAGCAACACCGTTCCGGGAATCGCCATCGCGTTGAGCTCTTGCGGCGTGAGAAATCGCTGCCCCAACTGGAACGTCACCAAGGGTTGCCCGCGCTCGGCCCCCTCGACATAGGGATCACGATCCTTCGGCACCACGATTTCGAGCGGCTCGTCCGGCTTGGTCGCGGTGGGAATCGCCAGGTCCGGGCGTTCCAGCGTGACGACTTTCTTGATGTGCTTGCCGTTGAGCGCCTTGAAGAATTCATCCTCGCTGAAGTTGATGTGTGCGGGGAACTCCGCGTTGCGCAGTTTCGGCTGCAAGGCGAGCGTGCCACGAACTTCAAGCGACGGGCAGAAGACTTGACGCGGGAAGCTCGGCACATCAGTCACGGCAAAGCGATAGACGTAGCCGGGGCGGAAGCCGACGGTACAAGGGAGTTCGAGCGTCTGTCCTTGATCGAAGCCGCGGTAGATGGTGATCTTGGTGTTCTTCGGACCAGTGAATCGTAGATACATGAGCGGAGCCGGCAACGGCGGCGTAGCCATCGGCGGCAACTGCGCCATAACAAACGCGACGCCGATCAAGACGAACGCCAACGCGCAGACAAACCAACAGCGAAGAGGCTGTCGCATGATGAACTCCATGGCGGAAATTAGCCACGGATGGAACACGGAAGAAACACGGATAAAAACGAAGAAACCCGTAGGTGGGTCCGTTTGCAGCAAGATCGTAGGCGTCACGCTCCGCGTGACGAATACCACACGCGAAGCGTAAGGGCGACGATCCAGACCAACCCACTATCAATCGAATCCCACTTATTCAATTTTTCTTATCCGTGTTTTTTCCGTGGTCCATCCGTGGCTAACTTCTTGGCCACTCACAATAAGGTTCACTTGGCGTTCCCAGCCGGCACCGGCGGGAGCGGGATCGGCGGCAGCTCGCGACCCGAGCCCGGATTGCTGTCGATTGGCGGCAGCGTGATGTACGGCGGCACGGCCGGATCATTGCCCATGTTTAGAGGTTCCGTCGGCAACGGCGGCGTCGTCGGCAGCAGCGGCGCGGTCGGCACCGTCGGCGTCATTGGTACGATGGGCGTTGGCAACGCCGGTGCGATGGGCGTTGGCGTTGGCAATGTCACCTCCCTGTCTCGCTCGATGGGACGTGACGGCAGCGTCGGTAGCGCCGGCCCGATCGGCCCCAAGTCATCCGACGGCTCAGGCAACAGCGGCAGGTCCGGCCTGTTGTCCCTTGGCGCCGCCACGCTTGGGTCTTTTCGTTCCGACGCGCCGCCATTCAGGTTCGGCCCGTTGCTCTGCGGCGGGTTTCCGCCGATGCCTGGGAATGGCAGCTTATTGGGCGGCTCGGGTTGGCTGGGGACCTGCGGCAGCTTGTGCTGATCCGGATTGAAGGTCGGATTGGCGCCCCCGCCCGGCGGTATCGGATTCACGTTGTGCGGAACCTGATAGGTCGGTGGGTACCCGAGCCTCGGCGGCGGCGTGTAGGCCCCCCCCGGCAGGCCGCCCAGACCGCCTGGTCCGCCCGGCGGCGCTGACAGGTTCGGCGGCGGTCCGCCCGGCGCCGTGGCCGACATTGGCGGCGAGTGCTGCAAGCCCTGGTCGATGTTGCCGATGCGGATTACCAGCAGGATGCTGCCGCGCCGCAGCGCTTCCTGAATCGGGTCCTGCCCAGGCTCCAGGCGCGTCGATACGATTTCGTCGGGACCGGCGCCGCCGGCATCTTGGTACTGTGGATCGGGCAGGTAAATTACCTTTACGATATAATTCCTATCCACCACCTGCTTGAAATCGTCCTCGCTGAACTCGAGCGGTACGCTGTTGTGCGCGAGGAACTCGCTCGTCTTCGAATTGGTTGGCACCACTTCCAGCGTCGGATACAACTCCAGCGACGGACGGCCTGGAATGTGCGTCAGCTTCAACCGATAAATCGCACCTTGCGCGAAGTTGTAGCGGCCCGGCGTGAACAGCGGCGTCGTCGAGTAATTCGGTTTGCCGTCGGGGCCTTGCGTGAACCAGTAGACTTGCATGGTCGCCGGCTTGTTGATGAACACCTGCGTGCGCTGGGCTGGATAGGTCGAGCCGACCGGCGCACTATTGGAAAACTGGGCCGGTAGCGCGTTGCCCGTCGGACTCGCGCCCGGGGAATGACTTGCTTGCATGAGGCCTCCGCCCGGCGGCATGGGCATTCCACTCGGCATCATTTCCGCTCCGGGAGACATTCGTCCCATCTTGCCGAGCATCATGCCGGGCGGCGGCATGCCTCCCATTGCACCCGTCGGCATCATGCCCGGTGGCATTCCCCCCATCGCACCCGGCGGCATTCCGCCCATTGCTCCGGGCATCATACCAGGCGGTGGCATTCCTCCCATTGCTCCAGGCATCATGCCCGGCGGCATGCCTTTCATTCCTCCTGGCGACATTGGCATGCCACCCATCGGTCCGCCCATCATCGGCATGCTGCCCATTCCTCCCGGCGGCATGGACATCCCGCCGAATCCGGGCGACATGCCTGGCATGGGAGGAATCCCGCGCGGCGTGATGAGTCCTTGCGGGGGTGTGTGCATGGGGGTCATCGCTCCCGGAGGACCTCCCACCATTGGCATTCCACCCTGCATCATGTCCAGTGAACTCATCGGCTGGTTCGTCGACATCAACCGCATGGCTGCGTATTGATTCACCGGTGGGCTCGTGTTATACGGGGCGATCATCGGCACGGCCTGGCCGTACGGCCCTTGTACGCCGGGAATCGATGGCGGTGCGACGCCCTTGCCAAAGTTTGCTCGCGGCCCACCGGTTTCCGGGGGTGAATCCATGTTCACGCAACCGCCGACGGTTCCCAGCAGCAAAACCGCCTCGATGATTCGTCGCTTCATGAACGTTCCCCTTTTAACCAACCGACAACGGTCCCCACTGGAA
Organism: Planctomycetia bacterium; assembly: GCA_005799265.1. GTDB lineage: Bacteria > Planctomycetota > Planctomycetia > Gemmatales > Gemmataceae > SIAQ01. The sequence continues at coordinate 14,016 of SYHD01000174.1, read as the reverse complement.
ATACTCGGCGGAAATCGAAACGGGACTTTCGTCAAAATCGGAAAAGTTTGACATGCTTGCGCGGCTACTGCTTTTTGTTTGCGTGGCGATGGGAATAACGATCCTTCTCACGGGCGCCTGGCCCGGCCCGATTGCCGCGCCGACGCAAGATCGCGAACCAGCCTTCCTTCCGCAGCCCGTGCCACTTGACAACGACATCATCGGTTCAGGCGTCAGCGCTCATGAACTCGTGCGTAAAGCCATCGATAAGTTGGATGCGCGGAAAACGCCTTGGCTGAAAACGAAGATTCGGCAAACGATGAGTGATCCTGAATGTGGCTGTGTCGCCGAGGGGATGCTGCAGCGCGGCCCCAATCAATGCGCTCGCCTGTCCATGCGGACCGGCGCGCGGCGTTGGACCGTCGTCAGCGACGGCGAGGTGGCCGCCCACGTCCTTGAATGCGACGAAGCCTCCGCGAAGGTAAACGTCGAGCAGCTTCCCGCTCGCTCCGAGAGCACCGCCGAGCGCGAGGCGTTTCTCACCGCCAAAGGCTGCGGCGGTCCCTTGGCGATGTTGCAGAAGCTGTTGCCGTTTCTCGAAAACGCCAAGCTACAGACTGGCCTGCTCGACGACGCACCGGTGATTCAGATCCATTTCGACGTCAACCCTTCCGACAAGACCATGACGATCCCGGCGCGACACGCCAACGTCTACCTCGATGCGAGAACGCTGTGGCCGTGGCGCGTTGAATGGTGGGGGCCGGATAACGAAAATCGCCTGCGTTCGATCTTGCGGATCGAGTTTCTCGAACCCGAGCTTAATCGCGAGCTGAGTGTCGAGGAGTGCGTGCGCGTGTTTTCCTATCAGCCAACCGAAGAGCCGCACACGAAATAAGCGAACATCACTCCTGCCGCTTACTTCGAGCGCGGCTCATTTCCTTTTCATACATTATCCTCACTTCATCCCGGGACCGGAGCGCGCTATGCGATACTGGATTCTTATTTTCGTCGCGGCCACCATTCTTCTCGCATTCAACAGCCGGCGTGAGGCCGACGCGGGGGATGTCGCCATCAAGGCGCTCAATCTCGACAGGCTCAACACGGACTCCGACGAGGAAGATCCGTTTCCGTCGCCGGACGGAACCTCACTGCTCTATGCCTCCAACGCACTCGGCACCTACGACATCTATTTCTCAAAGAGACCAGTCGGCAGCACGGCGTTTCCGCAGGGCAAGCCGTTCATGTTCGACAAGACGGCCGACGAACGCAGCCCGTTCATGGTCAAGGACAAATACTACTATGCCGCCAACGAGGTGAAAGATCCGAAGTTCGCCAAGCTGAAGAACTTCGATCTGTTGACAAAGTCCGGCATGCTGGCGCCACTCTTCTTGCCGGGCAATGTCAATTCCCCCGCTGACGAACTCTATCCATGGATCATACCCGGCGGCAAAGAAATCTACTTTAGCCGCAAGACCGACGAAGGCTGGAAGCTCTTCTACGCCAACGGGCCAACGCCAGGCCCGATCGGCGACGCCAAACAGGTTGGCTTTCCGGCGGGGTTTCATCGCGCCGCCATCGTCGGCATGGGTGGGACCATGTATCTGCAAGGGCCTCTCGACAGCGGCAGGATCGGAATCTTTCGCAGCAAACGCGGCAAGATCGGCGATCGCTGGTCCAAGCCCGAAGAAGTGACCGTTCTCAATCATCCCAAGAGCAAGAAAGGCGACATGCACCCCGCGCTCACGACCGACGGGACGAAGTTGTACTTCGTGTCCGATCGCCCCGGCGGCAAGGGGGGGCTTGATATCTGGATGGTGAACACGGCCCTATTGAAGTAAATCGACAGCCACACGTTCCCACGCGGAGCGTCGGAACGAGGATGTCAATAGGTTCGCGCCAATTCGATCAGCGTTCGCACAAAGCAGCCCGTGCCGCCCGCGTCGCGTGAGGCGTTTTCCTTCTCCGCCCACGAAGGCCCCGCGATGTCAAGGTGAACCCACGGCGTCTCGCCCACGAACTCCTCCAGGAACTTGGCCGCCGAGATCGCGCCGGCGTAGCGCGAGCCGCCCGTATTCTTCATGTCGGCCACGTCGCTCTTGATCATCTCCTTGTAATGCGCGAACATCGGCAACGGCCACGCTTTCTCGCCCGCCGCTTGCGACGCGGCCAACACCTTTTGGCTCCAGGCGTCGTTATTGCTCATCAGGCCGGCGACATCGTAGCCGAGCGCGACCATGCAGGCGCCCGTCAGTGTCGCCAGATCGACGAGGTGGCTGGCCTTGAGATCGACCGCATACGCCAGCGCGTCGGCCAAGATCAAACGGCCTTCCGCGTCGGTGTTAAGCACCTCGATGGTTTTGCCGTTGCGAGCCCTGAGCACGTCGCCGAGCTTCATCGCCTTGCCGCTCGGCATGTTCTCGACCAGGGCCATCACGCCGAGCACGTTGACCGGCAGCGCCAGTTCCGCGATCGCCTGCATCGCGCCCAGGACCGCGGCGGCGCCGGCCATGTCGCACTTCATGTCCACCATCTGATCGGTCGTCTTGAGCGAAAGCCCGCCCGAATCGAAGGTGACGCCCTTGCCAATCAGGCCGAGCGTCGGTTTCGCGCCCCCCTTGCGATGTTGCAAAACGACGAGCCGTGGCGGCCGCTCGGACCCGCATGCCACTGCGAGCAACGAGTTCATTCGTTCGGCATGTAGGGCGGGTTCGTCAAGAATCTTCACGTCCAGCCCGACCTTGCCGGCGATCGCCAGTGCACGCTCGGCAAACGATTCGGGATACAGATCACAAGGCGGTATATTGACCAGTTCGCGCGCAAGGTTGGCAGCGCGTCCCTCGATCTCGGCGCGGCGCACGCTTGGCTCCAGCGAGGCGCCCGACGCCGATGCGACAAAGCAAACTTCAGTGGGTGGCGTGCGGTCGTTCGTGCTTTTGCGAATCCCGGCGCTGCTAGAGCCTTGATAAAAGCCGTGCGCACAGGCGCGCAGCACAACATCCGCACCAAGGCCGGGAACGCCTTCGGGCAGCGCCATCGCGATGCGCTGGACCGGCTTGCTCGATAACACCTTGGCGGCGGCGCCAAGGGCCGACACGAGCGCCGCGAAATCGCATCTGTCTCGCTGTCCCAGACCGACGAGAAGCAAACGCCTGGCGGCCAGGGCAGGGCACTGATAGAGCGGCGTCAACTCCTTCGCTTTGCCGGCGACGTCGCCTTGTTCGCAGAGTTTCGACACAAGCCCGCCCAGCTTGGCGTCGATGGTAGCCGCAGCGCCGGTGAGAGCTTCCTTTTCCCACAGGCAGACGACAAGCCAATCGACGGCAATCTCGGCGAGGGGAGACGATTGAAGAGATAGATGCATGGAGGAATTTCTCACGAAATGGCGCAAACTGCGCGGCGATTATTTCAGTTCTTCTTCCAGATAGCGCACCAGCTCCGGATCCTGTCGGCGTACCTGTTCGATGAAGGTGCGCGCCTCCGGTTGCGGACAGACCAGCGCGTAACGCACAATGCTATTCTTGACGATCGGCGCGCGATGGCTCGTTTTGTCATAGCACGCCAGAATCAGCGCCGTGTGCTGCCAGCGCTGCCACTTGCGCAGATCGGTTATCGCAATATCGGCCACATCCGCGCGTTCGAGCGCCAGACCCAGCCCGTGCATCACTTGTTTGCCCGTCTCTTCCGGTTTGGCGTTGTAAAAGAATCGCATCGTCCGCAGCGACGCGTAACGCAAGAGAAATGGCGTCGTCTCGTTCTTGACCAACTCGTGCATGTAAGCCCAGCCTTCCTGCGGACGCATCGTGATGTACCCTGCGAGGATTCCTTCGAACGCCTTGTAGTTCCGCGTGTCCTTCAGGAAGGAACGCAGCAAATCGAGATCGCTCGCGTCGCCGCATGCACCCAGGAGAAAGGCGTACATGCTCAAACGCTCAGGCTCAAGTTCGGGCGCCTTGATGAGCGTGCGTAGCTTGTCGGGCGCGAGCTTCCGGGCGACCTGACCAATCAGCTTGTCGTCCGCCCGCGCGAATGCCAGGAACGCTTCGTCCGCGATTTGCGGGTCGGCATGGTCGAGATGCTTGCCCGCGAAGAGCAGCATCTCGGTCGGATTGTCACGATACCTCTGCAGCGCGGCGACGAAATCGAGCAGCAGCGGCGACTTGACCTCCCGGCCGGAGTACGGCTGCACGCTCCCTTTGCGGTAGAACATGACGAAACGCGGTGGATCTTTCGCATCGAGGATCGGTAGATAACGCGATAGGAGGATCATCTGTCCGCGAGGCTGTAACGGATTGTGTTTGACGGCTTTCTCGATGTGAAACTCAGTCGTCCCGCTCCCCGCCAGGCCGCCCGGCTTGACTTCCAGTTTGGGGTTGGCGATGCGTCCGTAGAGGATTTCGTCGGCCTGCTCGAATTCGTGCAAGAGCGACACGGCGCGCGATAGATTGCCGCACAGGCTGCACGCCGGTGCCGGGGAGGGGGCCAAGAGCAATAACAAAGTGAAAGCGAGGATTTTTCGCATTCGGAAGACTCCATTTTTCCGCTGTTGCCGCTTGCGGTTAGCGGCTGTAAGCCCCTCTCCCCTGTACTCAGGGGAGAGGGGTTGGGGTGAGGGGGGCATTTTTCGCGGGTGCCGCCCACTCACCCCCGGCCCCTCTCCCCCGAGTACAGGGGAGAGGGGAGTAATGCGCGATTGCGTACGCTCAGCCGCAAACGGCGTTGAGTTATTTCTTCGACGTCGGCGTCGTCGCCGCCGGGCGTGGTTCCAGTTCGAGCAGTTCGCGCGTTTCATCCACCCATTCCATGTCGCGGGCGCGCTGCGTCTTGACGAACTCTACCGCCGGTTTCGACGGGCATTGCAGGGCGTAACGCAGGATCGACTTGCGGATCGACGGCGTGTTAAGCCCCTTCTGGCCGAACATGCCGAGGATCTGATCGCTGTACTCCCAGCGCTGCCATTTGCGCAGATCCTCGATCGCGAAGTCGGCCATGTCGCTGACTTGGAGCACGCCCGCGATGCCCTTGACGAGTTCGTTGCGTGCCACCGTTTCGTCCTTGTGGATGAGATCGGTGCGATACTCCCAGAGGAAGCGGATCGTCAGCAGGCCCGCATAGCGAACGAGGAACTTCTTTTCCTTGGTGTGTACCATGTCCTTGAGCATCGTCCAGCCCTTTTCGGGTTCGAGCATCGTGTAGGCCGCCAGAAGCCCGTGCAGGCCGGAGCCTTTGCGTTTCTCGGGGTCCTCGATCATATTGAGAAGCAGCTTGGCATCCTGCTTGCCGCCGCAATGGCCCAGGAGCGAGGCATAGAGCCCGTAGCGGAAGGGAGGCGTCTTGGGATCTTGGAGCCAGCTCGCGATGCGGTCCGCGGGGAGCTTTTTCGCGATGTCTTTGTAGTCGGCGTAATCGGCCTTGGCGAATTCCCGATACGCATCGAGGGCGACTTCAGTCTCCGGGCTGTTCAGAAAATCGAACGCATGCCGCAAGCGCTCCGGCTGCGACTTCTCCTTGATCTTCATGACCCCTTCGAGATAACGAACCATTTCCCCGTCATTGACGATCGGCATTCCCTTGTACGGATCGACCTTGCCCTGATAAAGGTCGCAGAAGATGATGAACTTCGTCTTGCTGTCGGGGATGTGCTTGGGCACGGTGAGCATCTTCTTGCCCTTGAGGAAATCGTCCGACTTCAGCACCTGTTCGATCTCGAAATCGCTTTCGCCGCGGTCGAGTCCACTGGAGGCAAGGCGGGCATTCTTGAAAGTCCCCAGCAGCACGAAACGCGCTTCCTCGAATTGGCCGACCAGCGTCGTACCTTTTTCGTCGCAGAACGGACAGGCATTCGCGGGCATCGAAACGGCGAACGCGATCAGGCCGACGATGGCCATCAAGTATAGGGCGCGTCGAATGGGACTCGGCATGGCGCAACTCCTGCGTGGATGGTGTGCAACATCAAGGAAGCTACTTGTATTATGCGCGGAGAACTGGGGAATGTGCAATCGCGAAATGAAAATTGCGGCGAACCGAACGCCGATCTTGCCCTCGTTTCCAAACTCCAGTTTGGCAACGCAGACCAGCAAAATTCTGATTCGCCGTCAGGAAAGACAAGCCTGAAGCCTGTCACTCAAGGCTACTTGCTCGTCGGCTGCACGCGAATGAGCGCGCCTTCGGGCTCCATCAAATCGACGTACTGTGGCTGAGCGGTGACGGCAATGCTTTCATTGCCGGCCTTGTCGCGCACGCGCAATCGCAGATAGACTTGCACCGGGATGGCGTTCGTCACCTTCCAAGAAAATCGACCCGTGTTCTCCAGCTCGGTCTTGATCGGAACCCACGGCCCGTCGCGGCGCTCGGCAAATTCCAGAGCGATCGGATTACTCGTCAGGTTCCTGTCCTCCGCGATCCAGCGCAATAGCACGTGATCGGGCTGTTGCGGATCGACAACTGGCTTGTAAAGCTGTGCCGCCGGCGGCTGCGTGTCGATCTCGATGCGCATCTCCGGCACATCTCCGGGCCTCGGCTTGCGTCCCAGGCCGGCGCGGTTCTTGACGACGAGCGTCAGGCCATAGACGGCATCGGGAAGAAAGACGTCGGTCTTGTTGTCGCGGAATTCGTATTTGCGCTGCTGCCGATTCTGGACGGCGCCGCCCTGGGCGTCCTCATCGTCAGCGACTTGCTCCCAGGTGTCGCCGTCGTCCTTGGTCAACCACAGCTCGATACCGCCGATGCCCGATGGGCCGACTCGCTTCAGCTCATATTCAAGCGTGACCGCATGATTGTTGACGTACTGCAGTGGCGGCAACGGCTTGCGCGCGGGGCTGGCCTTCGCGACGGGCCCAACCCCCGGGCCATCGTTCAACATCGGTGGCGGAATCCCTCCCGACGTCGTCTTGGGTGGATCGATCGGCGGCGGCGTGCGCGTGTCAGCAACCACCTTTTCACTCGGAAGCTCTTGCAACCCCGGCGGTGCGATGCTCTTGGCCGGATTCGGCGTCAACGGCTTGCGGCTGCTTGTCTCGACGGGCGGCGGCGGAATCGTCGGCGTCTTGATCCCCTCCAACGGATTCGTCGGCAATGGAAAAATCGGCGGCTTGACGTCGTCAATCGGCTTTGACGGCGGCGGCTTGGTCGGCAACTCCAATTCTTGGGGCAACGACGGCGGATTGGGGTTCTTGGGCGGCGCCTCGTTCGGCGCTGTGAATCCCGCCGCCGCGAGTGTTCCCGCCGTCTCCGCGAACCCCGCCGACTCGTTGCCCGCCAGATCGCGCACCGTCAAACGAATGACGATCGCCTGTTTCATCGTCGCGTGGAAATTCGCGTGTCCTTTCAAGCCTGGAACCAACGAGATCGACGTCCAGGGCGCTGTCGGCGCGTCCTTCATTTGATATTCGAGTTTCATGCCCCCGGGCCGAAAATCGAAGTTTTCTTCCTGTACGTCCCAGGTGACGTGAATGTGGTCGCCGTCGCGCTGCGCCTGCAGCGATTTGACGATTGGCTTGAGCGTATCGATCACCATCTTCAGAGTTTCGAGCGGCCCCTGCATCAGGGTGCGGTTATCGGGTTCCTGCACGCCGGCTTTCGTGACGAGCGCAACGCGCAGCCAGTGGGCGCCGTCCTTGTTCGCATAGAAAGCAAACGCCGTTTTATCGGGGAGGACACGCGCCACCTGTTCCCATTGCCGGCCCTGGTCGGCCGAGGCGTAGAGGAGTAGCTCTTTGATCTCGCCGCGCCGCGCTTCCTGGACGTTTACAGGGATGTCGTGATTCCGCTCTTTGGTGTAGGTGATCTCATTCGATGCCTGGCCCAGGATCAGGCACATTCCCACAGTGGTGAGCAGTCCCGCAGTCATCTTTGACCTCCCCCAAAAGCAGCGCAGCGCAGGCTGTTCCGAGAATTTTGGTTGTAGGTAATAATCGGATCATGCGGGAGAGAACTTGAAAAGATCGGCGCTTTTCCCACAAAAACTAAAGTCCTTCACACCGCTTGCGGTAGAGCGCAAGTGACCGCGTGACATCGAACGATCGCAAAGCCGCAAGCGGCAAATTGGAGATGCCTTGGACCCCGTCGATCTGCGTGAACTCCTGGAACAGGTGCAAACTAACAAGCTCGGCATTGAGCCAGCTCTGGAAAAGCTGCGCAAACGCGCAGTCGCCGACCTCGGCTTCGCCAACGTCGATCTCGATCGCCGGCAGCGCTGCGGCTTTCCTGAAGTTATCTTCTGCCAGGGCAAGACGTGCGAATGGATCGAAGCCGTCGTCCGCAAGTTGAGCGATGCAAAACAACACTGTTTGGCGACGCGCGTGAGCGATGCCCAAGCCGACCATCTCGCGAAAGAGTTCCCGTCCGCCGAGCAAGACCGCATCGCCGGGACGTTCTGGCTGCCCGCCGGGCCGATCGAGCCCGTCGGCCGCGTCATGATTATCACTGCGGGAACGAGTGATCTCCCCGTCGCGCGCGAGGCGTTCGTGACCGCCCAGGCCATCGGTACGCACGCGCAGCTTCTGGCGGACGTTGGCGTAGCGGGCATCCATCGCCTGTTGCGTCATCAGCAGGACTTCGTGGGGGCCGACGCCATCGTCGTCGTCGCCGGCATGGATGGGGCGCTGCCGAGCGTCGTCGGCGGACTGGTCGATTGTCCGGTGATCGCGGTGCCAACCAGCGTCGGCTACGGCGCCGCCTTCGCCGGCGTGGCGCCGCTTCTGACGATGCTCAATGCCTGCTCGGCGAATGTCGTCGTCGTGAATATCGATAGCGGATTCAAGGGAGGATATGTCGCCGCACTGATCGCACGGCGCGCCAGGCAAGCCGAAGAGCCGTGCACGAAGTAAGCGGCGCCGTCAGCCCGGTTACTTCGTGCGCGGCTCCGCGCATCCGTTGCACCAACAGGATAGACGATGCGTTACGCCACGTCTTGATCGACGCGATGGGGAAAAAGCAGGCCCGCCGGCGGCGGCAACTGCACCGGCCCCTTCGGTCCCGCCAGAGAGCCGTCCCAGGAATGCTCACGCAGCGCGCCGAGAATCTGGTCGGCGACTTGCAGTGCCGCCAGGCCGTCCTTGCCGGACACGCGCGGCGTCTTGCCAGATTGCACGCAGGCTATGAAGTCCTGCAACTCGCACGTCAGTTGATCCTGTGCTTTGCCGTCGATCGTCAGCATCTCGAGATGGCGCGTGAACAATTCCTCGCGGATACGGGCACGTGACGCCGCGTCGAGCCGAGCGGGATCAAGTCCTTGCCGGCGCACCTGCTCCGACGGTTGCACGAGCGTCAGCTTCCGCGCGGCGAAATCGACCTCGGCATACCCTTCCGCGCCCCACAGTTGCATTTGCCTCGCCGCCGTCGGACTCGCCCGACTCGCGGTCAACTCGGCGACGCAGCCATTGTTGAATTGAATGCGTGCGCTTGCCAGATCTTCGTGTCCACCGTAGCAGCTCATGCCGACGGCCTCGACGCTGCGCACGGACGATCGCACCAGGCCGAGAACGAGATCGAGATCGTGAATCATCAAATCGAGCACGACACCGATATCGGTCGAACGCCCGGTGAACGGCCCCATACGCTGAGCGCGAATTAACTTCGGTTTGAGAGGCCGACTGCAAAGTTCTTCGTAGGCGGGATTGAATCGCTCGATATGCCCGACTTGGAGCACCGCGCCGTGCTGGTCTGCAAGGCCAACTAACTCCTGCGCTTGTGCCGCGTTCAGGGCAAGCGGCTTTTCGACCAGCACCGAGATGCCTCGCTTCAAGAAATCGCGGGCCACGTCGAGATGATACAACGTCGGCACGACGATGGTGGCGACATCGACAAGATTGAGCAACGGCCAATAATCGGCGAAGGCGTTGGTGTGATGCCGGCGGGCGACGGCCTGGGCTTGATCGAGATTAACATCGGCGACGCCGACGAGCTCGACATCGGCGAGTCCTTCGAGAATGCGTGCGTGCTCCTTGCCGAGATGCCCGACGCCGATCACCGCTGCGCGAATCCGTTTCATGCTCCGGTCCCTCATCTTGCCGTCTGAAGCGGTCGTTTCGTCACGCGGCGCAGCGTTGCCTGGTCGCGGCCGATTGCATGTGTTGTGATATCAGGCGTGCCAACTCGACGTTCTGTTCGTGCCCCGAACGATAGGCGACGACGTGGCCGCGCAGGTCGCAGCCCAGCAGCGAGAGGTCGCCGACGATGTCAAGGATCTTGTGCCGGGCCGGCTCATTGCCGAAGCGTGTCTTGTTGTCGATGGGTCCGTGGCGTCCGAAGACGAGCAGGTCCGAGACTTTCGTTCGCGAGCCAAGACCCTGTTCGCGCAGGGCGATTGCTTCCGCCTCGGTGACGAAGGTTCGGCATGGCGCGATTTGCGTCGCAAACGCGCTGGGCTCGATTGCCTGGGTGCACACCTGCCACGAAATCGGAGAATTCTTGCCGTAGTCGAGCAGGTAGCTGACGCGCAACTCCGGTATTTCGAGTGGATGAACCGCAATGGTCGCTTCGGGCGTTGCGTAGAAGATAGGCTGTTCGACCGTCCAGATCGGCCGGCATTGGTCCTGTAGCACGGTGCCTGCGTTTTTCAATGCTTTCACGAAGGCGTTTGCGGAACCGTCGAGGCCGGGAGGTTCGGGAGCGTCAAGTTCGACGTAGCAATTGTCGATGCGCAGACCGCTGAGGGCCGCGAGCACGTGCTCGACGAGTCCGACTTGCACGGGCTGTGTGCCGAGCGTGGTGCGCCGCGCGGTGCCGGTGACGTTGTCGACATGAGCGCGAACGTGTGCCCGCGGACCAATATCGACACGCACGAAGACGATGCCCGTGTCGGCCGGCGCCGGTCGAAAGCGCAGGTGTACGATTTTGCCGGTCACGTAGCCGATGCCCTGCACGTTGGCCGGCGCGGCGATGGTTTGCTGCCAGCGATGATCGATGCGTTTCACGATGAGCCCATCCTTGAGCATTCGTAGTGCAAGCGTCGCGCATGCACCGAGAGATTCCGGTGCAAGCGCAACGCTTGCACTACGACTGATAAAGTAGCAATTCACGGCGGAACGACGCAACCGCAATTCGTTCCGCCGTCCATGACGTTATTTGCTCGCGGGCTGGATTCCCTTGGGGTCAGGATTGGCCCAGCGATTGAGCGTATCGGCGATTGCCTGCGAGAGATCGACGCTGCTGTGCAAATACAGCGGCACGGTGCTGCCGAGGTCCATCGCCTGCATCTTGCGGTTGATGTTCGGGAACAGGCCGAGCATCTCCTTTTGCATCGGATCGCCGAAGCCAAGGACGATCTGGAAGCCGTACGCCTTGGCGACTCCCTCGATGCCCATGTTGACTTCCTTCCACAGAGTCACCAGGTTATCTTCCTGCTTCTTGCCGAGCAGATCCTTGACGGTGCGCTCCATGTCTTCAAGCTCGCGTTGGTGCTTGACGATGGCGGCTTCGTAGTGGGCCCGGTTTTCTGGCTTGAAATTTGGGGCACGCATGTCGTCGGCCCATTTCTTCATTTCGTCGGTCAGCGTCTTGGCTTTTTTCTTGTAAGGATCGAGAGTACGTTCGAGATCGGCCTTGAACGCCTTGGCGCGTACGTACTCGTTGAAAACGAGGCCGATGTTGACGACGGCGACCTTGGTCCCCGGTTGGGCCGGGGCGACCGCGCCGCCGCCAGGCTGGGCCGGGGCGCCCGTGCCGCCGGGCTGGGCCTGAGCGAATAGATAGTTGCCGCAATACGCGCCGGTGATGAGCACGGCGAACCCGGTCATGATCAGGATCAATTTCTTCACGGCTTGTACTCCTTTACGTGATGGATCGCGCGATGGATCAGGTCCCGCTCCGAGCCGCCGCCGCGACTTTTCAAGCATCGCTGCCTGAGGTTCTCCATTTGGGAGTCGGGCTTTTAGCGAAGGGGTGGAAGGAAATCAAGAGCAGGTTCCAGTCATATTGTCTTGGGAGGACCATATTTTCCGGCCCAGGGCAAAAATGACCTCACGCCAAGTCGCCAAGGCACAAAGAATAGCGAGGATAGGCAGACCGTGTTCCATCGGCGCTGGCTGGGAGGATAGCCGCCACGGAGTCATCTTGTTTTCTTTGCGTGAGCTGGATTGGGGCCGTCGAGTGAGCAGCCTCGGATGTCTTGCTTTCTCAACTACGCCTTGTTAATCCGTGCTAATTTTGCTAATCTCCCCCGCGGATCGGGATGATGCGATCCTGTCACGTTCGAGAAAAAGCCATGTTCCCAGCACGGATGCTGATGTTCGTCTCGCTCGCATTGTGCGTCGTTATGGCGGCTGGCTGCCGATCCAAAAACGCGACGCTCAACAGCGTTTCGGGCAAGGTTCTCTACAAGGGGGCGCCAATTCCCGGCGGCATCATCGTCTTCAGCCCCGACACCAGCCGCGGCGAATCGGGTCGCGTCGCCGTCAGCAAGATCGAAAGCGACGGCAGCTACAATCTCAAGACCGACGACAAGCCCGGAGCCGCCGCCGGGTGGTATCGTGTCAGCATCGGCTCGGACGTATCGTATCTCGAATCCAAATATCGCGAACCGACCCTCTCGCAACTGCAATGCGAGGTCAAGCCGAATCGCGACAATCATTTGAACTTCAACCTCGATTGACCGATGAATCATTTCCTCCACGGCGTCACACGCGCGATCGTTGAGACCTTCGAGTTGCCGCAACCCGTTCTTGAGATCGGCGCCTACCAGGTGGAAGGCCAGGAAGGGATCGCCAATCTACGTGCGCTCTTTCCGGGCACGGACTACGTCGGCGTCGATATGCGGCCCGGTCCCGGGGTCGATCGCGTCGCCAACGTCGAAAACTTGCCGTGGAAGTCGGCGTCGGTCGGCACGGTGCTGGCGCTCAACACATTCGAGCATGTGCGTTGTTTTTGGCGCGGCCTCGACGAAGTGCATCGCGTGCTGCGGCCGGACGGCGCGTTGGTGATCTCGACGCCGTTTCATTTTCGCATTCACGAATTCCCGCACGACTATTGGCGCTTCACGCCAGCCGCGTATGAATCGCTGCTGGAACGCTATCCGAGCAAGATTATCGGCTGGCACGGGCCGCGCAACCGGCCGGCCAACGTGTGGGCGATCGCCTTTCGCGAGGAACACCCGGCGATCACGGCGGCGCAATACGAATATTATCGTAATCTGATGAACGAATACGCACGCGAGCCGGAGACGACATGGACGCGCCGGCTGCGTTATCGCGCTGCCCGTTTGCTGTGCGGACGTGGGCCGTTCGCCGGTTATCTCGATCGTAATCGCTGGGATGCGATGTGCTTGAACACCGCATTGCCGCTTGCGGCTTAGCATCCGCATGGCGCCCCACGAACGCCAAGCTGCAAAGTCATGCCTCGCACGAGCGCCCATCCGCGCCGACGCGCACGACGCGGATCGTCGGAAACCCCGGCCCACCGACAGTGGGATGCCAGGCCGAGACGACGACAAGCGCCCCGGCCTTGACGCAGCCGGCCCGGAAAGCCGCTTGCACAGCGGCTTCGAGCAAATCGTGCCCCGTCTCATTATTAAACGGAACCGGAACCGCCGCGACGCCCCAGACGACAGCGAGTCGGCGCGCGACGGCCGGGTCGGGCGTGATCGCGATAATCGTTTGCTTGGGTCGATGCCGAGCCACGAGACGAACCGTGGCGCCGCTGATCGACGGCGCGATGATTGCCTCGGCGCCAATCTCGTGAGCGAGCTTGCAAATCGCGTGGGTGACGTAATCGAGCAACTGAGCGCGCGGCACCAACACCGTGCGCGGCCCGTCCTCTCCTTGATTGATTTCCGCCTCCTCCAAAACGCGCTTCATGCACAGCACCGTTTCCACGGGATGATTGCCGACGGCTGTCTCGCCCGACAGCATCACCGCGTCGGTCCCGTCGTAGACCGCGTTGGCGACATCGCTGACCTCGGCACGCGTCGGTCGGGGATTGTTGCGCATCGAGTCGAGCATGTCGGTCGCGGTGATGACGGGTTTACCGGCGCTGCGGGCCTGCTGGATCAGCTTCTTCTGGACGTGAGGCACTTTTTCCAGGGCAATCTCCACGCCGAGGTCG